>JBIQLO010000254.1:0-5148 GCA_044464175.1 Planctomycetaceae bacterium | reverse complement strand
GCAACCCGCCGGTGGGCATCCCGCTTTCAATGTACCCCTGGAACATCCCCGTCATCTTCTCGGTGTCGGAGGCGAACCGGGCCGCGTTGTTGCTCAGCAGCAGCACGCGCTCCAACCCGCTCAGGGCGAACAGGCGTCCCACCGTCCATCCTCCCTGCTGGTTGGCCGCGCTGACGTAATTGTGGTTGATCTGCCGTCCCGGGCGGTTGATCGCCACCCACGGCACATCGCGCTGCTGCAACTGCTCGATCATCTCCAGCACGCCCGGGCAGGAGAAACAGACCGCGCCGCAGAGCGTGCGCCCCAGCCGCTCCAGCCGCTGCTCCAGCGATATGCCGCTCTCGGCCTCTCCCCCCACCGACGGCGGGGAGATCACCGTCAGGGAGAATCCCGCATTGAACAGCTCCTGCTCCAGCGCGTGGACGATCTGCCAGCTCCACTCGGAATGATGCGGCGCTGTCATCCACTGCCGCTCGTTGGCCACAAAAACCGCGATCTGCTGAATCTGCGGCTCCATCGCCTCCTCCGGCGTCCGCGCCCGCACCAAGGCCCCCCGCCGCGGCCGGCACTCCACCAGTTGCTGCGTCTCCAGTTGTTTCAGGGCGACCCCCACGGTGTGCAGGCTCACCCCGAACTGTGAGGCCAGTTGCCGCGTGGGAGGCAGGTATGATCCGACGGCGGCCTGTCCGTTCCGGATCCACTGCGTCAATTGATGGGCCACGTTTCGGCTGCTCATGAGGGCTCCGCGGAAGGGAACAGGAGCATCTGATTGAGTCAGGCTACCGCCATCGGGCCGGGGTGTCAATCAAAAAGCGGAGCGTCCACAGGCTCTGTCCAGCGCAGGCTCATGACGTGGCACACGCACCATCTTGGATGTGCTGCGGCGGATTTCGGCGGAAAGTTCAGTCGGAATCCGGCAATCTCGATGGTGCCCGCCATCGCCCCGGCGCCGGTCGACGACGCTGGCTCCGCCGCGTGACTGATTCAGAAAGTGAAAACACAAAAAGAAGACAGCGGCTTTTCAGCACGCTGTCTTCCGGAGGGGAGAAAATGCGCCGTGGCGCGAGCTTTTTCATCAATGCTTCAGCGTAGGCTCCGTTGAAGCGAAGGTCAATTTCATTCATTGCCCCCAACACGTAATTCTTCGGCGATTGCTTTCCGATCTCTCCAACTTTTTCTATTCCTCCCCTTCCCTCTGCCCGTATTATTGGATTCAACTTCACCCCTGTCAAGCTATGTTAAAAGATTCGGGTGATGGCGATGAAAGAAACTGAACAGCTTGGCGCAATTGTTCCGTTGCCTCAACCAGCGTCTGCCGGGTGGGATCCCCTTTGGGAAGATGAATCGCCGCACCGAACCGGACCACAGCCCGCGCCGGCAGCAGGCAGGCCGCCAGCATCGACCTCCCCCGCTGCGCCCCCTCCAGGCAGGCGGGATAGACCGGCACGCCGGACCGCATTGCCAGCAACGCCACCCCCAGATGAAACGGCAACAGTCGCTTTTCCGTTTCGATCCGCCCCTCGGGAAAAATCCCGACCACCCCCCCCTGACCCAGCACGCGCAGCGCCGACCGCATCGCCGCCATGTCCCGCCCGTTGCGACTGGTGGGAATCATGCCCGAGCGCCGGAATATCCACCCCATGGCCGCTATCTCATAATATTCCCGAGCCATCATCCAGGTGATCAGCCGCGGCGTGGTGGATTGCAATAACAGTGGGTCCAGCCCGCTGATATGGTTGGAAATGAGAATCGCCGCCCCGCGCCGCGGCAGAAATACGGGAGATTGAATCCTCAGCCCATGATACACCCGGCAAAACACGCGACTAATCCCCAGCAGGGTACGGACGCTCGGGTGTGGGGCTGGATCATCTTCATTTGGCTTCATGGAAATTTTGGCGATCGCTTACGAAAAGAGCTCCCCCTGCCTGGCATCGCGCACGGTCGATTCCACCTCCCCATCGGCAAAACGAGTCAGGAGCCGGTCCCCCGGCTGGAGCTGATCGGCCCGTCGGATCGGCCGCCCCTTGCGGTCCAGGGTCATCGTATACCCGCGCTCCAGCACCTGCTGGGGTCCCAGCGCATGAAGGTGCTTCTCGAGCATGTCCAACTGCTGCCCGAAACGCCGGCGCGTGGCGCCCGCCGCCCGGTCCACCCGCCGAACCAGCGACTCCAGTTGCTCAGCGCGGCGAAGCAGTAAACGCCGCGGATGAAGCGCCGCCAGCGTCGCGTCGGCGCGGTCCACCCGCTGGCGGGCCCTCCGCAGCGGCGCCGCCGCCGCCTGCTGCAGCCGTCGCTCCAGTTCATGCAGCCCCTTTCGCCGGCGGGCCAGAATGGCCGATGGCGCGAACGATTCCAGCCGCTGGCGACACAGCTCCAACCGCCGTCGCTCCGACCGCAGCCGCTGATCGGCGGCCCGCGCCAGGTCGCGCTGCCGGTCATCCACCAGCTGGCGGAATCGGTTGACCTGATCCACCGGCCGGCGGAACAGCTCGTGGCGTTCGATCCCGCTGAGGCGCTGCCGGCCGTCGCGCAGGTAATTGCGCGCGGCGGTGCGCAGCCGCGTGCCGGCGTATTCCAGCGTCCGGGCGGCCTGCTTCCAGTGTTGAATCACAACCTCGGCCGCTTTGGTCGGCGTGTGCGCATGGTAGTCGGCCACCAGATCGGCGATGGAGACATCCACCTCATGCCCGATGCCCGTGATGACCGGGATGCGCGAGGCCGCGATGGCCCGGGCCACCGGCTCCTCGTTGAACGCCCACAAATCCTCCAGCGATCCCCCCCCGCGCCCCAGCAGAATCGCGTCGATCCCGCCGATCTGGGCGGAATGACTGTTCAGGTGAAGCAGCGCCTCGGCGATTTTCTGCGCCGCCCCCTCTCCCTGCACAGGAACGTGATACACGAACAACGCAAGATAACGCAGCGGCCGAAGAATCTTGAGCATGTCCTGAAGCCCGGCCGCCTGCCGGCTGGTAACCAGCGCCAGGCGCACCGGATACGGCGGCAGGGGCAGCTTGCGCTCCGGCTCAAACAATCCCTCCGCCTCCAGCTTCGCCTTGAGCTGCCGAAACGCCAGCTCCAGCGCCCCCTCCCCCGCCGGCTGAAGCGTCTGGGCCTTTAACTGGTAATACCCCCGCGCGCCATAGACATCGACCGTGCCGCCGACGATCAGTTCCAGGCCATTGGCGGGCTTGAACTTCAGTCGCCGGGCATCGGAATTGAACAGCACCACGTTGATGCAGTCCCGTCCCTCTTTCAACGTGAAGTAAATATGGCCCGAAGGGGGAAGCGAACAGTTGCTGACTTCGCCCCGAACCCAGATCTGGCCGGGAAAAGCCGACTTGAGCGTGCGACCGATCTGCAGGGTCAGCTGCGAGACGGAAATTACCTGCGGCCCCTCTCCGGCCGGCGCGGCGGCCGCCTTGGGACGGACAAGCGATTCCTGGACATCAAAAAAACCGGGCATGGCGCTGGGAGTCTGGTTCGTTTCCAGCAATTCATCCTAAGGTTGGTTAGGGAATCGTCAAGAATCGTCCAGGTAGGCGTTCAATTCCATCAGTACTCTCCCTGGCGAAATTCCAGGATAAACTTCGGCTTGTCTCGCTCCCTCTCTGACAACGCGCCAACGCGGACTGCGGAAAATTACTTCCGCCTCTCCGCCTACTCCGCCTTGACACCCGCAATGGCTTTGATTTCCTCGGGCCGCAGCGGCCGGTTGTAAAAGGTCAGCTCGTCAATGAGCGTGGTTTCCGAACCCGTGTTGCCGATCTGCACCAGCGCCTTCGGGCCCGTGGTGGAAAAATCCCCCTCCTTCAAACGGCGGCTGAATTCCACGCGGTGGGGCGCAGCGCCGTTGAAACTGGCCGAAAATCCATTGACATCCCAGTTCATCACCACCAGCCGCCACTCCCCCGCCTTCCATTGCTCCGTGGGATATCCGGCCATCGCCGTCTTGAGTTCCGGCATATTGAAATAGCCCAGAAGCAACCGGTCGGCCCGCTTCGGCTTGAGGCTGAATCCCATCCGTTCAATCAGCAGCGCCCCGCGCGGCGCGGGCACCGCCAGCAGATGCAGATACGGCCGCTGCGGCTGCTCCCCCGGCTCAATCCACTTCACCGGCGCCGCCCAGAACGACAGCGCCCCGGGTTTGGTGAAATCCACGTTGCCCGGCGTGGCGTATGTGACCATCGCGCCGCCCCCCTTCTGCCCCGTCAGCAGCGCCTGGCCGAACCGGCCGGGCAAAAATACCGGCTTGCCTGCAACGGAGACCGGCTCGGCCTTCCCATTGGCCAGATCGGCCGCCGGCAGTTGAGCATCGAACCCGGCGTAGAACGTGATGGCATTATTCAACAGTGACAGCGCTGGATTCTCCTCCCTGGGCGGCGGCGCACCAGCGCCCGCCGCAGGCACGGCCCCCAGAAGCAGAAGACAACAAATCAGCCGGTATCCCATCATCAACCCTTCCTATCGATACGCCAGAATGCGGAAATCGTGGTGCGGCAGTTGAAACTGCGCGGTGAATTCGCCCGTCTTGCGAACCGGCTGGTCATCCTCCAGGTTCACAAACGAACCGCCGCCCTTCAGCCCCAGCGCCTTAGGATCCAGCGTCAGCGTGCATTCCCCATCCGAACCATAACTGGCGACAAAGATCAACGCCCGCCCCTCCCGGCTGAGGATCAGCGCCTGGGCATCCGGCCCGCTCAACGACGCGGGAAACGGCTTTTGCCAGTAGGTGAACACGCGGCAGTCGGGGCGTCCATAGCCAAATTCATCCATCATCGCATGCACCTTTTGCGCGATCTTGGGCGGCGAGGGCCACACCCTGATCTCATGCACCACCGTCGCCGCCGTCTGCGTGCGGTCCACGAACGCCCGCCGCTGGGGCGTGGCCTGCCCGCGGATTCCGTTGAGAACCACCGGCACGCATCCGGATTGCAGCCCGATCGTCTCCGTCCGGATGAAATCGCGGCTGAAGCGGTCCTGAAAATCATCCATCCCATAGTGCATCTCCCAGTCCAGGTTCATTCCGGCCCAGGTGTTGATCGGGATGATCTGGGTGTTGGTCATGTGCGCCATGTTCAAAAAGGCATGGCGCTGCTGATACACCAGAACCGCCGCCCGTTTGAGATACTCCCGCATGGCAAACAGGTC
>JBIQLO010000253.1:0-5159 GCA_044464175.1 Planctomycetaceae bacterium | reverse complement strand
CCTCCCCGGCCAAAGCCGCCCTGGAGACCATGGCCCGGTTCGTCATCGATCGGCCGATGTGAAAAAAATCTGACATCAATCCAACCCCCCCTCGGGCGCAGCCGCATCTGCAATTCATGCAGCCCGTCTTGGCAACGCCTTCCCGCGCGTGCTACGCTGGTGGAAGCAAGGAAACCCACCATGCGACAATCCATGAAGCTCGCTCTGGTCGCTGCGTTTGCTTTCGGCGGGATCGGCCTGTCCGCCCCCCCGGTTCATGCGGCGAATCACGATGCCACCTCGCAACCGAGCAACATGCCGCCGCCCAAGCCCCCCGCCCTGCCCACGGGCGTGAAGCCGATCAGCAACGTCCTTATGGGCAACATGACCGCCGTCCTCAAATCCGCCGCTGAAAACGCCGTCGAGCCCGGCAATTTCGATGAGATGATCAACACGCTGGTCGATGCCGAGCGCGATCGCATCGGGGCTTTCAAAAACAAAAAATTCACCGACCTGGACGAGCAGGCCCGCAAATTCCAGAAGGCCTGGCTGGAGAAATACAAGCGCCGATTCGAGATTGACGCCACACAAACCTTTGCCAATGCCTCCGGCGCTCAGGGACTGGTCGATAACGCCAAGCAGGCCCAGGCCAACTGGCCCGTTAGCGCCCAGTCCGGCGCCGCCCGCTCTGCCGCCGCCCCCAAGCGCGCCCTGCGCAGCCGTAAGGGGCGAAAGAAGACGCCGACCCCCACTTACTATGGGCCTCCGGTCGGCGTCGTTCATCTTCTCAAGGCCGGCGGTGCGCCTGCCCTGTTCGTTTCCATGGTGGACGAATCCGGTGACTGGAAGATCGTCATTCCCAGCGGCCGCACCGGCCAGCAAATTCACGATGACTTGCTCAAGAAACTGACCGTCCTCAATGACGATCCCCAGAAATGGCCCGACAACCGAATCGACGCCGGCCGCATGGTCCTCAACACGGTCCTCTCGGCCCTTTACGGCGTCGGTAAATAGCCGATCCGCCCGCGGCGCCGCCTCACGCGGTTCCAACAGCGTATGAGCGGCTAGAACAATCCAGGGCCATCCGTGCCCCATCTGCGGCAACCCTCCGCCTCAATGAGCCATAGAACCTCTATCGGAATTTTACACGGCTTCGCCCGCTCAAGCAGAATAGCCGTCGCGTCCCGATTCCCCCTTCGATAAAATCAGATCGTCCGGCATCGAATGCTCCCGTGATCCAGAGAACCCCATTTCAAGGAGAACCATCCCGTGAGTGATCGCACCGCCCGAATCGAGGAACTGCTTGGTGGGGAAGCCGAGGACCTGCTGAATTACACCGCCAGGGGGTTTGACAAATCAGCGCTCCACCTGCCCGGCGGCGATTTCGTGGATCGCGTGGTCGCCCCATCCGACCGACCCCTCCCCGTTCTGCGCCATTTCCAGTGGATCCTCAACACCGGCCGTCTGGCTGGAACCGGATATGTCTCCATCCTGCCGGTCGATCAGGGCATCGAACACTCCGCCGGCGCCAGTTTCGCCCCCAATCCGATCTACTTCGACCCTGAGAACATCGTCAAGCTCGCCCTCGAAGGGGGGTGCAATGCCGTGGCTTCTACCCTCGGCGTACTCGGATCGGTCGCCCGCAAATATGCCCACAAAATCCCGTTCCTGCTCAAGATCAACCACAACGAGCTGCTCACCTATCCCAACAAATACGACCAGATTCTTTTTGCCCAGGTGGAGCAGGCCTGGAACATGGGCGCGGCCGCCGTCGGGGCCACTATCTACTTCGGCTCCGAACAGTCGGACCGGCAGATCCAGGAGATTTCCCACGCCTTCGCCCACGCCCATGAACTGGGCATGGTCACCGTCCTCTGGTGCTACCTGCGCAACGAGGAATTCAAGACGAAGCAGCAGGACTACCACCTGGCGGCCGACCTCACCGGCCAGGCCAACCACCTGGGCGCCACCATACAGGCCGACATCATCAAGCAGAAACTCCCCGAAACCAACGGCGGCTTCACCGCACTGAAATTCGGCAAGACCGACCCGCGCGTCTATTCCGACCTGACTCCGGACGACCACCCCATCGAACTGTGCCGATACCAGGTCGCCAATGGCTACATGGGGCGCAGCCCTTTGATTAACAGCGGCGGTGCCTCCGGCAAGCATGATTTCGCCGACGCCGCCCGAACCGCCGTCATCAACAAGCGCGCCGGCGGCATGGGCCTGATCACCGGCCGAAAAGCCTTCCAACGCCCCATGAATGAAGGCATTCAACTGCTAAACCTCGTCCAGGAAGTCTACCTGAACGATCAGATCACCATCGCCTGATCCGTACCGGCAACCTCCACGGCATACGGATCAAGAAAGGAGCCTCTCTTGCCCGGCAAGAAACCTACTGTTCTGGTAACCGGCAGTGGCGGTCTGATTGGATCGGCCGTGGTCGAGCGTCTGGCCGACGCCTACACCGTCACAGGTTTCGACAAGCCGGGCCTGCCCCATTCCCACCACGAGGCCAAGGCGCTGGAAGTGGACCTGACCGACGATGCCTCCGTCCGCCGGGGCCTGCACGAAGTCAAAACCCATTTCGGGCCCAACTTGGCCGGCGTCGTCCATCTGGCCGCCTATTATGACTTCTCCGGCCAGCCCAGCCCGCTCTATGAGCAGGTTACCGTCCGCGGCACCGAACGCCTGCTCCAGGGATTCCATACTTTGGGCTTTGAAGTGGGCCGATTCATCTTCTCCAGCACGATGCTGGTCCATGCCCCCTGCCTCGTGGGGCAGAAAATCACCGAACACTCCCCACTGGAACCCAAGTGGGACTATCCCCGCAGCAAGGTGCGCACGGAGCAGGTCATCGCCGTCGAGCGCGGGCACATCCCCGTCCTGATTCTCCGCATCGCCGGGGTCTATACCGATCGCTGCCATTCCCTGCCCCTGTCCCACCAGATTCAGCGCATCGCCGAACGACAACTGGAAGGCCACGTCTTCCCCGGCGACCTCTCCCATGGCCAGTCCATGGTCCATCTGGACGATTTGGTGGATGCCATACGCCTGGGGATAGACCGCCGCGCCCGGTTACCAGACATTTCCGTCCTCCTGATCGGCGAGGATAAAGTCCTCAGCTATGGCCAGTTGCAGGATGCCTTCGGGCGCCTGTTGTGGGACAAACCCTGGAAAACCACCGAGATTCCCAAGCCCGTCGCCAAGGCCGGCTCCTGGCTTGAAAACCACCTTAAACCCTGGGGCCACACCTTTATCAAACCATGGATGATCGATTTATGTGACGATCATTACGATTTGGACATCACACAGGCCCAGCAGCAGTTGGGCTGGTCCCCTCGGCACACCCTGCGCCAGTCCCTCCCCAGCATGATCGCCGCCCTCAACGAGGATGCCGTCCAGTGGTACAAGGAAAACAAACTCACCTGCGCCCCTGGGGAAAAAGGGGGATAGTTCCCTTGACAATCCCCGCCCAATCGCCAAAATTCCCCCCTTTGCGAATTTTCCGGAGAGTTTGATGTACGCGATTATTGAAGAAGGCGGCAAGCAGCACAAGATCACCAGTGGCGATACCCTTTTGATCGACCGGGAAGTCTCCCCCGATCAAAAGAGCATCACCTTCGACCGCGTCCTCCTCATTGGTGGCGAGGGAGAAGCCAAAATCGGCGCCCCCGTCCTGGCCGGTGCGGCCGTCACCGCCGATGTGCTCGGTCCCGCCAAGGGCCCCAAGCTGACCATGCAGAAGTACAAGCGCCGCAAGGGCTACCATAAAAAGCAGGGCCACCGCCAGCACTACGTGCAGGTCAAGATCACCGGCATCACCGCCTGATATAATTACGAATCAAGAATTATGAATAATAAATTCATAATTCTTGATTCGTAATTCTTTATTGATCCTACCCCACCTGAATCTTCCGGGGCTTGGTCTCTTCCCGCTTATTCAACGTGATGGTCAGCAGCCCTTCGTCCAGCTTCGCCTGGACGCTCTGCTCATCCACCGTCGGCGGCAGGGTGAAACTCCGCTGGAAGCGGTTGTAACGCCGCTCGTGCAGGAGCATCTGACCTTTGTCCTTCCCATCCCCTTCCTTCCGCTCACTCTTACGCTCAGCGCTGATGGTCAGCGTGTTGTTCTCGAGCATGACGTCCACATCCTCTTTCTTGTAGCCGGGCAGCTCCGCCTCGACATAAATGTGGTCCGCATCCTCGCGCACATCCACGCAATACGGCGCCAGATACCCCTCATCCCCCCGTCCGCCAAACCAGCGCCCCAGCATCGAATCAAACTCCCGCTGGGCGGCCTCAATCGGGTCCGAGTAACCGGATCGTGAAACGCGTGTAGGCAGTGCCATGATGAATCTCCTTTCTTTTTTGAGGGTGAAACCAATCACTTCGTTCCGATGTCAAGATAGGTAACAAACTCCATGCCATTGACCCCCTGGCCTCGGCCCGCCCATCCCGCACCCGCAAAAATCGACCAAAAACCCCCTTTTCCGCCGGCAATGCGCCTTTTCACCCCCCAGCAGGTTGCGGCAGCGCGCCTGTCAATCTAGGATGGATTTTCCATGCGAGCTGCCATCTTCGCCATCACTGCGTTTTTTCTGGCATTCACCCCCGCGCTCCACGCCAAGGCCCCGCCCCCCCGGACGCTGGACCTCCACAAATACATGCCCGTCGCCGAAGTCCGTCCCGGCATGACCGGCTACGGCCTCTCCGTCTTCCAGGGCACGAAAATTGAACGGTTTGGCGTCGAAGTCCTCTCCGTGCTCAGGAATTTCAACCCCAAGCATGATGTCATCCTGGTCCGCTGCCATGGCGCCAACCTCGAGCACACCGGCAGCATCGCCGGAATGAGTGGCTCCCCCATCTACCTCAAGGACGACCAGGGACACTACCGCATGGTCGGCGCCTTCGCCTACGGCTGGCCCCTGATGAAAGACCCCGTCGGCGGTGTCCAGCCCATCGAGTACATGCTCAACATTCCCGTCCCCACCACGCAACCCGCCACCGAACCGGCCGACAATCTGACCCCCGCCTCCGTCCCCTCCGCCACCCGCGCCACCGGCCGGCTTACCTGGTCCCTCAACCAGGCCATCCTGTTTCCCGGCCAAAAGCACATTCCCGCCGATTGGCCCTTCGCCGGCTGGGACTCCCCCGCCCCCAATCCACGCCTGGGC
>JBIQLO010000252.1:0-5163 GCA_044464175.1 Planctomycetaceae bacterium | reverse complement strand
CTGCGGGGTCTTGTGACGGGCTGCGCAGCGTGAGAGACAATGTTCCGCGCGGAACCTTTCAAGGGGGAACCTTATCAACTCCGCAGGGGAGTGGAGACATACGCCGCCGGCGTCCGGTCCGGGGTTTGCAGGGGTGGATGGGTCTGGTGACCAGGAGGCGCGATGCGGGCGGTGGTGATTGTGCTGGACAGCGTGGGGATCGGGGGGGCGCCGGATGCCGGGGCGTATGGGGATGCGGGGGCGGACACGCTGGGGCATCTGCTGGAGCGCGATCCGGGGCTGGCGGGGCGGCTGCCGACCTTGTGGGGGCTGGGGATGGGGCAGGTGGTGGGGCGGGCGCCGGTGGATCGGCCGGGGGGGCTGTTTGGGTGCATGCGCGAAGTGTCGGCCGGGAAGGACAGCACGACGGGGCACTGGGAATTGGCCGGGGCGGTGGTGGCCGAGCCGTTTGGGGTCTTCCAGCGGTTTCCGGATGAACTGGTGGAAGGCATTGAGCGCGAGGCGGGGGTGCGGTTTCTGGGGAACCGGGCGGCCAGCGGGACGGCGATCATCGAGGAGCTTGGGCCAGAGCATCTGAGGAGCGGGCGGCCGATCTTGTATACATCGGCCGACTCGGTGCTGCAGATCGCCGCGCATGAGGCGGTGATTGAGCCGGATCGGCTGTATTCCCTCTGCCAGGTGGCACGGCGCTGGGCGGATGCGTACCGGATCGGGCGGGTGATCGCCCGGCCGTTTGTGGGACGGTCGGGGGCGTTTGTGCGGACGGCGGGGCGGCATGACTTTTCGCTTGCACCCCCGGCGACGGTGCTGGAGGCGATCGCGGGGTCGGGCCGGGCGGTGGTGGGGGTGGGGAAGATTTCGGACCTGTTCGCCGGACGGGGGATCACGCAGAGTTACCCGACCGGCTCCAATGCCGAGGGGATGGAACGGATCGAGGCGCTGTGGACGGGGATGGGGGAGGGGCTGCTGTTGGCGAACCTGGTGGATTTTGACGTGCTGTATGGGCATCGGCGCGACCCGGCGGGGTATGCCGCCGCGCTGGAGGCGTTTGACGGGTGGCTGGCGAGGTTTTTGCCGAAAGTGTCGGAGGAGGATCTGCTGGTCATCACGGCCGACCATGGGAACGATCCGACCTTTGGCGGCACGGATCACACGCGCGAGCTGGTGCCGCTGCTGGTGCGGCAGGGGGGGCGGACGGGGGCGCTGGGGCGGCGGGAGACGTTTGCGGATGTGGCGGCGACGCTGGGGGAGGCGTTTGGGCTGGGGGCGTGGGGATGCGGGCGGTCGTGGGAGGGGGATTGAAGCACTCTGGTGTCTATTTTGAGATTATGGAATTGAGGCCAATCCGGGGATTCTGGGGTGAACGAACTCGCTGCCTCGCGCCTGGGGAGGGTCGTGAGTCACGGGTCATGGAGTCCCATGACCCGTGGCACCCAGAGGGGGAGGAGCGAGGTCAGCGAAGATAGCCTGCAAGCGCGGTTCAGCGGGAGGGCTGGCGGGCGTTGCCGGTGGCTTTGCTCATCGGCTGGCGCTTGCCTTGGGGCGTGTGGCCGGGCTTGGCCGTGGTGCGGCGGGTGGGGGAGGGCTGCTCTTTTTTGCCGCGGGCGCGGGACAGGGGGCGGTCCTCGCCGGTCAGGGGGGTCTCGCCGGGGAAGCGCTTCTGGCTGCTCTGCTTCGAGGAGGCCGGAATGCGCACCGGCGGGGTGGTGCCGGGGCGGCGGGCGATGCGCTCGGTGGCGTTGGCCTTGGCGGTCGGCTTTTTCTTGGGGGTGGATCGCTTGGATGGATTGGATGCTTTGGCGGGCATGGCTCATCTCCTTGGGTCAGGGGTTTACGAATTTGTTCTAGTGATACGCCCCCTGGTGGCCGGGCGGGTGGGAAAGGTCCTGCAGGAGCTCGGCGGTCTGTTCGGAGCGGGCGCGTTCGGCGATGTCGGCCTGGGTGATGATGCCGATGCAGCGGCCGTCGGGATCGACCACCGGTGCGCGGCGGACGCGGTGCTCCTCCATCTGGCGGATGCACTGCTCGACGCCGGTTTCGGGCGAGAGGGTGAACAGGTCGGTGCTCATGCAGTCCTCGGCGGTGACTTCGTCGACGGCCTGCCCCTTGGCGATGATCCGGACGACGATGTCGCGGTCGGTGATGATGCCGACCGGTTTCATGGTGTCGGTGCTTTCGACGACGGGGATCGCCCCGACATCGCGTTCGGCCATCATGCGGGCGATGTAGTCCAGGCCGGTGTGCGGGTCGCAGACCTCGACGTCGGCGGTCATCAGGTCGCGGACCTGCTGGTGGCGGGCGCGGGTGGGGGAGCCCTGGGCCGGCGCATCGCGCTGGGGGCCGATGCCGGTGTTCATGCGGGGGGCGCTGCCGACGTCGGGATCGGCGACCGCGCCGTCGCTGTAAGCGGCGGGGCGCGAGGCGCCGGGGGCGCGGGGGGTGTCGGGTTCGTTGGGTTTGACGGCCATCATCGCCTCCTGGTTGAAGCGTGGGCCCATCCCGGGCCCGGCGCGGAAACCGGCCGCAAGGCGCATGCCAGAACGGATGGGGGTTGTGCCGCAGCGGCGGGTGGGGTGAGAGCGGGGAGGAGAGAAAATAATAATAAGACCTTGATATCCATTTTAAGCCGCCTAGAATTGTCCGGGCGGATTTTCAAAGAGGCGATGGGGGCGTTTTTCGGGCCCGCTGGGCGGGTGCGATGCGGGGGATGAAAGGAGCCGGCCATGCCTGTGCAGATTGGACAGAAACCGGATCACGGATTTGAGACGCCGATGGGGCTGCTGACGGATTGTCACCGGCGGATCGAGAAATTTCTGGGGGCGATGGGGGCGGTGGCGCGGGAGTATCGGGGCGGGGCGCTGGATGAGCGGGGGCGGGAGGCGCTGGAGAAGTCGGTGCGCTATTTCGAGAACGCCGCGCCGCACCACAACGAGGATGAGGAGGAGAGTCTGTTTCCGCGGCTGCGGGAGTCGAATGACCCGGAGGTGCGCCGGCTTCTGGCGGAGGTGGATCAGCTGGAGGGGGATCACCGGGCCAACGAAGCGCGGCACGCGGAGGCGAATGAGATCGCCCGGCAGTGGGTGGCCGAGGGGACCTTGCCGCCGGAGCGGTTTGAGCGGCTGCTGGGGCTGGTGGAGGAGATGGAGGGGGTCTATCGCAGGCACATCGCGCTGGAGGATGAGCGGGTCTTTCCGCTGGCGCAGCGGGTGCTCTCGGACAACCAGGTGAAGGCGATGGGGCGGGAGATGGCGCAGCGGCGCGGGCTGGATGCGGCGATGCCGCCGCGGCGGTGCAGGCACGGGCGGGGCGGCAGGCACAAGGGGGAGTGAATCGGAGGGACGCCCCCACGGGCGAAGGGGGGCGGGGGCATGAATCATGAAGTCACGAAACGATCTTTTTTTCAGGAGTTTTAAGCCATGACTGCAACGGAGACACCGACCATTGACTCGACGATCGGGGAACTGGTCGCAGCGCGGCCCGGGTGGAGCCGGGTGTTTGAGAAACTGGGGATCGACTACTGTTGCGGCGGCAAACGGCCGCTGCGCGAGGTGTGCGCGGAGAAGGGGATTGACGCGGCGGTGGTGCTCCAGGTGCTGCTGGCCAGCGACGCGGTGACGCCGCAGGAACCGGAGCGGAACTGGACCAGCGCGAGCCTGACGGCGCTGGCCGACCATGTGGAGCAGACCCACCACGCCTATCTGAAGCGGGAGCTGCCGCGCCTGGGGGCGATGGTGCGCAAGGTGGCGGCGGTGCACGGGGCCAACCACCCGTGGCTGCTGGAGGTGAACGACATTTATGCGCGCTTCGCGGCCGAGATGTTTTCCCACATGGACAAGGAGGAGCAGGGGCTGTTCCCGATGATCCGGGCGCTGGAGAAGGGGCAGGCGCCCAGGGGCGAGTGCGGGTCGGGCGTGGGCAACCCGGTGCGCGTGATGGAGCATGAGCATGACGACGCCGGGCAGGCGATGGAGCGGATGCGCCGGTTGTCGGGCAACTATGAAGCGCCGGCCGACGCCTGCAACACCTTCCGGGCGATGCTGGCGGGGCTGGCGGAGGTGGAGGCGGACACGCACCGGCACGTGCACAAGGAGAACAGCATCCTCTTTCCGCGGGCGCTGGAGCTGGAGAAGCGGATGGCCTCGTAGGCGGGTGCCGGGATGAATCACGGGAAGTCTCAGGGCGGAGCGTTCGGGGGGGCGGCGGCCTGGTCGCACAGCCCGTTTGTGGTCTTTTACGAGATCACGCGGGCGTGCGACCTGGTCTGCCACCATTGCCGGGCGTGCGCCCAGCCCAAGCGCCATCCGGGGGAGCTGACGCTGGAGACGGCGTTGGCGCTGTTCGCCGATTTGGGGCGCTTTGCCCGCCCGCCGCTGCTGGTGCTGACGGGGGGGGACCCGCTGAAGCGCGACGATGTGTTTGAGATGGTGCGCGGGGCGCGGGGGTGCGGGCTGGAGGTGGCGATGACCCCCTCGGCCACGCCGCTGGTGACGCCGGAGGCGATCGGCGCGCTGAAGGAGGCGGGGATCGGGCGCCTGGCGGTGAGCCTGGACGGGCTGGATGCCCCGACGCACGATGGGTTTCGCGGGGTGGCCGGCAGCTATGACCTGACCTGGCGCATCCTGGAAGAGGCGCGGGCCATCGGGCTGGCGACACAGGTGAACACCACCATCACCCGGCGGAACCTGGAGCAGGTGGATGCGATGGCGGAGCTGCTGGGGGCCAGCGGCATCGCGCTCTGGTCGGTCTTTTTCCTGGTGCCGGTGGGGCGGGGGCTGGCCGAGCAACGGATCAGCCCGGGGGATTACGAGAAGGTCTTCGAGCGGCTGTGGCACCACGCCCGGACCCAGCCCTACGGGATCAAGACGACCGAAGCGCCGCACTACCGGCGCTTCGTCCTGCAGCGCCAGGGGGACCCGCAGCGCGACCCGGCGGGGCACGCCGGGCAGCCGGTGCAGCGGGCGCCCCTGGGGATCAACGACGGCAAGGGGATCCTGTTCATCAGCCACACGGGGCAGATTTTTCCCAGCGGCTTTCTGCCGGTGGCGTGCGGGCGGTTTCCGCGCGACTCGGTGGTGAAGACCTACCAGAACTCAGCGCTGTTCCAGCGCCTGCGCGACCCGGACCAGCTGGAGGGCAAGTGCGGCGCGTGCGAGTTCCGGGCGA
>JBIQLO010000251.1:0-5234 GCA_044464175.1 Planctomycetaceae bacterium | reverse complement strand
TGAAACTCAGCGTCTTTTACCGGTCCAACTGTGTTTATGTCCTGGGGGACTATGAGGCGGCGATCAAGCTCTATGATCCCGCCACCTTCCGCTATCAGGATGCCGCCTCGGCGCTGGCGGCGTATGTGCAGATCGTCAACGCCTACTGCGCCCTGGGGAAGTTCGACCAGGCCAAGGCCGCCAATGAGCGGGCCAAGTGGCTGCTGCAGCGCATGCCGGCCGATGCGTTCGACCACGGGCAATTCACGCTCTCCAAGGAATACTGGCAGCAATGGCTCAAATGGACCAGCCAGTCGGGGTTGTGGAAATGAACGGATCGCTGAGTGCCGGCCGGGGCTCGCTGGTCCACAGGCCTGACGGCCATCGGCCAACAACTATGACTTCAACGGAATCCATCCTCCCGCCTCTGCGCCAGCAGGCCGAGTGCTATCGCCGGCTGGCGAAGCTGGCGGCCATGCAGCGCCAGTACGTGCAGCAGGGGCGCACCGAATCGCTGCTGGAGGTGCTGCAGCGGCGGCAGGTGGAGCTGGATGAGGCGGGGCGGCTGGAGACGGCGGTGGCGCCGGCGCGGCGGAACTGGTCGGCCTATGCCGAGCGGCTGAATGAGGCGGATCGGACCGAGGCCGAGGCCCTGATGCGGAAAATCCGGGAACTGCTGGAGGAGATCACGGCCGCCGACCGGGATGATGTCCTGGTGCTGCAGCAGCGCAAGCTGAACCTGGGGCGGCAGATCAACCAGGCCCGCGCGGCCGGGCGCGTCAACCAGACCTATGCCGCCGCGGCCTACGGCAAGCGGCCCGGGCGCATGGATGTGGGAGGGTGAGCACCATGGAAAAAGGAAAATGGAAAATGGAAAAAGGCTTGTCGCGGGCTGATTGTTCGTCGGGCCCATGGCCGGCGGTCAGCGGCCAACGCCTCTGCCCATTTTTCTTCAACTGATGTCCGCGCAAAGCACATCATCCTCCCCCGCCACGCGCATCGAAGAGCTGGGCCGGATCATTCTGGCCTACTCGGAGGTGACCGAGCGGCTGCAGCAGTCGCAGGAGCGGCTGGAAAGGACGGTCGCCGCCCTGCGCCAGGAGCTGAGCGAGAAAAACCGTCAGCTTGAGCGGAAAAACCGCCTGGCGGCGCTGGGCGAAATGGCGGCCGGGATGGCGCATGAGATTCGCAATCCCCTGGGCGGCATTCAGCTCTACGCCTCCATGCTGGCGCAGGATGTGGCCGATCGCCCGGCCGCGCTGGAGGTGACGCGGAAGATTTCCTCGGGCGTCAAGCGGCTGGAGGGTCTGGTGAGCCAGGTGCTTCAGTTCACGCGCGAGATGGCGGCGCATTGTGTGGAGATGGATCTGGCGCAGGCGGCGCAGCAGGCGGCGGAGCTGGCCCGGCCGCACTATGAGAAGCAGGGCGTGACGCTGTCGGTGGAGGGCCCGCCATCGCTGAAAGTGCGGGGTGATCCGCTCCTGCTGGAGCAGGCGATCCTCAACCTTCTGCTCAATGCCGCCCAGGCGATGCCGCCCGGCGGCAGAACGAGGCTTGTTTACGCCCCGGCAGGCGAGGCCGCCGACCTGGAAAATCCGGCGGGCGGGAACGTTGACCGCGCTTTCGGCTTCACCGTGAGCGTCGCCGACAACGGGCCGGGCATTCCGCCGGCCGTGCTGGAAAAGATTTTCAATCCCTTCTTCACCACGCGGGAGACGGGAACGGGCCTGGGGCTGGCGATTGTGCATCGGATCGTCGAGGCCCATGAGGGAACGATTACCGCCGCCAACGGCCCCGACGGCGGTGCGCGATTTGAGATCAGGATATGAATCGTGGTCCGTTGTCCATGGTTCGTGGCCCCAAATAGAAGCGGACCACGGACAACGGACCACGGGCCGCGAACAACGGAGTTGAACATGCCCCGGATACTTGTGGTGGATGACCAGGAAATGATGCGTGATTCGCTGGCCGGCACGCTGGTGCGCCAGGGCCATGAAGTGGTCGCCTGCGCGGAAGGGGCGGTTGCCCTGGAGCGTCTGGCCGGGCCCGGCCGCTTTGACCTGCTCATTACCGACCTGAAAATGCCCCAGATGACCGGCATGGAGCTGCTGGGCGAGGCCAAGAAGCTCCGCCCGGAGCTGCCGGTGGTGCTGATGACGGCCTTCGCCACCGTGCAGACGGCCGTTGCCGCCATGAAGCTTGGGGCATATGACTACATTCAAAAGCCCTTTGACGCCGAGGAGATCAAGGTGTTGGTGGAGCGCACGCTCGACCACAGCCGCCTGATCCGCGAGAACGCCGTTCTCAAATGCGCTGTCGAGTCGGCCAACGCCCCGCGCCCGCTGGTGGGGGATGGATCGGCCATGAGCGATGTGAAGCAGCACATCGAGCGCATCGCCCGCTCCAATGCCACGATTCTTATTCGCGGCGAAAGCGGCACCGGCAAGGAGGTCGTCGCCCGCGCCATTCATGCGGCCGGCGAACGGCGCGACAAGCCCTTCCTGGCCGTCAATTGCGCTGCGCTGAGCGAAAATCTGCTGGAATCCGAACTCTTTGGCCATGAAAAAGGGGCGTTCACCGGCGCTGATCGCCTGCGCCGCGGCCGGTTTGAGCTGGCCGACGGGGGCACGCTGCTGCTGGATGAGATCAGCGAAATCGCCCCGGCGCTGCAGGCCAAGCTGCTGCGCGTGCTCCAGGAGAGCGCCTTTGAGCGCGTCGGCAGCTCCGTCACGCAGCAGATTGACGTGCGCGTCATTGCCACCACCAACCGCGATCTGGAGCAGGAGGTGCGCGAGGGACGGTTTCGCCAGGACCTGTTTTACCGCCTCAACGTCGTGCCGGTTGAACTGCCTCCGTTGCGCCGCCGCCCGGAGGACATTCCCGAGCTGTGCCGACACTTCCTCCACCAGATCGCCAAGCGGGAAAAAGCCCCGTTCCGGCATATCGAAAGCCAGGCCCTGCGGCTGCTGCAGCGCTATGACTGGCCCGGCAACGTGCGCGAGCTGCAGAACATCATCGAACGGGCGTGCGTGCTGGAGACGGCCGAGGGGGTCATCCGCGCCCAGACGCTGGAACCGTGGCTCAGCGGGCGCTCCCCCGTCGCCGCCAGCGCTGAATCGCTGGCCGGCGTCCCCCTGGCCGACATCGAGAAACAGGTCATCCTCTCCACCCTCGACCAGTTCAAGGGCCACCGTGTCAAAACCGCCAATGCCCTGGGCATCGGCATCCGCACGCTGGGCATGAAGCTCAAGAAGTGGCGGGAGGATGGGGAGCTGGTGGAGGCGGTGTGAGGCGTGAACCGCGTAGGATCCGCAGTACTCTGGGGACCATTATGCTCGTTACGGTGAGGGTCCGCCGAGTACTGCGGACCCTACGGAGCTATTGCGTGCCGGGAACGCTCCGTTGGTCGTCCGGCTCTTCGTCGATGCATCGCCGGAAGAGGGACGGAGCAGTAGCCGCATTCACACGTGAAGTATACGCGAAGACAACGGAGGAACTGGGGCGGCCTTGACCCACCAATCAGCCAGGGCGAGCCAAGGTCACCTCTGCAAGTTTAATTTGAGACGGATATGGTGCCGTCCGGATTGAGAATGACGGTTGCGCGGCCGTCTCCGCCGTTGGTGACGTAGGCGTCGACGAGGGCCGACCGGGTATCGGAACCGATGGCGGCGCGGAAGATAAGTTGACCATCCTGTCCAAACCATAAATGACGAACGACCGTTTGGCCCGGCGGAATGGAGCCGATCAGGTCGTCCTCGCCGCCGCCAAAAAGGCGGGCGTGATCAACGCGGTGACCGGATGCATTTTGGACGGTGACGGTGTAGCAGGTTTGAATCGCGAGGACGGCGATGATGATCCCGCCAGCCACGAGAAAGTTGCTGAGCAGGAGAGCGATGCAAGCAATAGTGGGTGCCCAGAAGCGGAACTTCGACATCCCACGTGGCCGGGCGTTATGGTCATGGAAGTAAAACAATCTCCCGGCGCCGACGCTGAAGAGCGCAAACCCAATGAACAGCGCGAAGATGCCAGCGAATATCAGCCACGACCATCGCGTCCCCAACCAGAGTATGAAAATGGAAAGTCCAAACCCCAGCGGAAATGAGCCGCAAAACAGGGCGATTGTATGGCACCGCGTCATTTACAAGCCTTGAATGCCTCTTGCGCTGCGGACAAGGTCTGGTCGATGGATTCCTCATCGTGCGCCAGGGAGACAAACCAGGCCTCGAACTGCGAGGGGGGCAGGTAGACGCCGGCGTCGAGCATCGCGTGGAAGAAGCGGGCGTAGCGCTCGGTGTCGGCGGCCGTCGCCTGTTCGTGATTGGTCACCGCCTGTCCGGGCTCGCGCACAAAGAAGGGCGTCAGCATGGACCCCACGCGGTTGACGGTCAGGGAAATATTGGCCGCCTGCGCCGCCTGAGCCAGTCCGTCGGCCAGGCGGGCGGCCGCCGCCTCCAGGTTCTGATAGGCACTGTCCTCCTGCAGAAGCTGGAGCGTCGCCAGGCCCCCGGCCGTGGCGATCGGGTTGCCGCTGAGCGTTCCGGCCTGATAGACCGGCCCGGCGGGGCTGATGCGCTCCATGAGCTGGCGTGACCCGCCGTAGGCCCCGACCGGCATGCCGCCGCCCAGCACCTTTCCCAGGCAGGTCAGGTCGGGACGCACATGGTAGAGCCCCTGCGCCCCGCCCCAGGAGACGCGAAAGCCGGTCATCACCTCGTCGAAGATCAGCAGCGCCCCGTTTTTGTCGCACAGCTGCCGCAGGCCCAGCAGGTATCCCTCGGCCGGCGGGACCACCCCCATGTTGCCCGGCACCGGCTCCACGATGAAGCAAGCGATCCGGTCCACATATTTTTTGAACAGCGCCTCGGCCCCCTCCAAGTCGTTGAACTGCACCAGCAGCGTGGCCGAGGCGATGTCGCGCGGCACGCCGGGGCTGGAGGGGCTTCCCAGCGTCAGCGCCCCCGACCCGGCGGCCACCAGGAAGGAGTCGGCGTGCCCGTGATACCCGCCGATGCACTTGATGATCAGATCCCGCTCCGTGGCCGCCCGTGCCAGCCGCACCGCGCTCATCGTCGCCTCGGTGCCGCTGTTGACGAAGCGCACCATTTCGATCGACGGGATCGCGCTGGTGACCAGCGTGGCCAGCTGCGTCTCATGCTCGGTCGGCGCGCCATAGCTCCAGCCGCGCCCGATCGCCTTGGCCAGGGCGGCCACCACCTCGTCGTTGGCGTGCCCCAGGATCATCGGGCCGTAGCTGC
>JBIQLO010000250.1:0-5241 GCA_044464175.1 Planctomycetaceae bacterium | reverse complement strand
CCACTCGAAACGTATGTCACCTCCCCATTCGTATCGCGCGTGGAGCAGAACGGATTGAAGGGCCTTGTCTTCCAGAAGGTGTGGGGGGAACGGGAAGGGGGAATCTCACTGCCGTTGTGGAAAGGGGCGGAGAAAGCGACTGAAGCGCTTTTCAAGCAATGGCGCCAGGATGCAAACCGGCAGAAATAGGGGCGGTCCGGCGATTGGCCTTCAATCCGCGCGTCTCTGCGGGCCACAGGCTGGAAGCCTGTGCTACGATGGCGGCTGACGGGTCCGTGAGCGGCCGTAGGAGTCGGCCACGCTCTAGCGTGCCCTACGAGGTTATGCTCTTCTTGTCTCCTTAAAATCTCTCCGTGGCATTTTCCGAATCTGAGCGAAAGGAATGGGCATGAGCTATGACCTGTGCGCGTTTTCTCCCAAATCCGGCGAAGATCCGCTGCAAACTGCACAGCGATTGATGGAGGGGCAGGAGGATGAACCTGTTCAAAGGGAGCGCAGCCCCGAGGCCGAGGCCGGGAAGAAACGATTGGCCGAGGCGTTGATTTCTCGCAACCCGGCCTTTTCGCCTTTTTCGTTGCAGTACGACGAGATCGCCCGGTTTGAGCAGATCACGGTGGCGGAGGCAATGGCCCGTTACCGGTATATCGAGCTTAATGGCCCGGAAGATGGCCCGGGCATCCAGATCACGCTGTTCGATGACCAAGCCTCCCTCACCGTGCCTTACTGGCATCAGCGCCCCAAGGCAGAGGCCGTGTTTCGGGAGATTTGGGGCTATCTGGAAGTGATGGAACAAGTCGCCGGCTATCGCATTTTCGATCCTCAACTGGAGCACGTGCTGAACCTGCAACAGGATTTTGAGCAGGTGCTCTCAAGCTATGCCAAAGTGACGGAATCTCTCCAGCAACGCCACATGACGCCGTTTAAGGCGCCAATGCCGAAGAAACCGTGGTGGCGATTCTGGTGAGGAGAGCTAAAGGGGACGTAGCGGCTCTGTAGTTGCGTAGGGTGCAATTCATTGCACCTCCGGCCTTGACACGATTGAGGTGCAATGAATTGCACCCTACATCACTGAGCGGCGGCGGATTTTTTATTGTCGGGGGAGGCAGCGCGGGATTAGAGTGAGGGGGTGGAGGTATTGGGATGAGGAGCGGTGGATGGGTTGCGACGCCGCAGGCGCCGGAGGCGCCGCCGGCGCAGCCGCGGGAGAAGCCGGCGCCCGCGCCGGGGCCGGTGCGGGAGCGGCCGGCGCCCCGGCCGGAGCGGGACCCGTTCAACCCGGATTGGCCGCGCACGCGGCCGCTGCCGGAGCCCAAGGGATGAGGGCGATCACACACCAGAGCGACCTGCGCCAGGAGATCAACAAGCGGCTGACGCTGAACTGGCTGATCCAGGGGGCGTCGGAGCACGCGGGGTTGACCATGCACTATCTGGTGCGGGATGAGCTGCTGGCGCTGCA
This sequence comes from Planctomycetaceae bacterium, assembly GCA_044464175.1. Classification (GTDB taxonomy): domain Bacteria; phylum Planctomycetota; class Phycisphaerae; order Tepidisphaerales; family Tepidisphaeraceae; genus JBIQLO01. The sequence continues at coordinate 3,785 of JBIQLO010000250.1, read as the reverse complement.
TCCGCGACTGGTGCGGCTGTATGATCAGTTTGCGCTGGTGGGCACGCTCCAATACTGGCATCTGGAGGGGATGCTGATTTTCGGGCGGCCGGGCAGTTTCTGGCGGCGCGCGACGCGGCGGAAGCGGCACCCGTTCCATGCCCACCCCCTGCTGTCGCGGTATGGGGGGATGCTGGCCGAGGCGACACGCGGGCGGGCGTCGGGGCGCTGCCGGGAAAAAGGGGTGGCGCGGCTGCCGGTGGCGTTTTCACTTCAGTGCGTGTGGTTGACCGCGTACCTCCTGATCGTGGAGATGTCGCACCGGACCGCGCTGGAGGGATTGGCCCGGAAAGCGGCGTCGATGGCGATGGGGATTCCCATGGATCGTCTCAGGGCGGATTTGACAGCCAAGCAAAATGTGCCTTTCGGGGACCTGCGCTCGCCGCGAAGTCTCCGAGGCATGCTGCTGCGCGCCGCGGTGATCGGATATGGCGGCGTGGCGCGGGAAGGGGATGGACTGGTGGTGATGGCGAAGGCGACCAACTGGCTTGTCCTGGCGAAGGAACTGGTGAAGGGGACGGCGGAGTTGATCTGCCTGCATGGGCTCAATGGGCTGAGCGATGCGGTGTATGAGCAGGTGATGGATGCGACCGACCGGATCGAATATGAGCCGTGGATGCTGCAGTCGGGGGGCGAGTTGTGGCGGCGGCTGCTGGGGGCGCTGCCGGAGGGGCTCTCGGCGGCGCAGGCCCTGATGCGCATGGCGCGGCTGCCGCCGGAGGCGCTGGAGCGGCTGGTGGAGGCGGTGATTCAGGAGCCGGAGTGGGCGCGGGAGCTGCTGGGGGGGCTGGAGGGGTAGAAATTTGTTTTTTGTTATTTGTTATCGGTTATTTGTTATTTGTGTGGCCAACGGAACATTGCATGTCCAAATAACAAATAACCAATAACAAAGGCCAATTCATTTTTTGGGGGAGCGGGGTTTTATGAACGTTCTTTTCATCATGGTGGATCAGTTGCGGGCGGATTGCCTGGGGTATATGGGGCATCCGGTGGTGCGGACGCCGAATCTGGACCGGCTGGCGAGCGAGGCGTTTGTCTTTGAGAGGGCCTATGCGCAGGTGCCGGTGTGCATGGGGTCGCGGGCGAGCATCCTGACCGGGCGCTATCCGGCAGCCAACCGGGCGCGGGGGATGGGAATCCTGCCGCCGGAGGAGGTGACGCTGGCGGAGGATTTGCAGCGCGGCGGGTATCGCACGGGGCTGTTCGGCAAGCTGCATCTGACGCCCCAGCAGTACACGCGGCAAACGCTGGGGTCGCGGTATCCGATCTCCGACTGGCGGGCGTTTGCCGGAGCGGCGCAGTTAACGGCGATCGCGCCGGACCCGGCCAAGGATCACTATGGATTTGAGGAGCGGGTGGAATGCGATGACCTGCTGCGGGGGGCGTGGGAGGATTGGCTGAGGGAGCGCATGGACCGGCCCGACTCGTACCGGGAGGGGGAGGCCGGGATGCGGCGCTATCGGGCGGGGGTGGTGCGGGCGGCGTCGGGGGAGCGTCCCGAGCCGCTCTATCCGGGGGAGACGGGGGGATTGTTCATCTCGCCGGTGCCGTCGGAACTGCATCATTCGACCTTCATCGCGTCGAAGGCGGAGGCATTCGTGCGCCGGCGGGCCGGGGGCGGGCCGTGGTTTGGGTTCTGCTCGTTCATCCATCCGCACCATCCGTTTGAAGCGCCGCAGGATCAGATCGACAAGTACCCGCTGGAGGCGATCGCCCTGCCCCAAGAGAAAGGAGAGCCGTCGGCGGCGGATGTGATGGAGCGCGTGGGCGGGGCGATCGGGCAGTTCAAGCGGCTGACGCCCGAAGCGCAGCGGGCGATATTGCGGCACTACTACGCGGCCATCAGCCTGATTGACGATTGCGTGGGGCGGCTCATCGCCGCGCTGGAGGAGACGGGGCAGTTGGAGGAGACGATCATCGTGTTCGCCGGGGATCATGGGGAATTTGCCGGGGCGCACGGGCTGCTGCTCAAGCCGGCGATCCATTATGAGGAATTGATTCGGGTGCCGTGGTTCATCCGCGTGCCGGGGCGGGCATCCCAAGCGCGGCGAATCGGGGGGTTGGTGGAGATGGTGGACCTGTATCCGACGATGATGGGGCTGCTGGGGCGGGCGACCCATCCGGGGGTGCAGGGGATCGACTGGTCGGGGGCGCTGCTGGGGGGCGAGGCGATCGGGCGGGAGGAGATTCACTGCGAGAGCTACGAGCCGTTTCACATCACGCCGACCATCCACTACGGGGCCGTCCAGACGCTGCGGACGGGAAAGTGGAAACTGAGCGTTTATCCGGAGGCGACGGCCGGGCAGGGGTTGCTGTTTGATCTGGAGGCTGACCCGGATGAGTCGGTGAACTTGTACCGCGATCCAGCGTATGAATCGGTGCGCTGTGAGCTGCTTTGGCGGCTGATGCGGAAGAAATATCGTCAGCGGGATCGGCTGCCGATCCGGCTGTCGCAGTTTTAGCCGGTTTTCCCTCTCGACAGGGCGGGGGTTTTTGGGGAAAATCCGGCCCAAGTATCGTGAATATAAACATTTCCCTTGAACAACCGGATAAAAAGCTGGCCCTGTTTGGGTCGGCGGATCGGCATCTGCGGATGATCCGGGACGCCTTTGGCGTCCAGGTGGTCGGGCGGGACGATGAGCTGCGCGTCAGCGGGGACCGGGAGCAGGTCGGGAAGGCGGCGGCGGTGCTGGAGCAGATGCAAAAACGGCTGCGGCGGCACGACTGGCTGAGCGTGGAGGAAGTGAGCCAGGCGATCACGGATGCGGCCCAGGAGATGCGGCAGCAGTCGGCCGACGCGATCGATGTCTATTCGCGCGGGCGGGCGATCAAGCCGAAGACGGAGGGGCAGCAGCGGTATGTGAAGGCGATTTTCGACCACGACCTGACTTTCTGCATCGGACCGGCGGGAACGGGCAAGACGTATCTGGCGGTGGCGGTGGCGGCCAGTTTGCTTAAACATGGCCAAGCCAAGAAGTTAGTGCTGGCTCGCCCGGCGGTGGAGGCCGGGGAGCGGCTGGGGTTTTTGCCGGGGGATTTACAGGCGAAGGTGAACCCGTATCTTCGTCCGCTGTTCGACGCCTTGAATGACATGATGGACTTTGAGCAGGTCAAGCGGTTCATTATGAACGACATCATCGAGGTGATTCCGCTGGCGTTCATGCGGGGGCGGACGCTAAATGACAGTGTTGTCATTTTGGATGAGGCCCAGAACACGACCCCCGCGCAGATGTTGATGTTTTTGACACGGCTGGGGCACGATTCGAAAATGATCGTGACGGGGGATGTGAGCCAGGTGGACCTGCCCGAGGCGCAGGCCAGCGGGCTGGTGGATGCGGTGCGGAAGCTCAAGGGGATCAAGGGGATCGGGTTTGCCGAACTGAAGCGTGGGGATATCGTAAGACATCGACTGGTGCAGAATATCGTCAATGCCTATGGGAAGGAGTGAGATGAAAGGAGACAGAAGACGGAAGACAGAAGGTGGAAGAGCGCGGATCGCCGAGAAGCGGCCGGCTCATATTCCTGCGTTCTGACGGCTGTGTTCTGCCTTCCCCCATTATGATCGGCATGCGCAAAACGCGGGTGCTTCGTTCGGGACTGCGGCGTCACGGGGGGGAGATTGCGCCGTGGTGGCAGGGGCTGCGCGCCCGGGGGAACTGGATTCCCGTGGGGAGCGCGGTGCTGTTCGCGGGGCTGGCGTTTACGATTCTGGAACTGCGGAAGGATGTGCTGGCGTACCGGCCGGG
>JBIQLO010000249.1:0-5243 GCA_044464175.1 Planctomycetaceae bacterium | reverse complement strand
CAGCGTGCCATCCCCCTCAAACGGCAGGAACAGATTTCCCTCGCCTCCGCTCTGGCCGCGCCCGGGGACGATGCACAGGTATTGATCGTTCGGCTCCATGAGGATGTTGCCGCTGCCCAGATGAATCTTATAGGTCCGCAGCCGCCCCCGCACGATCAGGAATTTGTCGCTCAACGCGCATTGTGCGGCGAACTTGAGCCGCGGCACCAGCCCCTCCAGCACCTGCCGCCGCGTCCTGGCCGTTTCCGAGAGGTCGCCGAAGCTGTAGCTGTGCCAGTAGGTTCCGAACCCCGCCTCTCCCCGATCATGCCACTGCGGGTCATTGCCCACGCTGGATACGGCGATGAAGAAATCGATGTCGCGCATGACTTCCGTCAATACCAGCGGAGGGACCTGTTCCAGCGCAAGCCCGGCCGCATCACGGGCAAATCGGACCTGATCCGTTGCAATGTGCAGAAAAATGCCTGATCCCGAAATGTCTTCCCTCATGCCCGGCGCTTCCAGATCATTGACCCAGAATTCCGCCCGCATGCCCCATTGGGGCAGCTCCAGCGTCGGGACATTATGGGAATCGAACGCGCCCATCAGGCGGTAAGTCCATCCCCTCGCCTGACACAGTGCGGCGAACTGATGCTGCCGCAGGATATGGCCCGCGAAACGATTGGAATAGGTCTCCGTATTGCGTTCGGCGTCAGTCAGCAGATACACCTCACGGTGGCCCTGCTTGAATGGTTGGGTCACCTGATGCGCTTCAAGCCATCGCCGCCACGCCAACACTTGATCGGCGGAAGCCTCAATGGGATGCCACAGGCGAACGCGCGTTGTCGAATCCTCAATGGCCACAGGATGGTCCGCCGCATCAACGATCCTGCCCTTGTGCCAGATGCCCGCGACCTCACCATCCGACGTAATGAAGGTCCATATCAGCCGCCGCGCGATATGCCCGATCAGCGGATTTTCAAGATAACGCTCCTTCCATGTCCGAAACGGCCAATCCTTCTGGCGGGTCAACAGCCGCTCAAGGCGATTGGCTTGCGCTGCCAGCATTATCCCAATGTCTTTGGCCGCTTTCTTGAATTCCTTGAGCGCTTCGGCGTGATCCTGTCTCACTTTCGCCGGGATGGATTTTTGCGCTTTGCCATTTTTATTGATCCAGCTCACCGCGACATCGCGCGTGCCGGAAATCCGGATTTGCCCTCGGTGCGATCCAAAGTCGCGCTGTAATGTTCCGCCCGCGTCCAACCCGAAATCCGGCAACGACATTTCCTCCAGTTCGTCGGCCGATAATCCCGTGCGCGCCGAGATTTCCCTCAACCGCTTGGCGATCAATTTTAAGGCGGTCGGCTGTTTCAGCCGGTTTTGCAACCGGCTCAATTGAGCGACCGCCTCCGTGCCGGGCATGACGGAGAGACTGAACAGGCAGGCGTTGCCCACCTTCATCGCGCGGGGGCCGTGCCATGCGATTTTCTTGAAACAGGCCTCCGCCGCGCCCCCCAACGCCCTGGCTAATTCCGCATCGTCGCACCTGGCGCATGTCCAAGCCAAACCCTTGAGCATTTCCTGATTGGACTCGCCTAAGAGCCATGCCGGGTCCGGGGCGTAATCGCGCGGGCCGGTTAGCGCCCGATCCGTCCGCGGTCCGCCAATGGCTGCCAGCCAGGATGCCACATGGCGGCAAAAGTCGTTCGCGCCGATAGCCTCAATATGCCGCTTGGCCTCGTCCAGCCATTTGCGGGAGGGCTTGGCGCCCGCTGTCCCCGCTGCGTGGGCCAAAAGCGGCGGCCAATTTGATTGATGGTCCGCCGACATGGCCGCTAAGTCTGCCAACGCCACGTCGGACCACGCTTCACCTCGCTTAATTAGAGCGGCAAAAACATCACCGGTCCCAGCATCCAGGATGACATCGATGCGTTGCCGAAGCCGCCGTTCATTATTGAGGTCCGCTTCGACCGATAAATTTTCGCGTAATCGTTCCAACGCAGTACGCAAGGGACTGCTCAACAGGCACTTTCGAGCATGCCGCTCAACAGCACTAATAATTCCTGCAAATGGATGCATATGCCAATAACTCTGCTGGGAGGTGCTTGCCCACTCGATAATCTTCGTTAATTCATCCGCTGTAAAAAGGAGCTTCGATCTTCCAAGAAAGCCCAGCAAACGTCGGAGTTCATACTTGGAAACAGTGCCCGTTTGACGGAATGTATCTTCCGGCTTGCTGTTCCTTAAGCGGTCGTCGATCCAATGCAGGCGATGCATCCCCGCAACAAAAAGCAATGACTTTTGGCGTGAGCCGCCTCGTAAAGCCGATGCAATTGAACTGCCTTCATGCGATCTGATGCTATGCCATTGATTTCCGTGTAGTGCCTCCAGCAGATATAATGTGAGCATTTTCTGCTGTGGCGCCAGCGGATCATCCGGGTAAAACTGAAATCCGTCCGGCCCATATATATTGGCTTCTCCACTCAAATAATCACCCTCCCACCAGCGGCATCAACTTCACAAAACTTACCTTCGTGTCATGCCGAAGCACGATTTCATCTTCCAGATTCTCGGCCTGTTTGTCGTCGATCAGGATGAAAAAGCCGTTCCGCTCGAACGCCTCGCACGCCTTTTCATATTGCGGCTTCCACTGGATCGTCCGCCGGGCCTTGGGCTTGTAGCCGTTGAGGGTGGTCTCCGCATCCGTCGGTTGCACCAGGCCCGCGAACGTCTCCGGCCGGCGCCGGTTGTAGTCGTCCACCTCCTGATAGACCCGGCTGCGGATCAACTCGCGCACGGTGAGGCGCTCGGTCAGGATATCCAGCGTCAGCTCGTGGCTCATCCGTCCCCCAACCGTCTCATCCCGAATTGTGAGCGTCATGGACATGTTCAGCCTCCCGAAAAGAACCCGTCCTTTTTAGCACGCGCCCCCATCCCCTACAAGGAAAAAATCCGTACCATAGTCGGATACGGTTCATCCATGTTTCATGAAGCCTCCCCAACCCGCTCCGTCCTCCAGACGCGCAGCCCCTCGCCGCATGTGCGCGGGTTTCTGCTGTTCCTGGCCTCGGAGCGGGGGCTGGCCGACAACTCGATCCATGCCTATCGCCGCGACCTGGAGGACCTGGGGGATTTTTTCCAGGGGCTGGGCAGGGATGTGGCGCTGGGGGAGCCGGACGACTACCGCGCCTATCTGCAGGACCTGTCGCGCCGGGGCAAGTCCACCCAGACCGTCACGCGGCGGCTGGCGTGCATCCGCGTCTTTCTCAAGTATCTGGCTGAGAACGGGGTGGATACCCCGGGGCGCAACCGGGTGCTTGAGCAACTGGAGCGTCCCAAGCCGGAGCGCCCGCTGCCGATGGTCCTGACGCGCGACCAGGTGAACCGGCTGATCGCCTCCCCCGATCCGGCCTCCCCCCTCTATTTCCGCGATGTGGCCATTCTCGAGCTCCTCTACGCCGCCGGCCTGCGCGCGACGGAACTGTGCAACCTGAAGCCGGCGGATCTGAATCTGGCGGCCCGGGGCGTGCGCGTGCTGGGCAAGGGCTCGAAGGAGCGGCTGGTCCCCCTGGGGCGGGCGGCGGCCGAGGCGATTGAGCGCTACCTGGAAATCCGTCCGGCGGCGGCGGGGGAGGAGCGCCTCTTTCTCTCCCGCACCGGCCGCCCGCTGGAGAGGGTCGCCCTGTGGATGGTGGTGGAGAAGCACGCCCGGGCGGCCGGGCTGCTCAAGGAGGTCTCCCCCCACACCCTGCGCCACTGTTTCGCCACCCACCTCATCAGCGGCGGGGCGGATTTGCGCGTGGTGCAGGAACTGCTGGGCCACGCCGACATCCAGACCACGCAGGTCTACACCCACGTGGACCAGGACCGCCTCAAGAGCGTCCACCGGAAATTCCACCCGCGGGGGTGAGGGGCATGAAATTTGCACAGATTTGCCACAACCCCTATCCACCTGCCTATACTGTCTTTAGGCTGATGTTCATGGGCCGCGGCCCGGCAGGCCGATTTCCTTGTAGCCACAGGAGCCGAACATGCTCGTGCTGTCGCGTCAGCGCAACGAAACAGTGATGATCGGCGATGACATCGAGGTGACCATCGTCGATGTCCGCGGGGACAAGGTGCGCCTGGGCATCCGGGCTCCCCGCAACGTGCCGGTCCACCGCAAGGAGATCTACGAGGCCATTCGCCGTGAGAACCAGGCGGCCGCCGGACTCCAGCCGGATGATCTGCCGCCGGCCTCGGCCGCCGCCCCGCCCGGTCCCAGGCCGCCGAGCAAGTCCTGAATTCCGCTTCCACACGCGCTCCCACAGCATCGATTTCGTCGGCCGGGGCGGGTAAACTATCCACGTGCTTACGATGCTGGTGCTACAAGGTCCGGACAAGGGACGGCGGTTTGAGCTGCCCGACAAGCCGGCGCTGATCGGGCGCGAAAGCCGGTCGCTGCCGCTGACCGATCAAACCGTCAGTCGCCGCCACTGCGAACTGCTGCCCAACGACGGGCAGTGGGTGCTGCACGACCTGGGCAGCGCCAACGGCACCTATGTCAACGGCGTACGCGTGATCAACCATCATGAGCTGCGCCTCGGGGACCAGGTCCGGGTGGGACGGACGCTGATGGTCTTCGGCGCCCAGCCGGGGGTGTCGCGCACGACCAATTCCAGTGTCACCCTGGCCGGGCAGGAAATGGGGATGGACGCCTCGATCATGCAGACCATCGCCTCGAACGATGATTCGATGGTGCTGGCGGTGCCCGAGCCGGCGGCCGCCGCGATGAACAACCTGAAGCTGCTCTATCAGCTTGGCGCGGCCCTGGGCAGCAGCTTCGACGCCGACCAGGTGCTTGAAGTGGTGATGGACCTGGTCTTCGAGCACGTGAAGGCCGACCGGGGCATCATCCTGCTGGTGGACCCGGCCAGTGAGGAACTGATCCCCAAGGTGGTGCGCACGCGGGAAGAGGAGGGGACCAAGTCGGCGGCGGAGGAGGAGAAGCCGCAGGAAGGGGGGGAAGCCCCCCCGGAGCCGGTGCAGATCCACGCCTCGCGGACGATCATCAACCACGTGCTGGGCAACGGCGAGGGAGTGCTCTCAAGCAACGCGATGGCGGACCATCGCTTTTCCAAGGGCAAGAGCGTGCACAACATGGGCATTCGCTCGGTGCTGTGTGTGCCGATCAAAGCGCGCAAGCTGGGGGACAAGCGCGTGGGGGATGAGATCATCGGCGTGATCTACATCGACTCCTCGGTCAAGAACTACACCTATTCCCC
>JBIQLO010000248.1:0-5254 GCA_044464175.1 Planctomycetaceae bacterium | reverse complement strand
GCCGGTGTTTTCCGCCTTGGCGCGGGAGTATTTCGCCTTGGCGCAGGAGTTTAGCGCCTTGGGACAGGAGTTTAGCCCCTTGGCGTGGGGGTTTAGCGCCTTGGCACAGGAGTTTCGCCCCTTGGCGCAGGAGTTTAGCGCCTTGGGACAGGAGTTTCGCCCCTTGGCACAGGGGTTTAGCCCCTTGGCGTGGGGGTTTAGCGCCTTGGCGCAGGAAGCGCAGCAGGGGGACGGGCGTCATTTCGGGATTGCCTCGACGGAATCATGCCGATAAGCTCGCTTCCATGCCCTTTCGAGCCCGGCTTGTCTGGGGGGGATGGATTGATCCGGCAGCCAAAATGACTCCCGTCCCCTTCGGTTTCCCTACAGGACGGGAGAACTTTCCGGGGCCCATCTTTCATCAGGACAATGAATTATGCGTGAGATTATTGCCCAAATTCCATCTGTGCGGAGATATTCCGATCCAGATACCGCCATTCGCAAAAGCATACAGGTGGACGCACGGGAACGAACTATCTCTGACCAAGAGGTTTCTGGCAGCGTGATTCTCAAGATGTCATGGAGCGATTCCGCACTCGTCTTAGAGCTTGAAGGGCATCGATTCTTGAATTGCATAGCTATTGATAACCATATTGCTTGCACAATGAGCGAGAGGGCAGTCGGCACATCCAACGAGGCCGATGATACGATTCTTCTGAAACTGAACACGACTGATCTTGAGTGGAAAAGATCCGAATTGGCCGAGCGTTATACAGGGAAAATTGTCGATCATCTCTGGTTTGGCGAGGGAAGTATTTTGATTTATGTTCAAGAGATGCCGATTTTGGCGTGTCACATATTGAAGGGTAGGATTGATGGGAATCCAATATTATTCTGGACTGAATCGGACTGACCGAGGAAGGAGAAGGCAGAGAGGGGGACGGAGAGAGGGGACGGAGAGAGGGACGGGAGTCGTTTTCATTGGCAGGGTCTTACCATCCGGTTAGATTAATTGCGTAGATATGGGGGAGCAGAGAAGGGGACGGGAATCATTAACCCCTCATCATGAGCCTTCCTTTGCCAATCTTCTGCAAGTAAGCCGTCGAACCGGCAAAATAAACCCTCCGGTCCGTGTCCATCTGTGCCCCATCTGTGGCAATACCCTCGGGCAGACGAGGGCTCCGTGCCCCGGTGGTGACTAGAGCGTGTTGCTCCGGTCCAGGGCCCCGAAGCGGCGGTTGCGGGCGGCGAAGGAGGCGATGGCCTCGTGCAGGTGGTCGGGGGTGAAGTCGGGCCAGAGGATGGGGCTGACGAACAACTCGGCGTAGCTGATCTGCCAGAGCAGGTAGTTGCTGATGCGCATCTCCCCGGCCGTGCGGATGAGCAGGTCCGGATCGGGCATCCCGGCGGTGTAGAGGTGGGCGGAGATCGTGGCCTCGTCAATCTGCTCGGGCCGAAGCCGGCCGCTTTGCACCTGGGCGGCGATGGCGCGGACGGCGTCGGTGATCTCGGCCCGGCTGGAATAGTTCAGGGCCAGCGTCAGCGTCAGGCCGTCGTTTTTCTCCGTTTCCTTCAGTGTAATGGCCATTTCCTCCAGCACCTCCTCCGGTAGGTGCTCCAGGCGGCCGATCTGGCGGAAGCGGATGTTGTTGTCCATCATGGTCTTCCGCTCGCTTTTCAGGTAGTCGATGTACATCCCCATCAGGAACGACACCTCTTCCAGGGGGCGCTTCCAGTTCTCCATGCTGAAGGAGTAGAGCGTCAGGTAGTCCGGCCCGCCGTGGTCTTTCCGCAGCCGGGCGGCTTCCGTGACGATGTTCCGCACCGCCACGGCCCCGCGCTCATGCCCGCGCACGCGCTGCATCCCGCGCTGCACCGCCCAGCGTCCATTGCCGTCCATGATGACCGCGATGTGGCGGGGAAAACGCTCGGGGGGGATGTCGGAAACATTGGGCATGGTTGGCGCTGTTGCGTTATTCAGAGGAATTTCCTGATTGTTATTTGTTATCTGGCACAAACAACCAATAACCAATAACCAATAACAAGTCGCTACATCTTCCCCTCTTCCTCCACATGAATCAAATGGTATTCATACATCTCCACCAGCGCCTGCCAGCTGGCGTCGATGATGTTGCCGCCGACGCCGATGGTGCCGAAGAGGTCCTTGGTCCCATCCCCTCTTTCACGCTTGCATTCGATGATGACCCGCACGGCCGCGGCCGTCTCGGCGCCGGAGTTGATGACGCGCACCTTGTAGTCGCTCAGGTGCACCCGGGCGATGGCGGGGTATTGCGTCTCCAGCGCCCGACGCAGGGCGTTGTCCAGGGCGTTGACCGGCCCATCCCCCTCGGCTACGCGGTGCTCGGTCTTGTCTTCCACCTTCAGCTTCACCGTCGCCTCGGCCAGCGGGTCGCCGCCGTTGTGCCGCTGCACCACGACGCGGTAATGCAGCAGCTGGAAAAAGGGGTGATACCGCCCGATCTGCTTGCGGACGATCAGTTCAAAGCTCCCGTCGGCCGCCTCGAATTGATAGCCGGCGTTCTCCAGGTCCTGCACCTGCTCCAGGACCGCCCGCAACGCGGCCTTGTCCTGGTCGATCTTGAATTTCTTGCCCGCCTTGGCCGCGATGTTGCTGGCCCCGCTCATCTCGCTGACCAGGATCCGGCGGGTGTTCCCCACCGACTCCGGCGGCACATGCTCATAGGTGGAGGCATCCTTCTGCACCGCATGGACGTGCATCCCCCCCTTGTGGGCAAACGCGCTGGAACCGACGTACGGCTGGCCGGAAAAGAGATTCATGTTGGCCGTCTCATAGACGAACCGGCTGGTTTCGGTCAGCTTCTCAAGCGTGCCGTTGCTCAGGCATTCCAGGCCGTATTTGAGGCGGAGGTTGGCCGCCAGCGGAATCAGGTCCATGTTGCCGCAGCGCTCCCCCACGCCGTTGATCGTCCCCTGCACCAGGTCGGCCCCGGCCCGCACCCCGGCCAGCGCGTTGGCCACCGCCAGGGCGGCGTCGTTGTGTGTGTGGACGCCGATGGCCGCGCCGGTGGCCTCCCTGGCCGCCGCCGTCGCCTCGGCGATCAGTTCGGGCATGCTCCCGCCGTTGGTGTCGCACAGGGTCAGCACCGACGCCCCGGCCTCGGCGGCGGCGTGGAGCGTCCGCAGGGCGTATTCCCGGTTCACGCGGAACTGGTCGAAGAAGTGCTCGGCGTCATAGACCACCTGCCGCCCGGCCTGAACCATCAGACGAATGGTGTCGCCGATCATCGCCAGGTTCTCCTCCGGCGACACCCCCAGCACCGCCTTGACCTGATGCTCGCTGGTCTTGCCGACGATGGTCACCACGGGCGTCTGGGCCGCCAGCAGCGACTTCATGCCCGGGTCCTCCTCCGCCTTGACGCCCCGCCGGCGCGTCATCCCGAAGGCGGCCACTTTGGCGTGCTTGAGCCCCAACTGCCGCACCTCCTGAAAGAACGCCGCATCCTTCGGGTTGGAGAGCGGAAAGCCCCCTTCGATGTAGTCGATGCCCAGTTCATCCAGTTTCTGCGCAATTTGAAGCTTGTCCTGCAGCGACAGGTTAAAGCCTTCCCCCTGGGTGCCGTCACGCAGCGTCGTGTCGTAGAGTTCGATCCGTCGGGCCATCGTGTACCTCGGTATTGGGTGGATTGTCCGTTGTCGCCGGTCCGCCAGCTTCCTGCGGCGGGCCCCATGCCGACAAAAAAAGCCCTGCCACGCGGGCAGGGCTGTTGGAATTCTTAAAGCAAAACGATCGGCCCTACCCGCAAGTTGGCGGAGCAATAATAATCGCCGGGCGGATCGTGGTGCAAACGTTCATCGCGCCGGGTATCATAGTCCGTTCCGGGTCCAAGTCAACCGGCGGAGCGGGCTGTCTCCGCCGGCGTGGACATCCGTCGATCCAGCGGATAGGATTTTCCGTTTTAAAGGGGCGATCCCATTCCCCCATGGGACGTATAACAAAAGACTGTGGCTACTGTTAAACGCGACTATTATGAGATTCTGGGCGTGGATCGCTCCGCCAGCGAGGAGGAGATCAAGCGCGCTTATCGACGGCTGGCGATGAAATACCACCCCGACCGCAACGACGGGGATGGAAAGGTGGAGGCCGAGGGCAAGTTCAAGGAATGCGCTGAGGCCTACGAGGTCCTGAGCGATCCGGACAAGCGCCGGCGGTATGATCAGTTCGGCCATGGCGGGGTGAACGGCCAGCACGACTTCTCGCACATGGACGTCGGGGACATCTTCTCGATGTTCGACGAGATTTTCGGCGGGGCCTTCGGCGGCGGACGGGGCCGGGGCGGCCCCCAGACCGTACAACGCGGCTACGATCTGGAGACCCAGGTGGAATTGACGCTGGAAGAGGTCGCTTCCGGCGCCGAAAAGACGATCGAATTCGAGCGGCAGGACCTGTGCCAAACCTGCCATGGCACCGGCGCCAAGCCGGGCAGCAGCCCGGTGGTCTGCGTCCAGTGCGGCGGCCAGGGACGCGTCGCCCAGCAGGGGTTCGGCGGGATGTTCCGCATGGTCACCGCCTGTCCGAATTGCCGGGGGCGGGGCACCGTCATTCGGGATCGCTGCCCCAAATGCGGCGGCAGTGGACGCGAGATGCGAAAGCGGACGGTGAGCGTCAAGGTTCCCCCGGGCGTGCATGATGGACAGGCGATCCGTATCCCCGGAGAGGGGGAGCCGGGCGGCCCCGGCGCGCCCAGCGGCGATCTGCATTGCTACATCGCCGTCAAGCCGCACGAAATCTTCAGCCGCCACAACAATGACCTGGTCTGCCAGACGCCGATCTCCTTCACCCAGGCGGCCCTGGGGGGGCGCATCGAGGTGCCGACCCTCAAGGGAGTTGAGTCGATCGACCTGCCGCCGGGCACCCAGCATGGTGAGGTCATCAAACTCAAGGGCAAAGGGCTGCCGGATATTCGCTCTTACCGTGGCGGCGATGAGCTTGTACAAATAATCATTGAGATTCCCAAGAAGCTGACCGACAAGCAGAAACAGCTGCTCCGGGAGTATGCGGCCACCGAGGATGTGGAGGTGCTGCCCCAGCGGAAGGGATTCCTGGAAAAGCTGAAGGATAAATTGACCGGAGAAGGATAGGAGCTGTCAGTCGTCCCTCGTCATTTATCACTCGCACGCTGTGAATGGACAGCGGGTGACCCATGGCAAAGGACAAGTGGCAAAAAACAATCATTATGGAACCCGACGACATCAACAATCCCGAAACGGAATTCAACGCCGTGCAGACTCAGGA
>JBIQLO010000247.1:0-5268 GCA_044464175.1 Planctomycetaceae bacterium | reverse complement strand
AGGTGTCGAATTTGTCCTTGGCGGTCTGGCCGGCGTAGACCTCCATCCAAGCGATCTTGCGCTTGCCTTTGTAGGCCTTTTGGACGGCCGCGTCGAAGACGCGGACGCTGGCGCGCCAGATGTCGGGGCCGGTGCCGTCTCCTTCGATGAAGGGCACGATCGGGTGGTCCGGGACGTTGAGCGTCTGGCCGGACTTGGTGATGGGCTGACCCTGGGACGGAACGGTGACATCTTTGAAATCGGGCATAGTGAATCCTTGTGGTTAAATCCAAGGGCGAAAGCTAGCCGGGGTGGGCGGTGGTGTCAATTCGGGGCCGCCGGGCGCGGGAGGGGGCGAAGGCGGCGGAGGGTTGGGTTCGTTGGGAAATAGCGGGTGTTGGGTTCGGGGGGAAAATCGTTGATTCTGGAGCGCCAGCGAGGTTTTTGATGGGTTTGGGTTGGGTTCGTTGGTGTCGGGGAAGCAACGGAACGACGAAGCGGCAGAGCGACGAAGGGAAATGGGTGGAAGGGATATTGAAGCATGAGAGAGCCTACGCCTATGTTAGGCAAAAGTCAACAGGATGACGGGTAACCGCCCAGTCGTCGGAAAAGCCCCTTCCTGCCCTCCCCGATTGCGTTCACTGGGGGAGGGCAGGGAGAGGGATTCGAGGGGGGCGGGAGTGAACCATCAGGCGGGGAGGGCTTTGGCCTCGCTCAGGACATCGACGCCCAGAGCGTCGAGTTCCAGCCCGTCGATGGCGGGGAGGGAGTGGCCGATGATTCCCTGGAGGGTGCCGTATAGGCCGACGGTGTTGTGCAGGACGCGTTCCAGTTGCTTTTCGCGGGCGGCCCAGATGCGGGCGTAGGCCTTTTTTTCCTTCTCCAGTTCCTGGCGCATGGTCATGAAGGCCTCGACGATGGCGGTGACGCGCCCCTTGAATTCCTGGCTGCAGAGGTAGTCGTAGACCTGGGCGCGTTTGGATTCCTGTCCAATGCCGGCGTTGCGGGCGGCGGCGGTCTGGATCAGGCACAGCCGCAGGGCGCGGGCCAGCGGGAGGGCCAGGGAAGGGGGCGTGACCCAGACGTTCTCCCGACATTCAAAATGGGTCATTTCCCTGGGCAGGGCGGCCGAGACCAGCACCGCCAGGTCCGCCTTCTGCTCGATCTGGTCATCCTTGAGCTTTCGCAGCCAGCCATCGCTCCAGGTCTTGGTCTGCTTGCATTCCCAGATGATCGTGCCGCAGGGGCGGGCGTACTCATCGCGCACGCGCTGCAGGATGTCGGCGCCGCGCACGCCCTTGGCGACCGGTTCGATGCAGTCCATGCCGAAGCAGTCGGTCAGGGAACGTTCCAGGTCCACCTCCAGCGCCTCGCCCTGGGTCTGCTGGGAGCCCTGCTCGTTCTTGCGGCGCAGCTCCTCGATCTGGCGGGTCAGTTCCTCGCTCTTTTTCTGCCACTGCGACTCCTTCAGATGGAATTCCTCCTCCTTTTTGAGGGCCACCTCCTGGGCGATCTGGTCGGATCGGCGCTGCATCTCCAGTTCCATCCCCTTTTTCTGCTCCTCCATCAGTGCCCGTTCCTTGCGCAACTGGCTTTCCTGAGCGCGCATGTCCTCCAGAAGCTGCTCCTTGGCCGAGAGGATGTCGCGCAGTTCCTGCACCTGCTTGCCGGCGGCCTCGGCGGCGGCTTTCTGCGCTTCGGCCCGGATCGCCTGGCGCTCCTTTTCGATCTGCTCGGCCTTTTCGATCTCCAGGTTTTTGCGGGCATCGTCCAGCTCGCGCTTCTGCTTGAGCAGGTCCAGGCGTTCGGCCCGGGCCGCCTCCAGTTGCTTCTGGTTTTCCCGGGCTTCATCCTTCAGCTGGCGCATCTCCAGCTCGACCGCCTGGCGGGCCTTGAGCTGCTGCTCGGCCGCCGCCTGCTTCAAGGCCTGCTCCAGCCGCTGTTGAAGCTGCTGCTCAAGGGCCTGGCGCTCGGTCTTGAGGCGGGCGGCCTCTTGTTCCAGTTCCTGGCGGCGGCTTTGGAGCTGCGCCTCGCGCTGGCGCCCCTGCTGCTCAAACTGAAGGCGGAGTTTTTCGACGATCGGTTGCTCGATGGCGGCCGTCAGGGCGAACGCCTGATGACATTTGGGGCAGGTAATCTGGTTGGGCTCCACCGCATCCTCCTTTAAGCACAAGGGCCACAGGACTTGCCGGAGGGCGATCTTATCACGGCCGGCGGAGGAGAAAAGCAGGCGGACGGCCTTGCTGGAAATTCCCCATTTTCCCACGAAGAGCCGGACAAAATGGCGTGCGGCGCTTTCGGCTGCTTTCGGGACTATCATATGTTAGAGTAGCCACAGGTCATGAAGAAGCCGACGCTGAGACAACTGGTTGGATGGGTGCGGGCGCACCGGCCCGGGGGGCGATGGAAGCTCATTCCGGTCAAGAGCGACTTCACCGAGGAGCACCACCTGCCCGAGACGTTGCCGGCTCCGCGCGGGCAGGAGCAGCGGGTGCGCGAGGGGGAATTCAGCTTCGACGAGGCCATGCAGTGGATGAAGGGGTTCGTGGCGGATCGGCCGCGGCACCCGATGTGCCATGAGTTTCAACTGGCAATCCGCAAGGCCGATTTTTACCGGGAACTGGCCGAGAAGATGGACCGGGGGCGCTGGAATGAGGTGGATGACCTGGGGCGGCGGCTGGCGGAGATCGATCCACTGGACCCGTCGGGGGCGCTGGCGCGGGGGCGGGCGATGCGGCAGATGGGGTATCTGGCCAACGCGCTGCGGTTTTACCAGGATGCGTTGAAGCTGCGGCCGACGCACTCGCTGGCGCTGCCGGAATATGCCGCGGCCTGCCGGGCGATCGGGCAGCCCCACCGCTTTGAGCGGATGTTGGAGGCGGTACGGCGAAAGCTGGGGGAGACCCATCCGCTAACGATCGAGTCCCGCGTGCAGTTGGGGGAGTTGGTGCGGGTGTTCGCCGATCCGACCGATCCGGCCACGATCGCGCATGTGCCGCGCCAGCAATACATCCAGAACATGCACATGCGCCTGGAGGAGATGGACCCGGACCCGGCAACGGCGATGGCGCTGGGCCAGAGCATGCTTCAGGATGACATGCCGGAACTGGCCGAGATGCTGCTGGAGCGATGCGAGGGGACATTCGGGGCGCGGGGGGAACTGACAGCGCTGCGGGGCATGATCCAGCGGCACCATCATGACTTGGAGGCGGCCGAGGCATCGCTGCGGCAGGCGGTGGATGAGGTGGACCTGCCGGCGATCCGGGTGGAACTGGCGTCGGTGCTGACCGAGCGGGCGCGGCAGACGAGCGACCCGGAGCCGCGGCGGCATCTTGAGGGGGAGGCGATCCAGCAGTTGCGCCTGGCGATCGACCGCGATCCCAATGACCTGGATGCGCTGCACATGCTGGTGGAGCCGGCGCGGCAGAACGGGATGGAGGCGGTGGCGATCCTGCTGGAGCCGCTGGCAAGGGCGTATCCGCAAAGCTGGGCGATCTGGAAGATTCTGGGGGATGCGTATCTGGCGGAAAACCGTCCGGCCGACGCGCTGCGGGCGTTTGAACTGGGTCTGGCGCGGGAGCGGACCGATGCGCTGCTGCTGGGGCAGTTGCATACGCTGGGGGTGCTGGAGCGGCCCGATGCGCTTCTGGCGGCGGCGGATCAGATCGCGGACCTGGAGCAGCGCGATCCGATGCTGCGCTGGCGCGTGGCGCAAGCGCGGTGCGAGGCCAAGCAGATGCCCCAGGCATGTCGGGTGCTGGCGTCGCTGGTTCAGGATGATGAAGCCCCCCCGCCGCTGCGGCAGCGGGCCAAGGAGATATTGCAGCAGTTGGAGGAGATGGGGGAGGGGTGAGGGGCTTGGGACGTCAAGTTGCTGTCATGGGCGAAAACGGCGGCTGAAGCCGCCCCTATGGGCTTTGGATGGGTTTCGACAAATCCCGCCCTTGTCGGGTATAATCGCAGCGCCATGAGCACCATTCCCATCATTGACCTGGACATTCATCCGTATGCCTCGCCGGCGCATCCGCTGGACCCGTTTGTGCCGGCGGAGTTCCGGGAGGCGGTGGCGCAGGGGATGAGCAGCGCGCCGGGGCAGGGGTACTCCAATCCGTTCGGGGTGATCCGGCGGGATGCCGAGTGCAAGGACCCGCATGCCACGGCGCGGGACCACCTGGACAAGCACAACATCGCCTATGGCGTGCTCCAGTCGCCGGGGATGGGGGTGAGCCTGATCCACAACATCGACGTGGGCTCGGCGATGGCGCGGGCGTGGAATGACTGGCAGCTGGAGTTCATGGCGGGCGACGACCGCTTCCTGGGCTCGATCGCGGTGAACATGAACGATCCGGAGAAGGCGGTGGCGGAGATTCACCGGATGGCCAAGCACCCGCGCATGAAGCAGGTGCTGGTCTGCGGTGAAAGCTGCCATCTCTACGGGCACCGGAGCTATTACCCGATCTACCAGGCCTGCCACGACCTGAACATCCCCTTTGCCATGCACCCGGGACGGGAGGGGGCGATCAAGCCCTCGACCCCGATCGGCTGTCCGGCCAGCTATTTTGAATGGCACACGGTGATCCCGCTGACGTATCAGGCGCATCTGGTGAGCATGGTGGCGGAGGGGATTTTCGAGCGGTTTCCCCGGCTGAAGGTGATCTTCACCGAGGCGGGGATCGCCTGGCTGACGGGGGTGATCTGGCGGATGGACAAGAACTTCAAGGCGCTGCGCAGCACGGTGCCGTGGCTGCGGCGGATGCCCTCGGAATACATCTTCGACCACGTGCGCTTCACGACCCAGCCGATGGAGGAGCCGGAGAACCCGCAGCACCTGCTGCAACTGTTCGAGATGATCCAGGCGGAGAAGACGGTGCTCTTTTCCAGCGATTTTCCGCACTGGGACTTCGACGACCCGAACCGGGCGTTTCCCCGGGGGATTTCCGAAGCGCTGAAGAAGCGGATTTTGTATGAGTCGGCGGCCGAGCTGATGGGGCTGCCGCCGTTGGCGGAGAAGCAGTAGAGCGCCTGGCCCGGGCAATGGGGACGTGTGCGACGATCGCCTGGAGAATCAGGAATTAACCGGAGATGCGGCATGTCGGATGAATCCACCACGTGTGAACCGCCGCGCGGGGTCCACCAGTTGGACACGGGGTATGGGACGGAAAACCGGGCGATTGACTTCGCCTTTCTGATCGTCGAGCAGGCCCGCCCGCCCAAGGCGCGCAATGGGCGGAAGATCACGGTCTGCGCGGCGGCCGATGCCCTGCGCCGAACGGTCAACGGCGACACCGT
>JBIQLO010000246.1:0-5414 GCA_044464175.1 Planctomycetaceae bacterium | reverse complement strand
AAGGATCCATCGCTGGAGAGCATCTATCCCAATTTCAACAATTTTATCCTGAGCCCTGCGGACCCGGCCGCCTCGTCGGCCTGGGCCTATGTGCATTACGGCTACAACATAGACGACATTGGGGGAAGTGTTCGCGTGGGCAAAGCAAGGCCGGACGGCGGGCCGCTGCCGGCCAAGCGCAACCAGATCCGCCAGCCGACCCAGACGATCCTGCTGGTGGATTCATTGGCGCTGCTCTCCGTGAATCCACCGGTTGACACCTATGTGCGCGGCTATTGCTATGCGTATGATCAGGTTTTGTATGCTCCGGCGGGAAAGAACGGCTACACGTGCGATCCGCGGCACAATGGCGGCAACGCCATCAACGTGCTTTGGTTGGATGGCCATGCGAGTACGCTGCAATTGGATTCGCGCGACAAAGGAAAGAACCCGCCCAATCCGGCGTATACGCTGACTAAGTGGAGCGCGACGGTGAACAATTACTGGGACCGGAACTAGCCTGTTGGTGAAGGTCCGGCTTGGCGGGATCGTTTGCCGGCTGTCGCATGGGGCAAGGTCCACTTTATCTTCAGGATTTTCAGGCATGAACCATCGACTCTCCGGGCGTCTAATCGCCAGTGCGGTCCTGCTGTGGAGCACGGCCGCCGTTGCCGGCCCTTTTGCCGTTTCGGCTGGTCATCAGTTGAAAGTGGACTGGAACGGGCAACCGCTCATCACGACCGATCAGCTTTCCTGCATCGGGCCGGATGCTTTTAAGGCCCCCGAAGGTGGGAAGACGGCTCAAATTGATGGTTGGACTGTTCACAACGCCTGGCGCGTCAAAGCCCCCGAATCAGCCATCACTTACCGGCGCGAGGTCGCGGTCAATGATCGGGAAGTTGAGTTGACCATCCAGTTCCGCATCCCGGCGTACTATCAGGAACCGGAAGGCGGATCGAACACCTATGTCTTTTCCGTGCCGCTCAAGGCATTGGAGGGGCTGCGTTTCCAGGCCATCTCCGGACGGGGTAGCCATCCGAAGAATGTCAGCGGCCAGATCACCGCCGGGATGCCCGAGGGATCGATTGTGGACGGCGCCGGCGGGTCGCAGGTTTCCTTCGTCGCGTTTGAAGGGGATGGAAAACATCTAGTCTTCGACTTCAACCTCAAAGGGCCCGAAACTTTCAATGACTATGGCCCGACGAATCTCCAGGGGCTGTGGCGCGTCGACAAGGTGGGGAACGAGTTGCGGTTCTATTTCGGGCGGTCTCCTGAGCTTTTTGGCGGAGTCCTCAGCAGCAAAGTGCGCATCATCGAGGGAACATTTGATGATTTTTCCAAATGGCACGCCCACCGCTCCTATCGCTACTACAGCGAACTACCCACGATCGGCGCGCCCCTGACGATGGCCGCCGGTTCGGGGGACAAGACGCTGGATGTGAACGTGCCCGAACCGGGCATTTATCTTTTTACTATTCGCAACAACCTGGCGGAAACCGGACCGTTCACACTGAGCTGCGACGGCAAAACGGTCGCCCGGGACATCGCCTCGCCGCAGGGGAAGATGCAGACGATCACCTTCAGCCGCTACACCGTCGGCCGACAGATCAAGCTGGCCTGGCACGGTAAATGGGCCCAAAGCACCGTCGCGGTCCAGGCGCTGATTTACAAGGCACAGGATTTCGCTTTCAAACGCGGTGTCTGGCTGGACGAGAACATTCCCACCCCGACCGACCTGTTCATGTTCAAGCGGTCGATGCCGCCGGCGTCCGGCTGGACCTATGACGGGCAGGCGCACGAGGAATCCTACGCCCCCATCGAGTTGGCCGCGGCCAGCGTCCCGGCCGGACAGGTGCATGTCCCCAGTCCCAACGATCCGGCCCGCGCCTGGCGGTGGGATGGGTCCATCACCGGTCTGGGTCCGGGCAACTTCGGCAGCTTTCATGAATTCGACACCGATGCCCTGATCAACCGCAGGCTGGATGAGTTGCAGAAACTGGGCTACCGCATCATCCTCTTGAACGGCCTGATTTTTCGCCATTGCTGGCCCGCGCAGATGCCGCGTGTGGAAAAAACAATCGCCCGCATTGTTCAACTGGCGCATCAGCGCGGCATGAAGGTGCTGGACCACCAGGATCTTTCGGTCGTCTGCTACAAAGGCGCGGGGTTTAATGAACTGGTCAATCACCTGGACTGGACCCAGCGCGACGTGCGCACCGGCGTGCCCACGCGCGGCTGGTGCCTGGACAACCCCCAGTTCAACAAGAATTACTTCAACTACCTGTCCGACTGGGTCAAAAACACCGGCCTGGACGGCGTCATGATTGACGAAACCACTTTCCACGGCCAGATGTTCTGCGGCTGCGAATACTGCCGCGAAAAATTCCATCACGACACCGGCGTTTACCTGCCTTATTCCGGCAAGGTCCTGATGAACCGCCAGGACCGCCTGTGGAAGCTCTGGCTCTCGTGGCGCATGAAGACGGTCGGCGACTGGTATGTCGCCCTGCGTCAACATCTCGAAAAGGCCAATCCGAACGTGGTCATCATGAAATACACCACGAACTACGGCCTGCTCAGCGACTACGCCTCGGTGGGCTTTGGCGGATCACTCCCGGAATCGGCCCGCGCTGTCGGGTTTCTCGGGACCGAAATCATGAGCCGGAATGTCTGGGCGAGCTACCGCAGCAACCTGGCCGCCCGCGAGGCATTCAACAGCCTTCGCTTCGCCTTTGGCTCACCCATTTTCGGCCTGGTCTATCCCGTGGGCCAGCCCGCCTATGCCTATGCCGGCTGGATTCAGAACAACATGCGCGGGCAGGTCACCTGGGCGATGGTCGGCGACGAGGCGATTGAGAAGGATGCCCGCCGCTATTCCGGCTGGAAAGAGAACATGGACCTGCGGCACGCGAGATCCCTGGCCCGGACCGCCCTCCTCTTCTCCCTCCCGTCGCGCAATTTTCCCCGGTTTTTTGGCCACGGCTATGCCCTCATCGGAACCGCCGAGCAACTCGACGATCAACACATTCCCTACCGGATCCTCCTGAACCGCGACCTCACGGCTCAAAAGCTCAAACAATTCAAGCTGTTGATTCTGCCCAGCGCCTGCTCCATGAGCGATGCCGAACTTACGGTCGTTCACGACTTTCTACGGGGCGGCGGGAAAGTTCTGTCTCTGGGGCACTCCGCCGTGCTGGACGAACTGGGCGACCCCCGAAAAACCTGGTCCCTGGGCGCGTGGATCGGGCTGGCGTTCAATTACAAGCTGGCCGCCAAACCGGTGAGGCTCAGTGGTTCAGCCATCGGCCAACAGCCGATGGACTTCAATTATTCGGTGATGGAGGTGATGCAGGATGCCGACAGCCCGGTCAGGCCCCAGGTGCTGGCCGAGGCCAAGCGGGGCAAACAGTCCTACATCGTCATCGCCCAGGGTTCGGTGGGAAAGGGCACGCTTCTGGTTGTCATTCCACGGCTGGGCGAGGCCAACTGTCAGCGGGAAATGACCATCAACCAGACCTGGAATTATGAATATGACCCCCAGATCGGCGACCTTTTTGGTCGTCTGATTCATCGCCTGGTGGGGGATGAGCCAGATTTCAAGGCTGTTCAGATTCCGCTGGGGGTTCGCACCAGCGTCTATGAGCAACCCGCCGAGGGCGGCCGGAGGCTGACACTGGTGCATCTGTACAACGGCACGGGCGTCCACATTAAAAAAGGGGAAAAAGTCCCTCAAACGCAGCCGGCCCATCCCTTTCCTCCCGTGGAGCAGGATCTGGTTTTCGAGATCGCCCTGCCCGGCATCGCTTCTGAAGTGAGGGGGGAGATTGTCTCCCCTGATTTCTCCGGCACGCGCGCGGCGAAGGTGGAATCCCTGGGCAGCGGCCGCTACCGGGTCACCGTCCCCAAAGGGGATTTGATCGCCTACGACATCGTGCGATTGCGCGGATGAGAGGGGCGATACAAATTCCAATGAATTCTCGGTAAGGTAGCGGCTATGAAAATCCTTATCACAGGGGCGGCCGGGCGACTGGGGCGGGCGGTTGCGAATCTGGCGCGGGGCGAGCATGAGCTGGTTCTGTTTGATCAATCCGAGGCGATTGAGGCCCAGGGGGGCATCCGGGGCGAGCTAACCGACCGGGACGCCGTTTTCCGCGCTGTCCAGGGATGCGATGCCATCGTCCACACCGCCGCGATGCACGGGGCGTTTCGCGGGAAGGCAACCAATGCCCAGTTCATCCAGACCAATGTTGTCGGATCGGAATATCTGTTTGCGGCCGCGCTGGAGCATGGCGTGCGGCGTCTGGCCATTGCCAGTTCCATGGAGGTGATGATCGGGCGCGACTGGGGGGCGTATGGAACGGCGGTGCTGGATGAGACGATGCCGCCGCGACCGGACTGGATTTACCCGGTGACCAAGCAGCAGGTGGAAATTCTCGGCAGCCTGTATGCCCGGCATCATGGCCTGGAGGTGGTCCAGTTGCGGTATGTGGCCTTCGGTGAAATACCCGGTGAGCGGTTGGGGCTGCGGCTGCTGGCGCGCCACGTCAGCGCGGAGGATGCCGGGCAGGCGACGCTGCTGGCGGCCACCGTTCCGGGCTTGAAGGATGAAATTGTTCACGTTGGTCCTGACACGCCTTTTACCCAGCAGGATGTCAATGAGGCCCAGCGCGATCCGGCGGCCGTGCTGGAGCGGTATTGGCCCGGTTGCATGGCGGTGCTGGCGGCGCAGGACCTGACACCCCGTCCGGAACATTTGTGGCCCGTGACGCGCATCGACCGGGCCAAGCGGCTGCTGGGCTGGCAGCCCAAGCACACTTTTGAGGCCTTTTTACTGGCTTCGGGATGGAAAAGACCATGAAAATCGTTCGCGTTGAGTGTCATGAGGTGGTCGTTCCCACGCATCCCGGGCGGGTGAACAGTCCCGAATACGGACCGGCGGCGTTCGACGTACCGTCCAAAATTCTACTGGAGGTGCATACCGACAATGGGCAGGTAGGCCTTGGGGAAAGTCTCCGCGCGGTTGGGGAGGGGACTGTGCGGGCGGGGCTGGGACGGCTGGCGGGACTGGAAATTACCCGGCTCTGTCTCCAGGAGCCGCCCCTGGCGGATATCTCGGCCGACTACATGGTGGCCGACGCCCATGCCCATCGCCCGCATCGGCTTCTGGAGCGTGCGTTCAACACGACGGCCCATTTGGGCATCCATACGGCGATGCTGGACCTGCTGGGCAAACAGGCCGGCATGCCGGTCTATGCCCTTCTGGGCGGCGCGTATCGGGACCGCGTGCCGGTGGACACGTGGATGGGGCGCATGACGCCGGAAGATTCGGCCCGCGTCTGCCGGCAGGCGCAGGAGCAGGGGTTTCGCGGGGCCAAGATGAAATGCACGCTGGAGGATCGGAACGTGGAGCGGGCGGCCGCCATCAAGGAGGCGTG
>JBIQLO010000245.1:0-5442 GCA_044464175.1 Planctomycetaceae bacterium | reverse complement strand
CACCACGCGAATGCCGACCGGCCCGTAGAGGATCGCCAGTTCATAGGTGAGCGAGTTGAGCGCCCCCTTGGCGGCGACATAGGCCGGGGAATAGCCCGGGGTCACCGAGGCTTGAATGCTGGAGATGTTAACGATGACCCCTTTCTTGCGCTTCTGCATGTCCTGGGCGGCCCAGCGGGCCAGGAAGGCCGGGACTGTAAGGTTGACGCGCAGAATTTTGTCCCACAGCTCCGGGGAGATGTTGCGCATCGTCCCCTGCCTGGAGAAGCCGGCGTTGTTGACCAAGGCGTCGATCCGCCCCAGGTCCGCCACGGCCGATTCGGTCAGCGAATGGGTGAATTCCAGATCGGACAGGTCGCCGACCTTTTCCACGACGCGGGCGTCATGGTCGCGGGCGGCCTGGGCTGCCGTCTGAAGCGTCTGAGCGTTCTGGTCTGTCAGGAGCAGGTCGTATCCCTGTTTTGCCAGTTCCAGCGCGGTCGCCGATCCGATACCGCCGCCGGCGCCGGTTACAATTGCCACGGGTCTTTGCACAGGTCACCTCAAAGTCAGTTGTCAGTTGCCCGATCAGGAGCGGCAACCCTCAACCCGATGCGATGGCCGCCAGGGCGTCTCCTTTTTTGACGCTGGCGACGGCGCGGAGCAGGAGCAGCACGCCGCTCTGGGCCGCACGCACCGGGTGGGACGACCGGCCCAGCAGGTCCTCTATCTTGCCGATCGGCTGCCCTTTTTGCACGCGGTCCCCCAGGCGGGCCGATGGCTCGAAAAAGCCGTCGATTGCCGCGGGGTGCTGGACCTGCAGATGTCCGCTCTGGTCCGTGGCATCCTCCACGGTCCATGTCACGCGGGAAGCCGACGGAGTGCGGTCGAGCATGTTGAATTCGCCCAAGACATTGAGGCAGCCTTCGACATACATTTCCACGCCGCCGGGACTGAACCCCGGCCCGGCCAGTTCGCAATAAATCGCAGGAATCGGCACATCGCGGGCGACGGAGAGGGACCTTCCTTCCAGATTCGGCGTGGTACCCCAGACCAGGGGCAGGTTGAAGGCTCTGGCCATGCGGCGCTGTGCATCAAGGATGTGCGGCTGCGGATGGAGGGTGTATCCCGCCAGGGGGAGAATGTCGTAATTGCGTCCGCCGGTATGCAGGTCGATATAGAGGTCGGCTGAGCGGATCAGACTGGACAGTTCGGCGGCGATGCGCTGGGTGATCGAGCCCTGGGGATCGCCGGGGCAGACGCGGGCCAGGTCCAGCCCATCCCCGGCCGTGCGCTGGGCGCGGGCGAAGGCCGGTTCGTTGACGACGGGGACGAGGGTGAGGGCGCCGGCGAGCGAATCGGGAGGGATCAAGGTGCGAAGACGGCGAATCGCCGCCATCGGTTCCCATTCATCCCCATGGACGCCGCCGGTGATGAGCAGGCGCGGCCCGGGGCGCCTGCCGGTGATGACCAGGGACTGGATCATGGAAATGTTTGCCGCAGGCCGTTGGCCGCGGTCCGAACTCGCCCCACGGCCAACGGCCAGCCAGTCTGCAATTACAGTACGCCGAATTTTTCGTAGGCGGCGGTGGCCTTCATGCCGGCCTTGATGGCGTCACGGGTGACGTTCTCGGCATGCACCTTTTCCCAGGCGCGGCGGAGCGCTTCCTGCTCCACTTTCTTCGGGATGAAGACGACGCCGTCGCCGTCGGCGATGACCAGGTCACCCGATTCCACGCGCACGCCGGCGATTTCAACCGGCACGTCCAGATCGACCACGCGCTGGCGGTCCTGGCTGTCATAGACGCTGCGACCGCGGGCGAAGGCGCAAAAGCCCATGGCGCGCATCTTCTCCACATCCCGCACCGCGCCGTCGATAATCGCGCCGACGCAGCCGCTGTTGCGGGCGGCGGTCGAAAGCAGCTCGCCCCAGATGCCCGAGCGCATCGAGCCGCCGGCGGCCGCGATCAGGACATCGTCGGGCTGGCAGGAATCGACGGCCTTGAGCTCCAGATCGTAGGGATGGGGATCCTTGTGGGACATATCCACCCAGAGGCTCGTCCTGCACCGCCCGACCAGCTTGTCGATCCCGGTCTGCGGCACAAGTGAAACACGCGGCGATTGGTGGCGCAGCCCCATGGCGTCCAGGGCGTCGCTCACAACGGCGCTGTAAAGGGTCTGACGGGCCATCTCCAAGGTCACGATATCCACTTTCGCCTGACTCATGCGGCTCCTTACTAAACGGCTGCTGCCGGTCACGCGTTAGGTTCGCGGCCGGCAACTCCTCTTCCACGGGTTGAATCACCCACAACAATTCGGTATCGTCCCCAAAAACGAAAGGAAAGCAAGCATATGAGTCACAAGGTCATTCAGCCCTCCACCGTCGCTCCCAACGCCGTTCTGTCGCCCGCAATTCGCGCCGGCGATTTTTTGTTTGTCTCCGGCCAGGCGTCGGTCGATGACTCGGGCAAAATCGTCTCCGACACGTTCGAAAATGAATTCCGCCGCACGATCGCCAACATCAAGCGCATCCTTGAAACCGCCGGCATGGGCCTGCAGCATGTCGTGCAGGTGCGTTCCTATGTGCATGACCCCAAGGACGTGCCCGAGTACAATCGGCTCTACAAGGAAGTCTTCAAAGCCCCCCTCCCGGCCCGCACGACGATCACCAACTGCCTGGGCGCCGTGAAGTTCGAGATGGATGTGGTGGCGTATGATGGGAAATAACAGGCAGTGCTGAGTGCCGGGCGCGGGGTGCTAAGCATCCCAAGCCCGCACGGCACGCAGCACCGTACACTCAGAGGTTTTTATGTCTTTCCGCGTCGGCATTCTCGGTCTGGCCCACGAGTCGAACACCTTTTATCCCAAGCCCACGCCGCTGGCCGATTTCGAGGCGGCGCGGCTGTTGGAGGATGGAAAGTCGATCCGGGAGGCCTTTCAAAAGGCGTTTCACGAAATCGGCGGCTTCCTCGAAGTGCTCGACGCCGAAAAAGACATCGAACTGTTGCCTCTCTTCTCGGCCAACGCCACCCCCTCCGGCGCGATCGCCCCGGAGGCGGAGCGCGAGCTGCTGCGCCGCATGTTCGCCGCCCTCGACGCGGCCGGCAAACTCGACGGCCTGATGGTCGCCCCCCACGGCGCGGGCGTCGGCATCGAACATCCCGACCTCGACGGCAACTGGCTCACCGAGGTGCGCAAGCGCGTCGGGCCCAACGTGCCGATGATCTGCACGCTCGACCCGCACGCCAATCTTTCAAAGGCGATGGTGGACGCCACCGATTCGACGATCGCCTACCGCACCAATCCCCACCTGGACCAGCGCCAGCGCGGTATCGAGGCGGCCAAACTGATGGTCCGCACCCTGAGGGGCG
This sequence comes from Planctomycetaceae bacterium, assembly GCA_044464175.1. Taxonomy (GTDB): domain Bacteria; phylum Planctomycetota; class Phycisphaerae; order Tepidisphaerales; family Tepidisphaeraceae; genus JBIQLO01. The sequence continues at coordinate 2,092 of JBIQLO010000245.1, read as the reverse complement.
AAGTAAAGCCGGTCCAGGCCGCCGCCTTTCCCAACATCGCCATCAACATCGAGCGCCAACTGACGGCCGATTCCCCCTGCAAGGAAATGTACGAGCGTTTCCAGAGCTGGCTGGCCAAGCCCGGCATTCTCACCGGCAGCGTCATCCTCGGCTTCCCCTATGCCGACGTGGCGGAAATGGGCAGCGCCTTCACCTTCACGGCCGACGGCAACCGCGCTTTGGCCCAGGAGGCGGCCGACGACATGGCCGCCTGGCTGAAGGAACATCGGGAAAATTACCGGGGCGTGCTGCACAGCGTGGACGAAGCGCTTGAGATGGCGCAGAAGATGGAGGGGCCGGTCTGCCTGCTGGACATGGGAGACAACGTCGGCGGCGGCGCCCCGGCGGATGGGACGCTCATCGCCCACGGGCTGCTGAAGCGCAATCTGGGCCCCTCCGTCGTCTGCATCTATGATGCCGCCGCCGCCAAGGCCGCCCATGCCGCGGGCGTGGGGGCGGAGCTGGAGTTGTCGGTTGGCGGGCACACCGATCCGAATCAGGGAGCGCCCTTGACCGGGCGGTTCCGCGTCACGCACCTCAGCGATGGCTGCTTCAGCGAGACCGAAGCCCGCCACGGCGGGCGCACCGGCTACAAGATGGGCCCCACTGCGGTGCTGCAGCAGGGCCCCTTGAGCATCATTGTCACCACGCGGCGCACGCCGCCTTTCAGCCTGGGAGTGATCCTGTGCACGGGCCTGGACCCGGCCTCGTTCCGCTACCTGGTGGCCAAGGGGGTGCATGCCCCGGTCGCGGCCTATGCGCCGATCTGCAAGAACTTGATCCGCGTGAATACGCCCGGCATCACCACGGCCGACATGAACCAGCTTCAATACCGGCACCGGCGCAAGCCGCTGTTCCCGTTTGAGGCGATCTAGACGCGGCAAGCGCGGGCAAGCGCCGGAATTGGCTTGACAGCGCCGGCGGGGACCTCCAGAATGAAGGCGGTTCGAAACGTTTTGGACGTTGTCGAACCACTCCGGTGGTGGTTTCATATCCCGTTGCCCGAGGAGCTGCCATGAATCCCCGCAAAGCCTTTACCCTGGTCGAACTGCTGGTCGTCATCGGGATCATAGCGATCCTGATCGCAATGCTGCTGCCGGCCTTGAACAAGGCGCGGGAACAGGCCAACACGGTCAAGTGCCTCAGCCAGCTGCGCCAGATCAGCATGGCCGCCAAAATGTACGCCGGGCAGAACAACGGCCGCCCGCCCCCCTTTCTTGTCGCCTTCACCGGCCCGCCCAGCAGCTGGGCCAGCGGCTTCAAACTGCTGGAGGATGCCGGCTTTCTTCCCAAAGGTTCCTACGCCACCAAGCCCTCCACGCCGATTCTCTTTTGCCCGGTGTCCAGGGTGAACGCCGCGCTGGAGCCCAACATCGACCCCGGGCGCGGCAATTACTCCATCAACAGCGTCCTGTGCGGGCAGTACAACGAGCAGGGCAATGTCTTCACGCCGACCCATTCCCTGGCCACGATCCACGATGCGGCCCATGTCATCCTGTACCTGGAGGCGGGGCAGTACAACACCAACTGGTGGTACATTGAGCACGGGGCAAGCAACAATTACATTCCCGGCTCCAGCTACAACGACGGCAAGAGCTGGACGGCGGCCAATGCCGGGGATGCGGTGCTGGGCCGCCACCCGCACAAGACCATCAATATCGCGTTCGTGGATGGACATTGCGCCACCACGCCGGTGTCGGACCTGGAAAACGACTACCTGAACAACAAAAAATCCATGTGGATGAATCCATAATGCATCACTCCCACCATCGACGACTGATCGGAATTGTATTGGGCGCTCTCTTGCTGGCGCCCACAGCGCTCCTGGCCCAGACCAAGGTGGACTGGGGCGAGAATGTCTATGAGCCGGGCACGGCCCAGGACAAGGACGCCGAACCATCGGATAAGAAGACGACGCCCCCCTGGAAGTCCGTCTCCAATGCCGCTCCGAACCAGTTGAAGCTGGGGGAGGATTTCCTGAGCCTGACGACGGGGGATGAGAAATCCCCGCAGGAAGGCGCCCGCTCGTTCCAGCAGAATTTCGCCCCGGCCG
>JBIQLO010000244.1:0-5446 GCA_044464175.1 Planctomycetaceae bacterium | reverse complement strand
CCCCACCCTTGCGTAAAACACCCAACAAGACAATGAACAACTTATCCACAGCCCCAGTCCGATAACAAACGCTACAATCCCATATATTATCGATAGTTATATTCGTGCATCTCCAGTTATCCACATTCCAACAGGCATTATCACCAAGATGAATGCCTGGAAAGACCATAATACTTAAACAGGGAATCCTTCGACCCGCCCCCTCATCCCCTCCCGTTTTTTCCCCGCCCAAAACCCCACCCGATTTTGCAAAAACCCCGCCGGTGCATTACGGTTCCACCCTCTTGCTTCTTCGTCTGGATCAAGCGATAAAGTTGAATTCAGGAGTTGGCTGACATGAAAATCATCTGCAACCGCGGAGCATTGCTCGATGCCCTGAACGTCGCCGGAAACGTCGCCGCCGGACGCACCACCAAACCCATCCTGCTGTGCGTCAAGCTCACCGCCGAGGCCGACAAGCTCACCATCGCCGCCACCGACTTGGAAGTCGCCATCCGGTACACCGACGCCCAGGTGCAAGTCGAGCAGCCCGGCGAAATCCTCCTGCCGGCCGACAAACTCCGCGACATCGTCCGCGAAAGCATCGACGACACCCTCTCCATCGACTCCGGCGAAGGGGAAATGACCGTCATCAAGGGGCAGGATTCCGTCTTCCGCATCCCCTCCCAGAACGCCCAGGAATTTCCCCCCATCCCCGACTTCGAAGGCGACACCGATTTCCAGATACCCGGCGGCCAGCTCAAGCAGCTCATCAACCAGACCCTCTTCGCCGCCGCCAAGGAGAGCACCCGCTACGCCTTCAACGGCGTTCTCGTGGTCGCTAAGGAAAAGAAAATCAGCCTCGTCAGCACCGACGGCCGCCGCCTGGCCCAGGCCAAGGGCGACCTGGCCCAGGGCCCCAAGGGAGACGGCGCCCAGGCCATTGTCCCGGCCAAGACGATGCAGCTGATCGAAAAGCTCATCGACGATCCCGAGGAGGGCGTCGGCTTCCAGATCCGCGAAAACCAGATCATCTTCCGCACCAGCAGCGCCACCCTCACCAGCAGTCTGGTCGAGGGGCAGTTCCCCCCCTACGAGGATGTCATCCCCAAGGACACCGACAAGCGCATGGAGGCCGCCACCGCCGACTTCCTCAGCGCCGTTCGCCGCTCGGCCCTCCTCTCCACCGCCGAGACCAAGGGCGTCCGCATGAATTTCTCCAAGAAGGGGCTCATCCTCAGCAGCAGCTCCCCCGAATCCGGCGAGGCGACCGTCAATTTCCCCTGCAAATACGAGGGAGCCGACGTTGAAATCGGCTTCAACCCCGCCTTCCTCGTCGATGCCCTGCGCGTGGTGGACAGCGATGACATCACCCTCGAACTGACCGCCCCCAACCGCCCCGGCCTGCTCCGCAGCGGCCAGAACTTTTTGTACGTCATCATGCCCGTGAATTTGCAGTAACCTCCTGTAGGCGGCCTCGCCGAGGCCGTGGCGAGGGCAGTGACCCCGCCTGCAGGCGCCTGACAATTCCTTGGAAGGAGTCCCCATGTCGCTCCGGGAAGTGCGACTGGCCGAGGCGGAACTCACCCGCCTCCATCGCGTCAAGCAATACACTCCCCCCTCGGCCGATCCCCTCGGCCCGCAGATGGTCGATTTCTTCAAACAGTCGGTCCAGAAACGCCAGACCAAACTCTCGGCCATCGCCGAGTGCTGGGGCCGGCTCGTCCCCGACTTCCTCAGCGAGCACTGCTCCCTGGAAAGCCTCCACCGCGGCGCCCTGACCGTCCTGGTCGATTCCTCCCCCCACCTCTACGAACTCAAACAACTCCTCCTGGCCGGCCTCCAGGACCAGCTCCTCCTGGCCTGCCGAAAAACCGGCCTGCGCAAAATCACCCTCAAGCCCGGCCGCTGGTACGGCGAAGACACCGGCGATCGCCGACCGAAATTTCAATAAAAAAAGGGAAAAATGGGCAGGGCCGGAATCGAACCGGCGACACATGGATTTTCAGTCCATTGCTCTACCAACTGAGCTACCTGCCCCCATTCAAGGCCGACCATTTTAGGCCCCGCCCTCCGCTTTGCAAGCCGACCGAGCCTCGGGTACCCTAAACGATTCGTCGTTCAGGGGCGCCGCCCCCTGAACCCGGGCCGCCGGCGACGCGCCCGGCCGATTGTCGTTTGCGGCGGGACCCGCCCGTTTTGGGCCCCCGCCAACAACAAATAACCAGCAACAAACAGCCAATTACCGAGGTATCCCCCATGGGTTTTGCGTCCGGGTCCGTCTCCTTCCGCCGTTTTGCCGTCCTGGGCTCCCAGTCGGACCGTCCCGACGAGGCCCTCCTCGAAAAACTCGCCGCCCACGCCCTCAATCCCGGCGAACTGGGCATCCCCGAGGAAATCGAATATGGCTGGTCCGGCGGCCGCCACATCCTCGACACCAGCTTCTCCTTCGAACACAACGTCTTCAACGACGCCCTGAGTTTCGGCCTGCGCATCGACACCAACAAAGTCCCCGGCGATCTCAAAAAGGCCTATCAGCTCATGGAGGAGGAGGCCACCGCCGCCACCAACCCCTCCGGCTTCATCAGCAAAAACCAGAAAAAGGACGTCAAGGAGACCGTCCGCAGAAAGGTGGAGGAAGACCTGCGCTCCGGCCGCTTCCGCAAGAGCAAACTCCTGCCCATTCTCTGGGACCTGCCCAATCAGATGCTCTACTGCCCCGCCTCCGGCTCCTCCCAGGAACAGTTACTGGAATTGTTCGAACGCACCTTCGAATTGAAACTCCTCCCCCTCACCGCCGGCGGCGTCGCCCTGCGCCACCTGGAGAAAATCGGCCGCCGCCGCGACTACGAGGACTTCCGCCCCACCCGCTTCGTCCTGGGCCCCGAGGGGGAGTCGCAATTCCCCGAATATCCCTGGGTCGCCAAGGGCCCCGAGCCCAAGGATTTCCTGGGCAATGAATTTCTCCTCTGGATCTGGCACGAGGCCGACGCCCGCACCAGCATCGTCGGCACCACCGCCGGCGACATCACCCTCATGCTCGACAAATCCCTCGACTTGGAATGCGCATACGGCCAGAGCGGCAAGGATTCCCTCAAGGGCGACGCCGTCAGCCGCATGCCCGAGGCCCGCGACGCCCTGCGCTCCGGCAAGGTCCCGCGCAAGGCCACCCTCATCATCGACGCCAACCGCCAGGGCTTCACCTTCACCCTCAACGCCGAGCCCCTTTCCTACGCATCGCTCCTCCTGCCCGAGGTCGAGGAGGCCGACTCCCCCCGCACCCTCTTCGAGGAGCGCATCACCCTCCTGCGCGACTTCTGCACCGCCCTGGACGCCCTCTACGACACCTTCCTCCAAACCCGCGCTTCGGGCGCCTGGGAAGGCCAAACCGCCGCCATCCGCAAATGGATCCTCCAACCCGCCCGCCCCCTGGCCGCCGTCGCGTAATAATTCTAAGCCAAAAGCGCCTTCCTTTTTCCCTCCTCCGGTATTCTGGGGGAGGGTAGGGTGCGGGCCGGGTGCCTGTGCTGTTGCCGTGCCAAAAGCGGCGTAGGGTCCGCACTGCGGACCTCTTCGCGCAAAAAACGCCCCACCCGCCAAATCCCCCCCGCGATAATGTGAACCACGCCTCCCCTTCACACCAAAGCCCCCTTACCATTTGCCCCATGCCCACCTGGAATCCCCGCCAATATCTCCAGTTCGCCGCCGAGCGCACACGCCCCTGTCACGACCTGGTCCGGCGGATCGAGGTGGACCACCCCGCGCGCGTGATGGACTTGGGATGCGGGCCGGGCAACAGCACCCAGGTGCTTGCCGGCCAGTGGCCGGAGGCAAGCATCATGGGAATGGACAGCAATCCCGCCATGATCGAAGCGGCCCGCCAGACTTATCCTTCCCAAAGCTGGATATTGGCCGACATTGCCCGCTGGGCCGCCCCGAAACAGGCCGCCGAGCAGTACGATGTCCTCTTCTCCAACGCCGCCCTGCAATGGCTGACCGATCATGACCGGCTCTTTCCAGCCCTCTTCAACCGCCTCGCCCCCGGCGGAGCCCTGGCGGTCCAGATGCCGGCCAACAGGAATTCCCCCGCGCACCGGATCATGCGCAGCTTGGCCGCCTCCAATGACTGGCGCGACCGTTTTTCCGCCCGCGGTGTGCGCCAGTGGCACGTGCAGGAATTGCCCTTCTATTACGACCTTCTGTCTCCCCATGCCGCCCGCATCGACCTGTGGGAAACCACCTATCAGCATGTCCTGCCGGACCATCAGGCGATGGTCGAGTGGTATAAAGGAACGGGATTGCGCCCCTACCTCGACCGCCTCACCGCCGATGCCGACCGCGCCCGCTTCCTGGCCGATTACCTCCAACGCCTGCCCCAGGCCTATCCGCCCCGCCCCGACGGCCGAATCCTCTTCCCCTTCAAACGCCTCTTCCTGATCGCCTACCGCGCGGCGTAGGGTCCGCACCGCGGACCATTTCCGCGTCATAACTCATTTGGCCCCCCCAGCCGCCTCCCCTACAATCCACCCCGCCCCAAAGAGAACCAGATGCCGCACAGCCTCACAGCCAACCCCAAGCCGCAAACGGCCCTCCCCGCCACCCGGTGGCCCTGGCTGGCCATCGCCGCCATCCTTCTCACCGCCGCCGCGACCCTGCGCGCTGAAGGTCGCCGCTGGTGGTGCGCCTGCGGCCGCCCCTGGCCCTGGTCCGGCGACATCTGGACGCGCCACAATTCCCAGCACCTGCTCGATCCCTACAGCTTCACGCACCTGTCCCACGGCCTGATCTTTTTCATGGTCCTGTCGCTGCGCCCCTTCCGGCGCATCGCCCCCCTCTGGCGCCTGGCCATCGCCGTTGCCATCGAGGCCGCCTGGGAGATCATCGAGAATTCCCCCGCCGTCATCGACCGATACCGCCACGCCACCATGGCCCTGGGCTACCAGGGAGACAGCCTGGCCAACTCCCTGGGCGACATCGCCTGCTGCCTGCTCGGCTACCTCCTGGCCCGCCGTCTGGGCCTGCGCGCCTCGCTGCTCCTCCTGCTCGCCATCGAACTGATCCTCCTCCTGTGGATTCGCGACAACCTCACCCTCAACGTCCTCATGCTCCTCCACCCCATCCACGCCCTCCAGCACTGGCAACTGGCCGGCCACGGCTAATCCCCCCCGCAGCCGTGGCGGGTTCGCACCCCCTGCGGCCCATTCCGCACAAAAACGCCCCGCCGCCAATGCGTCCTACTTCCGCCTCGCCCCCTCGGGGGAGAGGCCGCCCGCGCCGCGGGCGGGTGAGGGGGGAAGCCTCCCTTGCAGACTTCCTTTCGCAATTCAGCGGTGTAGCCCTCTGCGGTCCATTTCGCGCAACAAACGTCTGATCGCCAAACGGTCTGTCCGGGATGCCGACTCTATAAACTATGGTGCCCGGCGGGAGGTTCTTTTTTCGCGGTTCGCCACCATGCGTCAGTATTAAA
>JBIQLO010000243.1:0-5449 GCA_044464175.1 Planctomycetaceae bacterium | reverse complement strand
GAATTAAGAAGTAAGAATTTTGAATTTCCGGGATTCTTATGTAGTGAATTGGGGGGCGGGGTGCAATGGGTGGAGGGGGAGAGCGAGGTCGATCGGTTTGTTTGACGGGAATGCTTCCCTCCCTGGAGAGGATTGGCGGGGTGTGTCATTTGATTGACACTGGCGGGGGGGGGCGGATACTTTGGTTGGCCAACAAAAAGGCTTTTAGACTATGACACAGACGGATTCAGGATTTACGGCGGTGCCAATCGATCGGGTGCGGGATTTCTGGAACGCCCGGCCGTGCAACATCCGGCACTCGACCAAGGAGGTGGGGACGCGGGAGTATTTCGACGAAGTCGAGAAGCGCAAGTACTTTGTGGAGCCGCACATCCCGCAGTTTGCCGAATTCGCCAGGTGGAAGGGGAAGAAGGTCCTGGAGATCGGGTGCGGGATCGGGACCGACACGATCAATTTCGCGCGGGCCGGGGCGCAGGTGACGGTGATCGAGCTGTCGGACAAGTCGATGGCGGTGGCCAGGCAGCGGGCGGAGGTGTTCGGACTGGCCGACCGGATCGATTTTCACCAGGGAAACGCCGAGCAGTTGCCGCAGGTGGTGAAGCCGCAGAAGTTTGACCTGGTCTATTCATTCGGGGTGATTCATCACAGCCCGCACCCGGAGACGATCGTTCGGCACATCCGGGAGCAGTATCTGGCGGATGACGGGGAATTGCGGCTGATGGTTTACTCCAAGGTGAGCTACAAGCTGTTCTGGATCATGAAGGAGGAGGGGGTGTGGGACATGGGGCGGCTGGATGAGCTGATCGCGCGGAACTCGGAGGCGCAGAGCGGGTGCCCGGTGACCTGGAGCTACACATTTGACGAGGCGCGGCGGCTGCTGGAAGGCTTTGACATCCAGAAAATGTACAAGAGCCATATCTTCACCTGGGATGTTGAGGCATACAAGCGGTATGAGTATAAGAAGGATGCCGCCTGGGCGGGGGTGAGCGATGAGCAACTGGCGGAACTGGAGAAGGAACTGGGGTGGCATTTGCTGATTCAGGCATCGAAGCGCAAGCAGTAGGCACGTGACAACGGTCAGAGGGTGGTCCGCGTGGCGGACCCTACGAGGAAACGCATGAGCAGCACGGCAGTATTGAATCCGGTGGCGGGCAAGGAGAAGACGACGGTGTTCAAGCAGGTTCAGGCCCCTGAGGGGAGCAAGCGGGTGTTTACGGTCTCGGTGGTGGGGCTGGGGAAGCTGGGATCGCCGCTGGCGGCCGTGCTGGCGAGCAAGGGGCATACGGTGATCGGGCTGGACGCCAACGACGCGTTCGTGCAGGCGATCAATGCGGGGGAGGCGCCGGTGAGCGAGCCGCGGCTGGCGGAGATGATTTCTACCAACCGGAGCCGTCTCAGCGCCACGCATGACTATGAGGATGCGATCGAGCGCTCGGACCTGACGATCCTGGTGGTGCCGACGCCGAGCGAGGAGAACGGGTTTTTCTCGCTCAAACATGCCAAGGATGCGCTGGGGCGGGTGGGGGAGGCGCTGAAACAGAAGAAGAAGTGGCACCTGGTGTCGCTGGCCAGCACGGTGATGCCGGGGTCGTGCGACAGGGAACTGGTGCCGCATCTGGAGCAGGCAAGTGGGAAGAAGTGCGGGGTGGATTTCGGGTTTTGCTACAACCCGGAGTTCATCGCGCTGGGAAGCGTGATCCGGGACATGCTCAATCCGGACTTCATCCTGATCGGGGAGTCGGATGATCGGTCGGGGGGGCTGCTGGAGGAGATGTACAAGGGGGTGTGCGATAACCGGCCGCTGATCGCGCGGATGAACTGGGTGAACGCGGAATTGACCAAGATCGCGGTCAACACGTTCGTCACCACGAAAATTTCGTATGCGAATATGCTGGCGGAGGTTTGTGAAAAATTGCCCAAGGCGGATGTGGACGTGGTGACCGGGGCGCTGGGGATGGACACGCGGATCGGCAAGAAGTATCTGAAGGGGGCGCTGGGGTATGGGGGGCCGTGCTTCCCGCGGGACAACGTGGCATTTGGGGCGCTGGCGCGGCATTACGGGGTGAACCCGCTGATTCCCGAGGCGACGGATCGGATCAACCATCACCAGATCGACCGGCTGGCGGAAAAGGTGGTGCGGGAGCTGCCGGAGGGGGCGACGGTTGGGATTTTGGGCTTGTCGTACAAGGCGGGGTCGAACGTGGTGGAACATGCGCCGGGGCTGCTGCTGGCGCGGCGGCTGGCGACGGGGGGCGTGAAGGTGGTGGCGCATGATCCGGAGGCGATGGAGAACGCGCGGAAGGTGCTGGGCGAGGCGGTGACGCTGGCGCCGTCGGCCGAGGCGGTGATCGAGGCTTCGGATGTGGTGCTGCTGATGACCAACTGGGAGGCGTACAAGCGGCTGAAGCCGGAGCAGTTCCAGGCCGGGGGGCGGCGGCGGGTGATCGTGGACTGCTGGCGGATGCTCGATGGGGCGGCGTTCGGGGTGGTGGGAGAGTACCGGGTGCTGGGCAAGGGGAGCGCCGGGTGCTGAGTGCTGCGTGCCGGGTGCTGGAAACGGACCTAAAGAAAAGAGATGCGGAATGACGGGCGCGGCCCGCGTTCCGCATTTTGCATTTGGCGCAAGGGGGCTATGATTCAAGCGGCGGCGGTTCAATGAAGTCTGTTTGGCGCGCCGCGGCGTGCCCTATGTGAAGCAATCATGGCAAAGACACGGAAACCCAGCGGAAATGTGGTGAAGGTGGGGCTGACGCAGATGGCCTGTTCGGACGATCCGAAGGAGAATCTGCGGCGGCAGGCGGGGCTGATCGAGCGGGCGGCCAGGCAGGGGGCGAAGATCATCTGCACGCAGGAGCTGTATCGGTCGAAATACTTCTGCCAGGTGGAGGATCATCGGTTTTTCAAGCTGGCCGAGCCGATCCCCGGGCCCAGCACGGAGGCGTTTGGCAAGCTGGCGAAAAAGCACGGGGTGGTGATCGTGGCGTCGCTGTTCGAGAGGCGGGCCAGCGGGCTCTATCACAACACGGCCGCGATCATTGACGCCGATGGGTCGCTGCTGGGGGTGTACCGGAAGATGCACATCCCGGATGATCCGCTCTTTTATGAAAAATTTTACTTCACGCCCGGGGACACGGGATTTCGGGCCTGGAAGACGAAATACGCGACGATCGGGGTGCTGATCTGCTGGGACCAGTGGTTTCCCGAAGGGGCGCGGCTGACGGCGCTGCAGGGGGCGGAGATTCTGTTCTATCCCACGGCGATCGGGTGGCATCCGAGCGAGAAGGCGGAGTATGGCAAGGCGCAGCATGACTCCTGGGAGTTGATCCAGCGGAGCCACGCGGTGGCCAACGGATGTTATGTCTGTGCGCCCAACCGGATCGGGCTGGAGAAGATTCTGGACGCCAAGGGGAAGCCGGTGAGCGAGGAGGGAATCGAGTTCTGGGGCCAGTCGTTCGTGGCGTCGCCGGACGGTCAGGTCGTGAAGCGGGCCTCGACGGATCAGGAAGAGGTGATGGTCGTGCCGTGCGACCTGGAGCGGGTGGAGTTCAGCCGGACGCACTGGCCGTTTTTGCGGGACCGGCGGATTGACATGTACGGGGGCTTGTGCCGGCGGTTTGGGGAGACGGCGGGGGTTTCCTGAGCGGCTTGGAAACTCATCACGGAGGGCATGGAGGACACGGAGACAGGCCGATGGGGCGATCGGAAGATAAAAGCCCGCTTGAAATCAAAATGAAGCGATGGGCCGGGGCGTCGGAGCTTTGGAGCGAGGACCTGAACGCCGGGCAGGATTTCGCGGGGGTTCGCGTGGTCAATCCGCTGGTTTGAGACATGAGTCGACACAAAATAATTGTCGTGATCTGCGCGTGCAATTTCCTGTTGGGGACGGGATTGTATCTTGCCAAGAGCCTCTGGATGCCCGATACCTCCGGTTTTGGTGAAAAGATGCGCGGAGCGGCGCTGGATGCCATGCAGGCGCCATTCGACCTTCATGGGCTGCCTCTTTCCCGACCAGGTTCTCCCGCCGAAAGAGCCAGGGAGCTCGACACCTATTTGGCCAAGATGGACATCAATGCGGAATGGAAAGCGCGGTCGCAAATGCTGGTTGACATCGCCGGGGCCGAGCGTCGAGTTGCGTGGCGGACCTCTTTGTTTTTTTATATTGCCCTCGGGATGATCGGCATCAATACGTCGATGTTTCTGACGCTGCTGATTCTCGTTTCCAATGGGCAGGCGGCCGGAGAACTGCCGGCTTAATCCCGGCCGGCTCAACTCCGGTGCCCGATGTGTCTTCCTGCTGAATTCAATCGTCATGGCCAAACTCAAGATTTTGAAACAGACCCCCGCTTCTCTGGGTTATACGTTTCCGGCGGAGTGGGAGCGGCACTCGGGGACGTGGTTTTCCTGGCCACGGCCGGAGGGGATTTCGTTTCCGGACAAGTATCACACGGTGCCGAAGAACCTGGCGGCGATATTCCGGGAAATCGCCCGGCGGGAGCTGGTGCATATCAATGTGCCCAACGGGAATTATGAGCGGATTGTGAAAGAACAGTTGCGGGCCAATGGCTGTCCCCTGCGGAACGTCCGGTTTCACCACATCCCGACCAATGAGTGCTGGTGCCGGGACCATGGGCCGGCGTTCGTGGGACGGAAAATGGAGAATGGGAAGTGGAAAAAGGGGGATTGGGCCATTGTCGACTGGGGGTTCAACGCCTGGGGCGGGAAGTACCCGCCGTATGATGCCGATGATGCCGTGCCGACGCGGGTGGCGGAAGAACTGGGATTGCCGGTCTTTTATCCCGGGATCGTCATGGAGGGGGGGGCGGTCGATTTCAACGGGGCCGGGACGGTGCTGACCACCGAGCAGTGCCTGCTTAACAAAAACCGCAATCCCGGGGTGTCGAAAAAGCGGATCGAGCAGTACCTGAAGGATTTTTATGGGCAGCGACATGTCTGCTGGCTGGGGGAGGGAATTGAAGGGGATGACACCGATGGACACGTGGACGATCTGGCGCGGTTCATCAGCCCGACGACCATCGTGACGGGGGTGGAGGAAGACCCGCGGGATGCCAATTACAAGATTCTGCGGGAGAATTTGAAGCGGCTCAAGATGCTCAAGGATCAGGACGGGCGGCCGTTTGAGATCGTGACGATCCCGATGCCGGGGGTGGTGGAGCATGAGGGGCAGCGGCTGCCGGCGACCTACGTGAATTTCTATTTCGTCAACGGGGCGCTGCTGGTGCCGACCTACCGGAATCGCAAGAATGACCGGCGGGCCCTGGAGATTCTCCAGCGGCGCCTGGGAGGGCGGGAGGTGATCGGGATCGACTGCACGGAGCTGATCTGGGGGCTGGGGGCGATCCACTGCCTCAGCCAGCAGGTGCCCGAAGGGGTGGGCGGGGGGAGGCCGGCGGCCGGCGGGGGGAGATGATGGCTTTTGTTTCCGCCTTCG
>JBIQLO010000242.1:0-5459 GCA_044464175.1 Planctomycetaceae bacterium | reverse complement strand
GAATGTCCCGCCGCGCATCCTCGATCTGGGGTGCGGCTGCGGCATGATGCTCCACCGCCTCAAGGGTCGGTACGACGTGACCGGGATGGACAGTTCCCCCCAGGCCATCGCCTTCTGCGCCCGCCGGGGCATCCAGGTGGAGCGGGGCTTCCTGCCCGATCAGGTTCCTTTTCCCCTCCGATCCGTCGACGCCGTCCTGCTGCTGGATGTCCTGGAACACCTGGAGCACGACGCCGCCTCAGCCCGCCGGGCGGCCCAGCTGCTGCGCCCCGGCGGCATCCTGATCTGCACCGTCCCGGCCTATCCCTGGCTCTGGACCCAGCGCGACATCCATCACCACCACTATCGCCGCTACACCGCCGCCGCCTTCCGCCGGTTGTTCGACCAGCCCGACCTGAAGCTGGAGCTCTTCAGCCACTTCAACACTTGGCTCTTCCCCCTGGCCGCCGCCGCCCGCCTCTGGGCCCGGGCGAGCGGCGCCCAGGGCGCCACCGACCTTCGCCTCCCCCCCGCCCCCGTCAACTGGGCCTTTGGCCGGACCTTCGCCTCCGAAGGGGCGCTGCTGGGGCGCATCCCCCTCCCCTTCGGCCTCAGTCTCGTCGCCGTCGCCCGCAAACAGGAGTCCTAAAACCGGATGACCGCAACCACCTGCTCCAACCTCCCCGGAACCGCCGAGCGATCCTCCGCCTTTGGCCGCGCCATCGGCCTGCTGCCTCTACTCTTCTACTTCATCGCCCTCCACACCCTCTTTTTCTCACCCATCCTTCTCAACGGGCGGCTGCTCGCCCACGGCGATGGAGAGGCCTACTTCCATCCCATGTTCCGCGCGCCCAAGGCCGCCTGGACCGCTAACCTCTTCGGCGGCTATCCCCTCAGCGCTGACCCGCAGGTGATGAGCTTCTATCCGCCGGCCCGCCTGATGGCCCTGTTGCCCAATCCTGCCTTCGCCTGGAACCTGCTGGCCCTCTCCGCCTTCATCTTGGGCAGTTTCTTCATGGCCTGGTTTGTCCTCGCCCTGACCGGCAACCGCCTGGCGGGCCTGGCCGCCGGAACGATCTACGGCCTGGGGGGCGTGCTGGTCTCCCACGTCAGCCAGGTCAACATGACCCACACCGCCGCCTGGCTCCCCCTGTTGTTCCTGGCCGCTCTGCGCCTTCGGCAGGGGGCGGCGGGGAAATGGTTTGTCACCGCCGCCTTGGCCGTCGGCCTGTGCATTCTGGCCGGGCACCCGCAATGGATGGTCTACAGCCTCACGCTGTTCGGAAGCTATGTCTTGGTCCTGGCGGCCGCCGGTCCCGGCGACGCCCTCCCCATCTCCCAAAACCGCCCCTCCCCCTGGCGCTATCTGCTCCTGTGCGCCCTGGCGGTCGTTCTGGGCATCCTGCTGGCCGCCATTCAGCTCCTGCCGGCCTGGCAACTCACCCGCCACAGCGTCCGCCAGACCCTCACCTACGAAAACTTCTCCGCCTTTTCGTTTCCCCCCCGCCAATTTCTGACGCTCCTCTTCCCCTTCCTACTGGGCGGCACCGGTCCCGGGCCTTACCCCCCTTACATTGGCCTGGGCAACTTCACCGAAATGGCCGGCTATGTCGGGCTCCTCCCCCTGATCCTGGCCGCCATCGCCCTGTGGCGGCGCGGCAAAAGCCTTCATACCCGCTTTTTCGCCGCCGCCGCTGCCGTGGCGCTGCTGATGGCCCTGGGCGACTACACGCCGCTGGCCAAATGGCTCTTTCACCTCCCCGGCTACAACCTGTTTCGCATTCCCCCCCGCCACCTCTTTGAATGGACCGTCGCCCTGAGCATCCTGGCGGGCCTGGGCTTGGCCGCTCTGGCCTCACCGGATCGCAAGACGCGCCGGCGCATCGCCCTGGTCGCCGCCGTCACACTGCCGCTGCTGATGGCGATGGCAACGATCCTCCTCTTCCTTGGCCGCTCCCGCCTCCAATCCCTCTTCGCCGCCGCCGGCCTCCACTACTCCCCCCTTCCCTGGCACAACCCGACCCTTGCCATTCCGCTGATCGTGGCCCTTCTGGGCGCGATCGCCCTGGCCCTGATCGCCTGGAGCGGCCGATCCTGGGCGTATGGCATCGCCCTCCTGGTCCTGATTCTGGACCTGGCCTCCTTCAGCTTCCTGATCGAGTGGCGCAGCGCCTCCCCCCCCGCCGCCGAACTGCACATGCCCGCCCCCCTCGCCCGCGTTGGCCACGCCTTGAGCGACACCCATCAGCGCATCGGCATGGCCCACGACATGCTCGGCAAGACGCTCCAGGGCCGCCCCAACAGCCCCTTCGCATGGGGCCTCTCCAGTGCGACCGGCTACAATCCGCTCCTCCTGCAGCGCTATCAGCGCCTGACGCGGACGGACGCCGTTGGTGCGTTGACGCGGGCCGGTCTGCTGGGCGACCGCCCCGATGGAGCGCCCCTGGCCGCCGGAACCGGCAGCCGCGCGCTGGATCTGCTGGCCATGCGGTATCTCCTGGTCCCCGATGCCCGTTCCTGTCGCGGCCTTCACTTTGATCGCGACGGCTACCGCTGGAACTGGCATGAATTGCCGCTGCTGCTGCAAGGCGGCCTCCAAGCCAACGCCGATCGCACCATCGCCGTTTCCGATTTTCCGGCCGATCACCTGGGGCTGGTCGGCGCAATGGGCAATTCCATCCTCGTTCCCGACAACACCCCCGTCCTGCGCATCACCCTTGAAGGCGCCGATGGCCAAACCTGCCGGTTCGACCTGCGTGCCGGGCGCGACATCGCCGAGCAGGCCTGGGACCGTCCCGATGTCCGCCCCCTCATCCGCCACCGCCGTGCCCCCGTTTTTTCCACCCGGGACGGCGGCGGCTATCCCCAGCACTTTTACCTGGCCCGGTTCACCTTCCCCCATCTCCTGCGCGTGCAGCGCATCCGCCTGCACTGCCTGCTGCCCGACCAGGCGGCCGTCATCCTGACCCACATCACCCTCCGCGGCCCCGCCGACGCCCCGGCCAAAGAGGAACGGTTCTACCCCATCTCCCCCTTCGATCTTCTTTTCACCAACGCCCCCGCATGGAAAGCCGTAGACCGGTTCGACGGGATGATTCTGTACGAAAACCGGCGTGCCATGCCCCGCGCCTGGCTCACCTCACGCACCATTCAACTGCCACCCGACCAGGTGGCCCATACGATCGTCACCGGCCGCCTCCCCGACGGCACCCCCTTCGACCCCGCCACCACCGCCCTGCTGGAGAAGACCCCGCCCCCCCTGTCCGCTGACGCCTCGACAGCAGGCCGGGTGAACATCCTAAAAATCACCCCCACCACCATGGATCTCCAGACCGACACCCCCCATCCCGCCTTCCTCGTGCTCTCGGATGTGAACTACCCCGGCTGGGAGGCCCGCATCGACGGCCAACCCACCCCCATCTATCAGACCGACTACCTCCTGCGCGGCCTGCCCCTCCCCGCCGGACACCACTCCGTCCGCTTCACCTTCCGCTCCAAAACCCTCTACGCCGGCGCGGCCCTCAGCGCCGCCGCCTTGCTCTCACTCATCGCCATCGCCGCCGCCGGAGCATTCAAAACGCGCTGGAGGCGGGACCAATGAAGATCGCGACGGCCTCAACGGCCCGCCCGATCACCCCTTCATATCCTCCCGCATCCGCGCGGGGTGCTGCAGATGCACCACCGGCTTGTGCGCCCCCGGGGAATGCGATTGCTCCAGGCGCCCCTCCAGTTCCTTCTGCTTCTCCTGCAGAATTGCCACCAGCTGCGCCAGCGTGGAAATCCGCTGGTCTTGCCGGCTGACGATCGTGAGCAATTCAAACACCGTCAGGATCAAAAAGGCCGAGATCGCCAGCAGCATCACCGTGAAGTACTGGATGCCCAGCAGCGACGCCACGGTGTCAATCGCCGCCGGCCACACCGCCAGCACCAGAAACGGCAGCCCCAGGAACAGAAACAGAAGCGCGTACCGCTCCTTCAGGCGGTAGCGCCGCAGCCGCCGCACCGCCAGCAGCAGCAGCAAGAGCCCGAAGACCACCAGAATGATCGAACGAACCCAGTTCACGGCGGCGCCACCTTCCCGGTCGGCCACGGCTCGCGCACCATGTCCAGCAGCAGACAGGTCACCACCTTGGTCACATAAAACAGCCCGCTCAGCACCCGGATGCTGCTTTGCCCGCTGCGACGCCGACGCATCCGCACCGGCAGCTCCCGAACCTTGAACCCCGCCCGGTGCAGCAGCAGGATCACCTCCGGCTCCGGATAATCCTCCGGATACCAGTGGGCAAAGGCATGGATCACCTTCCGGTTGGCCGCCCGAAACCCGCTGGTGCAGTCGGTGATGGTCAGCCCCGTCAACCCCCGGATCGATGCCCGCAGCACCCACGCCCCCGTCTTGCGGATGAAGCTCTGGCGATACCGCCGTTTCCTGGGCTCCATGAACCGGCTCCCCACGATCATGTCGGCCTGCCCGTTCACCAGCGCATGGATCAGCCGGCGCACCTGCGAGGGACGGTGCTGCCCGTCGGCATCCACCTGCACCGCCACATCGTACTGGTTCAGGGCGGCGTACCGATACCCCGTCTGCATCGCCCCCCCGATCCCCAGGTTAAAGGGCAGGCTGACCACCGCCGTTCCCGGCGGCACCTGACGGCAGGTGTCATCCGTCGAGCCGTCGTCGATCACCACCACATCCAGCTCCGGCAAGGCCCGCTGAAGCCCGCGCACGACCGACCCCACCGACCCCCGCTCGTTGAACGCCGGGATGATCGCCAGGCAACGCAGCGACCTTTCCCCGCCGTGATGTCCGTTCCTTTCCATAAAATTCACGCTACGACAGCGCGCCCGGCCGACAAATGCGCCAGACCGGCACCCAGGCCGCCGCGCTTACTCTACCGCAACGCCCATCGGGAAGATAGACTGCCGCACCATGCCGACAACCCCCAGCAAACGCCGGATCGCCGTCTTCCCCGGGCAGTTCGATCCCATCACCAACGGCCACCTGGACGTCATCCGCCGCGGCCTGACCCTCTTTGATGAGGTCATCGTGGCCGTTGGCATCAACCCGGAAAAGAAAGAGATGTTCTCTCTCCAGGAACGGGTCGAGATCATCACCGAGCTGTTGCGCGACATGAAGGGAGCCCGCGTCGAGCAATACGAGGGGCTGACCGTCGATTTCGTTCGTAAGGTCCACGCCACCGCTCTTTTGCGCGGTATCCGCGACATCTCCGACCTGCGCTATGAGTTCCAGCTGGCCCAGGCCAACCGCGCCGTCGGCAACGTCGAGACGGTCTTCATTATGACCGGCGACCAGTATGCCCTGACCAGCAGCAGCCTCATCCGCCAGATCGTCGCCCTCGGCGGCGATCTGAACCAGCTCGCCCCCCCCCCTCCCCCCCCCCCCCTCGCCCCCCCGCGCCACCGCCCCCGCCCGGTCCCCCCGCGGCCCCCCGGTCCCGCCCCCCCCACCACCCCATCCCCCC
>JBIQLO010000241.1:1838-5461 GCA_044464175.1 Planctomycetaceae bacterium | reverse complement strand
GGCCAATCCCAACGCCGCCCCCTTTGCCCAGCAGGCCGCCGACATCGCCCGCCTGCTGCTCAAGCATCCCACTGCCTTCTATTTTGAAGGACTGGACCTGTCCGATCCGGCCCATCCGATGCCCCGATTCGGCCTGGTCTGCGACGCCGGCAAAGATGCCGATCAACTGGAAAAAGACCTCTCGCTGCTCAAGGGGCAGGAACAGGTCCGCCTCCAGCGCACGCGCGACCGCATTGCCTTGCGCATCACCGGCCCGGCCACGCAACCCGCCTCCCAATCCACCACCCAGCCCGCCTCCTCCCTCCGCTTTCACAAGCCCTTTGTCACCGCCCTGGCCCAGGTGCATTCCGATCCCGTCGCCATCCTCTACATCGACACCCCCCGCCTGCTGAAGATGGTGGACCGCGCCTTGGAAAGCGGCCAAAACCCACGCGTCCAGGCGATCTGGACGCAGGCCATTGACCTGATCGGCCTGCGCGGCGTGCGGCAGGCCGTCTGGACCGCCGACTTCGAGGGCGCCAACTGGGGCGAACGCTGCTTCATCGCCGCCCCCGCCCCGCGCAAGGGGCTGATCGACCTGCTGGCCGGGCGCCCGGTGTCGGACGACCTGCTCAAGGCCGTCCCCCAAAGTGCCTCGATGGCCGCCGCTACCGGCTTTGACGCGGCCCGGTGGTTCGATGAAATCCGGGACATCGTCCGCCGGGTCGATGCCCGTACGCAGGGGCGGATCGATGCCGCGCTTCAGGAGGTCCAGCAACAGACTGGCGTCGATCTGAAAAAGGATCTGCTGGATGCCCTGGGCCCCGACTGGGCCCAATACCTCTCCCCCGCCACCGGCGGCACCAGCTTCCTGGGAACCGTCTATCTCAACCAACTCCGTGACCCGGCCAAGACACAGGCCTCTTTGACGAAGCTGGAAGCCTGGCTCAATCACTGGATGGCTCGAAAGCTAGCCGAGGCCAAAATCCAAATCCAGTTCAAGCAGGCCAACCTGCACGGCGTGAAGGTGCATTACCTGGCCACCCCCGCCTTCTCCCCCGCCTGGGCCATTGATGACGGGCGGCTCTATCTCTCCTTCTATCCCGAGATCACCGCCGCCGCCGTGCAGGCCGCGCGGGCCAATGACAAAGGCTCCATTCTGGACAACGTCTCCTTCACCTCCCTCCGCACCCGCCTGGCCCCCGCGCCCGGCCAAGCTCTCAGCGCGGTGCAGTTCGTCGAACCGGCCCAGTTCGCCCCCCACACCTATGCCTCCTGGCTCATGCTCTCCCGCTTCGCCGGCCTGTCCGACCTCTTCGGCATCGACGCCCCCCTCCAAATCATGCCCCCCCTGGCCACCCTCATGAACGAACTGGCCCCCGCCGCCTCCCTCTCCTGGACCGACAACGCCGGCCTCCATTCCCGCTCCCTCAGCCCCTTCCCCGGCTCCGAACTCCTCATGATCGACATCGGCTCCAACTTTCAGCAAATGCAGCCGTTGATGAACATGCTGTCTCACCGATCCATCGCCCGTGACGGTGGCCCTGGCTGGACCCGCACCAAAAACGCTTCCAACCTCCGCCAGATCGGCCAGGGAATGCTCCTCTATTCCAATGAACACAATGGAAAATATCCTTCAAGCCTGGGAGAACTTTGGACAACGGAGGATATGTATATTTCCACCTTCTTCAGTCCCAACACCGATCAAACTGTCCCGCGGGAGCCGGCGGAAAAAGCGCCGGTCATGGCCGAATGGATTACCGCGCACAGCGATTATGTCTATCTGGCCAAAGGCCGAACCAGCAACAATTTGAAACCGAATGAAATCGCCGCCTACGAAAAATTCACCCCCGCCAGCGAAGGCGCCAACGTCCTGTTCGGCGACGGCCACGTCGATTGGCTCACCCTTCCAACGCTCCAACGCTATTTGAAAAAATAATAATCGTAGGGCACGCTATTGCGTGCCGCGAATGATAAGCGGTGTTCCGGCACGCAATAGCGTGCCCTACAAAACTGGCAACTGGCAACTAACAACTGGCAACTCCTCCCCATGTACGGTTCCCACCTCTCCATCGCCGGCGGCATGCACAACGCGCTAATCGAGGCCGAAAAACTCGGCTTGGATACGGCCCAGGTGTTTACCAAGAATCAGCAACAATGGAATTGCAAACCGCTGGAACAGGCCGCCATTGACCAATGGGCGAGCGAATGCGGGCGCCTGAAGTTCACCCAGACCGTCAGCCACGACAGCTACCTCATCAACCTCGCCTCCCCCGATGACGCCCTCTGGAACAAGAGCATCAACCTCTTCGAGGAAGAGCTTCGCCGCTGTGTCCAATTAAACATCCCCTACCTCGTCACCCACCCCGGCGCCCACATGCAAAGCGGCGAAGAAGCCGGCCTCAAACGCGTCGCCGAGGCGTTGGACATCCTTCACGCGCGCATCAAGTCCGCCAACGTCCTCACCTGCCTCGAAATCACCGCCGGCCAGGGTTCCTCTCTCGGTTACCGCCTGGAACACCTGGCGTCGATCATCGAGCAGGTGAGGCATCCCGAACGCCTCGGCGTCTGTCTCGACACCGCCCACCTCTTCGCCGCCGGCTATGACTTTCGCGGTTCCAAATACACCGCCTTCCGCAAGGAAATCGAGCGGACCGTCGGACTGGAGCGCGTGAAGGTGCTGCACCTCAATGACTCGAAAAAGCCGCTGGGCAGCCGCGTGGACCGCCACGAACACATCGGCCGGGGCGAGATCGGCGTCGAGGGCTTCCGCCCCTTCGTCCGCGACAACCTCTTCCAAAACACCCCCAAAATCCTCGAAACCCCCAAGGGCAAGGACCCGGACAGCGGCCGGGCGTGGGATGAAATCAATCTGCAGGTGCTTAAGGAGCTGGGCGGCAAGAACAAATGAATCGCGGGGAATGCGCGGGAAGCATCAATGAGGCGGTGGGTTGGGTTCACCGGATGCAGGCAACACCTCAAACCCGCCCGGCCGGTCGGCCAGTTGTCGCACATCGCGCATCGCCCGGATCAGCACCACCACCAGGATCGCCGGAACAGCCGTATAGACAATCAAAGGCCAGGCGAACCAGACACTCACATCCTGACTCCTCACCACCATCCACAGGCCGATCCCCCCGACCAATACGTGCAGCACCGCGAACGGCAACAGAATGGCCATCGGCCATATCTGCCCCGGCTGCATAAACATACCCAAAACCAGGTAAGGGAACCCCGGCAGGATGAGCAAGACCGCCGCGACCGTGGCCACGAAGGCGCTGAACATTCCCAATCTGGGCGGCGTGGTGAAGGGCCTGCTCAGGGCAAAGCAGATAATCACGCCACCGATGAAGAGCATCGCCGCCCCCGTTGCCAGCGACCAGCATCTGGCCCATCGGCTTGACGGCGTCTTTAAAGCCAAAGGCATGGTTCACTCCTTGAAAGCCGGATCGACGGGGGCGCGGGGCCGTGCCGAAGCGCCCGGCGCCTCTTCGTGCCTTCGTGGTTCAAATCCCGCCCCGAGGCTCAGGCGATGCTCAGCGCCCGCGGGAAAAAGTCCTGACGCATCGCCTTTTTCGCCAGGGCGATCGTCTCCTCGGCCACGGCGTTGGCGCGGGCGGTGCCCTGCTTCAGGGCGTCCATGA
>JBIQLO010000241.1:0-1738 GCA_044464175.1 Planctomycetaceae bacterium | reverse complement strand
GTCTCCTCGGCCACGGCGTTGGCGCGGGCGGTGCCCTGCTTCAGGGCGTCCATGACGTCATCGGGGCGCTGCTCGAAGTGATGCCGCTTCGTGCGGATCGGCTCCAGGAGCGTGTTGAGCACCTCGACCAGCGCTTTCTTGATCGCCACATCGCCGACTTTGCCGGCGCGATAGGCGGCTTCCTGGTCCGTGACCCACGCCTGGTCGGGATTGAAGGTTTCGTGGAAAATCCAGAGCGGGTTGTTCTCAACGGTGCCGGGGTCGGTCGCGCGGATGCGATTGGGATCGGTGTACATCCCCATCACCTTCTTGCGCACGGTTTCAGCGTCATCGGAGAGGAAGATCGCGTTGTTGAGCGACTTGCTCATCTTCAGGAGTTCCCCGTGCGGCCCCGGGCCGCCCGTGCCGACCAGCCGCCGCACGCGCCCCAGCTTGGGCTCGATGATCGGAAACAGGCCCCCGGCCGACAGATAATCCTTGTCTTCCGTGTGCGGATCGACGTTGCAGTAAATCTGGTTGAAGCGCCTGGCCACCTCGCGGGTCATCTCCAGGTGGGGCAACTGGTCCTCGCCGACGGGCACCATGGCCGGGCGGAAGGCCAGGATGTCGGCGCACTGGCCCACGGCGTACATGGGAAAGCCGAAGGGGTAGTTGTCGCCCAGTTCCTTGTCGCGGATTTCATCCTTGAGGGTGGGGTTGCGCATGACCCGGTTGAAGGGCAGGAGCATGGCGAAGAAGAAGGTCAGCTCGTCGATGGACGGCACTTCGCTCTGGATGAACATCGTGCTCTGGTCGGGATCGATCCCGACGGCCAGCCAGTCGGTGGCGATGTCCAGAACGCTCTGGCGGATGTCGTCCGGGCGCTCGGCCCGCGTGGTGAAGGCGTGCTTGTTGGCGATGAGGAAATAACAGTCGTACTGCCCCTGAAGCGCCAGGCGGTTTTCAATGCTGCCGGCATAGTGCCCCAGATGCAAGCGGCCCGTGGGCGTGTCGCCGGTGAGGATGCGTGGTTTCATAACAGAGTGCTGAGTGCGGAGGGCAGGCTGCCAAGTGCGGAGGGCTGAGTGCCTTTTCTGTGGCACCCGGCACTCCGCACTTGGCATCCGGGACTCTCGGTCATGCCTTGTCCAGGGCTTCCTTGAACTCGCGTTCCTGGCGCAGGCCGACGAAGCGCTGGGCGATTTCGCCGTTCCTGAAGAGGATGACGGTGGGGATGGCGTTGATACCGTATTTGAGCGAAACATCGCGGTTGGCGTCCGTGTCGAGTTTGCCCACCTTGACCTTGCCGGCGTAGTCGCGGGCGATTTTCTCGATCGTGGGCGCCAGCATCCGGCAGGGCATGCACCACTCGGCCCAGAAATCGACCAGCACCGGGCGATCGCTCTTAATGACTTCCTGCTCGAAATTGCTGTCTGTGAATTCCTTGATGTTCTCGCCGGCCATGGTGTGCTCCTGACAAAAGTGATTTATTTAACTTAACTTCCCTAAAGGAATCATAGGAATGCGGCCCCGGATGGTCAATGCAACGCCGGGCCGCGACGGGCGTTGGGTTGGGTTCGTTGGGAAATACGCGGTGTGGGTTCGCCCTTGAAAAACCGCGTTTGCCGAGCGCCAAGGCGGTTTTGACGCCGCTTGGTTTGGGTTCGTTGGTCAATTCCACCCATCCGGCACATCCGAACCGTTCGCGTTGGCCGAAGCCCGCGCGGCCGGCCACGTAACCGTGCCTCCCAGGGAGAAT
>JBIQLO010000240.1:0-5503 GCA_044464175.1 Planctomycetaceae bacterium | reverse complement strand
GCGCAGCGCCCCCCGTTAGGGTAGAGGAGTAAAAAATATGATCGACTCGGTTCCGTATACTGCCTTCTGTCTTCTCCCCTCGTCGCCGGGGCGCTTCGTCGCTTCCTTATTGCAATCGAACCCATTCCCCCGCTTCCTCTCCTGTCCCTTGCCCATGCCCCCCCGGACCACAGACCACGAACCACCGACCACGGACTACGGACCACGGACCACGGACCACGGACCACGACAAAATGTCATCCGAACCCAAACGAACCAAACCCAATCCCCCGCTGGCGCTATCAAAAATGCGGTTTTTCACCCCGTCGCCACTACGACAAATTACGAAACGAACCAAACCCATTGCCCCACCCCAGGAATCTTGGCACCCTGAACTCCAATCCCACTCGCCCCAGTGGCCGATAATCTCTACACTGAACCCCAAACTCTCAACCCCGTACTCTACACCATGCAAACCGTTGTCCATGTGACCCACGAAGCGATTCAGAAGATCGGCGGCATCGGCGCGGTCCTCCAGGGCCTGCTCACCAGCCGCACCTACCTCCACGCCATTCAGCGCAACATTCTCGTCGGCCCCTTCTGGCCCATGGATGTCCGGGGCGAGGATCGCCTGGGCCCCTACGGAGAGGTGCTCTATTCCTCCCTCGACCAGATCACCCGCACCCCGCTGGGTCCGCGCTTCCAGGAGATCGAACGCGAGTTCGACGTCAGCCTCATTTATGGCCGGCGCAAGTTCACCGACCCCCAAACCGGCGCCACCAGCACCCCCGAAGTCCTCCTCTTTGACGTCACCCGCTACGACACCGAAAAGCTCAATCACTTCAAACACGCCCTCTGGAAGGCCTTCGGCCTGGAGAGCGCCCGCTACGAGGACATCTGGGATTTCGAGCAGTACCTGCGCCTGGCCCGCCCCGCCATCGCCGCCCTCCACGCCCTGGGGGCCGCCGGACAGTCTGAGCCCTGCATCATCCTCTCTCATGAATACATGGGCATGCCCACCGCCCTGGCCGCCATTCTCGAAGGGGAACGCTCCAACTTCCGCACCATCTTCTACGCTCACGAAGTCGCCCCCATGCGGCGCATTGTCGAAAGCCATCCCGGCCACGACACGATGTTCTACAACGCCATGCGCTCGGCCGTCGCCCAGGGCCTCTACCTGGAGGATGTCTTTGGCGATCAATCCGACTTCTACAAATACGCCCTGGTGCAGGCCGCCCGCTTCTGCGACAACATCTTCTGCGTCGGCGATGAGGTCTTGAAGGAGATTCGCTTCATGGGCCCCTCCTTCCGCCACGTCGCCGCCCAACTGGCATACAACGGCGTCCCCTGCTGGAAGATCGGCCTGGATGACAAGATGGCCAGTCGCGCCAAGCTCAAGCGCTACTGCAAGACGCTCCTGAAATACGAGCCGGACCACATTTTCACCCATGTCACCCGCATGGTCCCCTCCAAGGCGATGTGGCGCGACCTGCGCGTGCTGGAGCACCTGGAGCCGCTGCTGCGCGCCCGCAATGAGACCGCGGTCCTCTTTACCCTCTCCACCGAGGTTCCCGCCCGCCGCCCCGATGACATCCGCAAGATGGAGCAGCGCTACCGCTGGCCGGTCGTCCACCGCGAAGGCCTCCCGGACCTCAGCTCCGGCGGCGCCGGGTACTACGAAGGCGTGCAGGAGTTCAACGCCCAGGCGCGGAATATCAAGGTCGTCTTCGTCAATCAGTTCGGCTGGGACCGCCTCTCCTGCGGCGATCGGATGCCCGCCGACATGGAGTTCATGGACATCCGCAAAGGCTCGGATGTGGAGTTCGGCCAGAGCATCTACGAACCCTTCGGCATCGCCCAAGTGGAGCCGATCAGCTTCGGCGGCATCTGCGTCTTTTCCAGCGTCTGCGGCTGCGCGGGTTTTGTGAAAAAGGCGGCCGGCGGCGACACCCCAAACGTCATCGTCGCCGACTATACCGCCCTGCCCGACCACCCGATTCGCCCTGAGCAGCTTCTGGCCATCGGCCGTCAGCAGCGGGACGCCATCGAAAATACCATCGCCCGGCAGGTGGCCGCCACTTTGGACCAGCGCCTCCCCCGCAAGCCCACCGATTTCGAGCCGTTCATCGAACGCGGCTACGAGCTGGCCCGGAAAATGAGCTGGGATGTCGTCGCCGCCGACTACGTCCTGCCCGGCATCGACCGCGCCTGCAAGGCCAAACGACTGGAGCTGATTCCTTCGTAATCCCTTGTTACCCGCGATTCCTTTCGATTACATTGACCGCAAGTGACCAGCGAAACTCCACCCATGCTCACCGCTTCCCCAGTCTCCTCCCCCACCTCCCTTTCCTGGGCTGACAAGTGCCGCGCCTTCGCGCGCGACATCAAGATCAGCCACACCCTCTTTGCCCTCCCCTGGGCGCTGCTGGCGACCTTTCTGGCGGCCCGGCCGCTGCCCCACCACCTGCCCTATGCCGGGCAGATCGGCTTGATTCTTCTGTGCATGGTGACTGCCCGCACCGTCGCCATGGCGATGAACCGCCTGCTCGATGCCCGGCTGGATGCCCTGAATCCCCGCACCCAGGGCCGGGCCATTCCGGCCGGGCGGCTGTCGCGCGGGTTTGTCGGAGGGATGATCGCCCTGTGCGGCGCTGGCTTTGTCGCCGGAACCCTGGGCTTCTGGTTCTTCTATGCCAACCCCTGGCCGCCGATCCTGGCCTTGCCCGTGCTGGCGTTTCTCAGCGCCTACCCCCTCCTCAAGCGCTTCACCCGGCTTTGCCACTACTACCTCGGCGTGGCCTTGGCGCTGGCCCCCTTGTGTGCCTGGCTGGCGATCCGCGGCACCGTCGATTGGCCCCCGCTGATCATGTTCGCGGCCGTCCTGAGCTGGACCGCCGGCTTCGACATCCTCTACGCCTGCCAGGATTATGACTCCGATCGTCAGACCGGCGTCTTCTCCGTCCCGGCCAAAGTCGGCATTCACCGGGCCCTCTGGATCGCCCGCCTGACCCATGTCGTCAGTGCCGCCATGATCGTTCTGCTGGGCGTCGCCTCCCCCGTCCTGGGGACGCTCTACTTCATCGGCGCGGCCCTGGCCGTGCTGCTCCTGATTATCGAACACCGGCTGGTCAAACCCACCGACCTTTCAAAGCTGAACCTCGCCTTCTTCACGCTCAACGGCGTATTGAGCGTCCTGCTGGCGACGCTGGGCATTCTCGACATCTTCTTTTGATGGATTCGGCTAACTTCTGGAGCGCGTCCCGCGTCCGTGCCGAAGGGTCGCCATTCCTGCCGCCAGAATGCTCAGCCCGATGATGACGCCCACGGCGGCGATGCCGGCGTTGAGCCGGCCCGGCCAGGCGACCGCCGCCACCGCTCCGGCGCCGGGTCCCAGCACCGAGCCCAGCCCGATCAGCGCCTCGTGATACCCCCCGTGCTCCGTGCTTCCCTGACTGAGCACCATCCCGAAATAGAGGCTGGCGTAATAGATGATCCCCACCGAGACCCCCAACGCTACCTGCCATAGAATCATCGACGCCAGGTCCCCCCCGTGCGTCCCCCATCCCAGCAGAACCGACGGCCGCAGTGTCACCCCCAGGAAGGCAATTCCCATCAGCCCCACCGACGCCAGCAGCACGCGCGGGCGCGTGTGCCACCAGGTCGTCGCCCCCATGACCCAGAAGATGCCCCACCGCCCCCCCATCCAGATGCACCCGATCAGCGTCTGGGCGGCGGCTGACATCGACCGGAGCACCGGCAGTGACGGCATCATCGCCATGAGGCTGTATTCGGCCACATACGTGGCGGGCAGCGAGATGCGACTGAGCCATAGCGCCAGTGTCCGTTTGCGCAGCAGGGCCGGCTCCACCTCCAGATGCGCGTGGTCGGCCGATTCAATCGGCGGCTCCGGCTGAAACCACATGAGCCAGACGCAGGCGGCATGCACGGCGATGGGGATCAGAAACACCCCCAGCGGCCAATGGTCGATCAGAACCCCCTCCCCCGCGATCGTCACCACCCCCACCCCGGCCCAGACAAGGTTATAGACCCCGATTCGGCGAGAGAGCGCTTCGGCGTCCAAACCGCTGCTGGCCAGGCTCTCCAGCATCGGCCAGGTCATCGCCACCAGGAAGGTGTAGATCAGGAGCGAGACGATAATGAGCGCCCCGCCGCCACTCACCAGCACCCCCACCGCAAAGAGCGTCATGAGCGCGTAAAGCGCCACCAGCGCCCGCCGACGCCCCAGCCGCCCGGCCAACCACCCGGCCAGCAGCGCGCCGATGGTGTAGACTACCCCCTGCCCCGTCGCCAGAAGCAGGTTGTCGATCACCCCCCATCCCAGCCGGTGCTGGGTATAGAAGAAGATGCCCGTCACCAGCAGGTTCTGCCCGATGGAGCTGAGTGTCTCAACGCCGTAGAGGCCGGCGATGCCCGAGAGGGCGTGCGGGCGCTGGACGGAGGTTTCCGATTGAAGGGTGTTCATGGGGAGGGAAAGGAATTAGGAACGACGAATTTTGAATGACAAATACGCCAGCGCGAGCCCATTCCCCGCTCATGAATTTCCATTCCTGATTTCTCTCCCACGCCTTTTTCAGGATTTGCTCGCAGCGGGCGATTTGGCTTCCTTGGCCGCCGGTTTGGATTCGGATTTGGCCGCTTTGTCGCCGGCGGGCTTGGACTCGGAGGCGCCTCCGCCGGATTCGGCCTTGGCGGCGCTCTTGTACCCTTCGGAGCGGTAGTCGGTGATGTAAAAGCCGTTTCCCTTGAAAATCAGGCCCGCCCCCGTGCCGATGAGCCGGCGCACCTTCAGCTTCTTACAGATCGGGCAGCGCCGGATCGGCTCGGCAGTGATGGATTGAAATTGTTCAAAGGCGTGCCCGCAGGCATCGCAGACGTATTCGTATGTGGGCATAGTACTGAGTTCCGAATGCTGAGTTCTTGAATGCCGGGCCTCCAGCCCGTTACTTACTCGGTGCTTCGGCTGACCGCCACCTTGGCCGGCCGCAGCGTGCGACCGTGGAGGGAGTACCCCTTCTGCAGCAGTTGCACGACCGTCGGAACCGCATAGGTTGCCTCCTGCTGCATCAGCGCCTCGTGCAGGGCGGGATCAAACGGTTCACCCGGCTGGGGCGCGATCTCCTCGACGCTCTGCTCACGCAGGACCTTGAGCCAATCGTCGTGGACGATCTGCATTCCCTTGAGCAACGACGCCACATCCGTCTTGGCCGGGTCCACAGCCAGGGCGCGCTCGAAATGGTCGATCACCGGCAGCAGCTTCTTGATCAGTTCGCCATTGGCGAACTGCACGCGCTGGTCCGATTCGCTGGCCATGCGCTTCTGGGCATTCTTGAAATCGGCCGTAGCACGGGCCAGCCGCTCAAACAGAGCGTCGCGCTCCGCCTGCAACCGCTCCACATCGCCCTGCGCCTCCTGAGTCTGCACGGCGTTGAATTCCGTTTCGGGATTGTTGATGTCGTCGGGTCCCATAATGATTGTTTTTTTGCCTCTTGTCCTTTGCCATGGG
>JBIQLO010000239.1:0-5518 GCA_044464175.1 Planctomycetaceae bacterium | reverse complement strand
GGTGGGGGAGGCAGGGGGGGGGGAGGTAGAGGGGGATGCGAGCCGGGACGTGGGGGGCGATGCGGTGGAGGCGCTCCTCGGAGGCGAGGATGGAGCGGGTTTCGAGGCCGCTTTCCAGCAGGCGGCGGACCAGCAGGTCCCCTTCGGCGATGAAGAGGTTGCCTTCGTTGACCAGGTCGCGGTCCTTGAGGTCGCGGTAGGGGGCCAGGCGCGGATCGGCGGGGTTGGTCAGGGGGAGGATCATAGGCCCAGTTTGCCGGAGGCGGCGTAGGCGTCGATCCCTTTTTGCAGGTCGAACTGCGGATGGTAATCGAGGGTGTCGCGCGACCGGGTCAGATCGGTTTCGGTCCAGTCCTGGGTGAAGGAATAGGGGTTTTCGAAGTAGTCGGGCTGGAGGTCGGTTTTCAGGACGCGGTTGAGCTGGGCGACGACCTCGTTGAAGGTCCAGGCGGCGCCCGCGCCGGCGTTGAAGATGCCGCTGGTTTTGGCTTTTAACGCCAGCAGATTGACGGCGATCACATCCTCGATATAGACGAAATCCCGTTTCTGCTGGCCGGCGGTGAAGAGGCGAGGGCGGTTGCCGGCACGCATCTGCCTGGCCAGTTGGTGGATCATGCTGGCGAACTTGCCCTTGTGGTCCTCGCCCGGGCCGTAGACGTTGGAGTAGCGCAGGCCGACGATGGGGTGGCTGAGGCGGGGCTGGTGGAGGCGGGCGAGGTTTTCCATGGTCCACTTGCTGAAGGCGTAGACGTTGAGGGGGTCGGGGGGCATGGATTCGACCATGGGGGCGGGGCGGCGGCCGTAAATGGAGCAACTGCTGGCCCAGACGACGCGGCTGCCCCATTGCTCGGCCAAATCGAGCAACTGGCGGAAGGCCTCGACGTTGTTGCGCATCATGAGGGCCTGATCGGTGACGGTGGTGTCGGTGATGGAGGCCTCGTGGACGACGGCGTCAAAGGGGCCGATTTTCCGCAGGGGGGCGAGGTCGGCGGCCAGGTCCAGGGTGAGCAGGTCGCCATTGTAGTCGGCGAGATTGGACCAGTGGGCGGAGGAGAAGTTGTCCAGGGCGACGGTGTCATGGCCGTCGGCGGCCAGGCGTTTGACGAGGTTCGATCCAATGAAGCCGGCGGCGCCGGTGACGAGAATGCGCATGGAAACTCCTAGTTGAGGGGGATAATACCGGAAAGGGGTTGAGGGACGGAAGCAGTGTGGCCGGATTGAAAAATTTGATTGACAGGGGAAGGCTGGGGGGTGTAGAGTGGCCACAAGAGTTTTAGAACACTTTTCTTTTTCCTTTCAATCCATGCTTGGTGAATCGTCCATTTCGGTTCCCACCTCCGCCTGGAGCAAATCCGAAGAGATTGGGCGAGCGCTCAAGGGGCTGGTGAAGCGGGCGGGGCCGGAGGGGAAGCTGCCGACGGTGCGGGAGTTATGCCAGCGGCTGCGGGTGAGTCGGGCGACGTTGAACCGGGCGATGGAGGAGCTGGAGCGGCAGGGGGTGCTGCGCCGGGAGCATGGGCGGGGCATCTTCGCGGCGGCGGCCAAGGCGACGCGGACGGTGGGGGTGCTGTTTGGGCTGGATCCGTTTCGGGTCAGCGCTTCCCCATTTTATCAGTTGCTGTTCGACGCCCTGCGGCGGGAATTGGCCGGGCGGGCGTATGAGCTTGAGATGTATGTGGACCTGGCGTACGCGAAGGATCATTGGGCGGTGCGGCGGCGGTTGCAGGCGGACATTGCCGAAGGGCGGGTGGATGGGCTGCTGCTGCCGATCAGCGGGCGCGAGCAGTCGGAATGGGTGGGGCGGCAGGGGGCGCCGTTTGTCAGTTGCAACCCGCTGGCGAGCGGCTGGCGGGTGGGGCTGGACATCCGGCGGGCCATTGACCTGCTGGTGGAGGCGCTGGCGCGGCGGGGTTGCCGTCGGATCGCCCTGATGAGCCATCCGCTTACCTCGCGGACGGGGGAGACGATCGGGGCGGCGGAGCGGCGGTATTTCGATGAGGCGCTGGCGAAGCACGGGCTGCGGGGGGAGCCGGGGCTGATTTTTCAGCCCACTTTGCATGAAGAGGAATTTCCCAACCCCACGGGTCCGACACACGAGGAGATCGGCTTCATGCTGGGCAGGAAACTGGCCGAATCGCCGGGGGAACTTCCCGAGGGGCTGCTGGTCCTCGATGACATGATGGCGCGGGGGGCGCTGACGGCGCTGGCGCGGGCGCGGGTTGGAATCGGGCGGCAGATTCAGGTGGCGACGCACACAGCCTGCGGCTCCTCGGCGCTGATTGGGTATGAGCAGCGGGTGATCCGCGTGGAGGAGGATTTGCGGGCGATTGCCCAGGCAATGATTGGGATGCTGGAGACGCTGATGGATGGGGGGCGGCCGGAGAGCGAGGTGCTGCTGGTGGGGCCGGGTGAATTACGAATGATGAATGATGAATGATGAATTACCAAGAATGGAAGGGGGAGTGAGGCTCAATTCGGCGAAGGGAGCAGTTATGGACCGGAAACATGGATTTACGCTGGTGGAGCTGCTGGTGGTCATTGGGATCATCTCGATTCTGATCGCCATGTTGCTGCCGGCGCTCAACCGGGCGCGTGAGTCAGCGCGGACGGTGTCATGCCTGTCCAATCTGCGGCAGGTGACGCAGGGATTGATGATGTACGCCCAGGACAACCACGGCTCGCTGCCGTATGCCTGGGACTTCACCTCAGGCACCTGCTGGGCGGGAGCAATCGGGGGCGGGCCGGGGCGCTATGTGAAGGATCCGCGGGTCTTCTTCTGCCCCAGCCGGGTGTCGCTTGCGCAGACGCCGGACTCGCTGAGCTTTCTTCAGGCGATCGTCAACACGCCCGCGGCGGCGTCCAACAGCGGTTGGGCGTGGATTTCGTACGGGGCCAGCGTCTATTACGGGCCGATGCCGCTGTCCATTTCGGGCGTGGCGCCGATCAAACTGGGGGCGACCGGGATCGCGGCTTCCAGCCGAATGCTGTTGACCGAGGCATATGTGCCGATCCAGTGGCCGGCGGGGACCGCCTCCTACGGGTGGTACAGCGTCGCGCCGGGGGCGGCCTATTTTCTGTGGACGCATTCGGAGCAGGTGGTGAACTGCGCGTTTCTGGACGGGCATTGCGCCAGCCTTCAGGCGGGCGAGTTGGGATGGATGGCGCGGGAGAAGAAGTGGGACAGCGCCAAGATCGGGAACGCCAACTGGCTGCGGGGTTATCCCTGGGCGCTGTTGACGATGCCCTGATGGGCGCGCGGGAGGGGCGCGGGCGATGAAGAGCTTAACCAGAGAGGAAAGCGGTTTTATGAGCGGGATGCAGAGCATTGGCGGCGGGTTTGGGAGATTGCGGACGGGGTTGCTGGCGCTGGCGATCCTGGCGGGGATGGGCAGCGCAACCGCCCGGGCGGCGGATGCCGTGGACGGGCGGAATCTGGCGCTGGGCAAAAAGGTTCAATTCGACCCCGCGCCCAATTACGCCCTCTGCACGGACGAGGGGGATGCCGCTCAGCTCACGGATGGGAAACTGGCGCCGGACGCGGACCGGATGTGGAGCCATAAGCCGGCGACGGTCGGTTGGATCGGGCCGGTTTATGTGACGTTCACCGTTGATCTGGGGGCGATTCAGCCGATTTCGGGCTTGGGGCTGCACACATGCGCGGGCGCGGCGGGGGTTCAATGGCCCGGGCGGATTCAGGCGCTGATCAGTGATGACGGCAAGTCGTTCCATGCGATGGGGGAATTGACGGCCGACCTGCCGCCGAGCCAAAAGAGCGGCTATCAGACGCGCTGGTTCAGGGCCAATTCGCTCCGGACACACGGGCGGTATGTGAAGCTGCTGATCCGGCCGGGCGGGGTCTTTTTCTTTTCCGATGAGATTGAGGTCTATCCGGGGGCGAAGGAATGGATCGGGCAGGCGCTGCCGGGGCCGGGGTTCGCGGACATTGACGCCTTTCTGATTTATGAAAAGAGCCGGGGGCGGATCGAGTCGGACTTGAAGCGGGTGGGGGAGGAGATTTCGGCGGCTTCGTTGGATCAGGGGAAAAAGCAGGCGCTGCTTGATGAATTGGCACGGGTGCGGCAGCGCATCGACAAGGAGCCGGGGCTGGTCCGGCCGGAGGGGGGGAAGGCGATTTTGCCGCTGAATGAGCTGGATCGGGCGGTTTTGGGGGTGTGGGGGCGGTTTCTGGGCGAGAGCCAGGCGCCGCCGCTGACGGCGTGGGCGGGCAATCCGTGGGATGATCTGGCGTGGATCGGGCGGCCAGGAGCGCAGGGCCCGGCGACGGTGCGGGCGATGCGGCATGAGGTTCGCCCGGCGGCGGTCAATCTGACCAATGCGACCCATGAGCCGATGGATGTGGAATTGGCGGTGGAAGGGCTGGAGGAAGGGGCGGGACTGGCGGGGGTGGATTCGGTGGAATGGACCGACAGCGGTTCGGGGGCGCCGATCGCGGCGGCGCTGATACGGCTGAAGCCGCGCGAGGGGCGGTATGCGGTGAGGATTCCGGCCGGGGTGACGCGGCAGGTCTGGCTGACGTTCCGGCCGACGGCGGCGGGGCAATTCAGCGGGCGGGTGGTGGCGCGGGGCGGGAAGGGGCAGTCGGCGGAACTGCCGTTGCGGGTAGAGGTGTTTCCGCTGGATTTTCCGGCCGTTCCCCACCTGCGCCTGGGGGGGTGGGATTACAGCGATGAGAACGTGCGGGGGATGACCGACGCCAATCGCGGCGCGGTGATCCGGGTGTTGCAGGCGTATGGCGTGGACACGACCTGGTCGCGGGACACGATGCCGTGGGGAAGCTATGACGGGCAGGGGAACATGGTCCAGCCGCCGGACATGGGCGCATTCGACCGGTGGATTCAACTCTGGCCCAACGCCCGAAAATACGCGGTTTTCTTCGAGGGGATTCAGCCGAAAATGGGAGACTGCGCGGTTGGAACGGCGGCGTTTGAAAAGGCGGTGGGGCAGTGGGCGCGTTACATCGCCAAGCACGCCCGTTCCAAGGGGATCGCGCCGGAGAAGCTGATGCTTCTGTTCGTGGATGAGCCGGCGACGCCGGCGGCGTATGCGCTTTCGGTGGCCTGGGGGGATGCAGTGCGCTCAAGCGGGGCGGGCTTCACGCTGTGGACGGATCCGAACGCGGGGGATGCGCGGACGCTGCCGGCGGATTTCCGAAGGCTTTTTGACCACTTCACGTTCAACCGTTATCTCACGATGAAGCAACTGCCGCAGACGCTGGAGGTCTGCCGGGACTTGAGGCGGGAGGGGAAGGTGGTGGAGGTGTATGGCACCAACGGCCCGATGAAGGAGCAGGACCCGTATGCGTATGTGCGGCTGCAGGCATGGCTGGGGTGGAAGATGGGGGCGGAGGCCAGCAGCTTCTGGTCGTTCACCGACAACGGGGGGGCATCGGATTGGATGCGGTATGCAGCGCGGCATAAGTCGTTTACGCCGCTGTTTCTGGACAAGACCTCGGCCACGCCGACCAAGCATCTGGCGGCGATGCGGGCGGGGGTGTCGG
>JBIQLO010000238.1:0-5601 GCA_044464175.1 Planctomycetaceae bacterium | reverse complement strand
TCGAATCGTGAACTCGTGTCGTCACTAACCAACTATACAATACCCTGTGTTATGGAGAAGTCAATTCGCAATTTTTCCCCATCCCGTCCATGGTTGGGTGATCCCCTGAGCTGACTTTCTCCGATCCTCCCTCCCTTTGTGCCTTGTAATGGCCATTGGGAACGCTATAAAAAGCCGGTCTTTTGCGGGAAAGGACAGGGATGTCCGTCGACGCGGTTGCTTCCATGCCATCGAGGGTGACGCCGGCCGCCCCACGCACCGGGTCGTTCGTCCGCCATGCGCGGCTCATCAGCGGCCTGACCCTCATCAGCCGCATCCTGGGCATGGCCCGAGAGGCCGTCTCGGCCCACTACTTCGGCGCCGGCATCGTCTCCTCCGCCTTCACCGTCGCCTTCACCGTCCCCAACCTCTTTCGCAAGCTCTTTGGCGAAGGAGCCCTGTCGGCCGCCTTCATCCCCCTCTACGCCCAGGCGCTCCAGTCCGATGCAGAAAACCCCCGGCAGAATTCGGCCGCCTTTGCCGCGGCGGGTTTCAACCTCCTGTGTCTCATCCTGATCGCCCTGACGCTCATCGGCGAGGGCGTGATCTTCTGGCTCATGCGGGCCGATCCGACCATGCGGGCCGACCGGCTGCTGACGCTGAAGCTGACCGCGATCATGCTCCCCTACGTCCTGCTGATCTGCGGCACCGCCTTCCTCAGCGCGGTGCTCCAGGTGCATCGCCGTTTCGGGCTGCCGGCGGCCGCGCCGATCATTCTGAACCTGATTCACATCATCGTCATCGTCATCGGGGCGCGGCTGCTGGGATTGAGCGCCCATGCGGCCGAGACGCCCGGCCTGGTGGCCCGCCAGACGGTGCTGGCTTACTGGCTGGGTGGTTTCGTGCTGGTGGCGGGGGTATTGCAGATCGCGATCCTCTGGCGCCCGCTGCGCGAGGTGGGGTTTGTCTTCCGCTGGGCAGGGCAACTCTGGAGCGCGCCGATCCGGCGGATGATCCGCCTGTCGATCCCCGTGGCGCTGGGCGCCGGAGTCCTGCAGATTTCCGTGCTCATGGACAAGGGATTGTCCCTTTTGCTCCAGCAGGGGGCCCATTCCACACATTTTGAGCTCTGGGGACAGGTGCTCCGCTATCCCATGGAACTGGGCGCGCCGGCGCGGCTCAACTGGGCCCAATTCCTATACCAGTTTCCCCTGGGGATCTTCGCCATCGCTCTGGCAACCGCCATTTTTCCCTCCCTCAGCGCTGATGCCCAGGACCGCGGTCGCTTCACCGCCGCCCTGCGCCAGGGAATCGAGTTGACCATGTTCGAGGGGCTGCCGGCGGGAATCGGCCTGATGCTGGTGGCCGACCCGGCCGTGCGCCTGCTGTTCCAGCATGGGCAGATCACGCCGCACGATTCGGTCCTGATTGGGCGCTCGGTGATGTTCTATTCCGCCGCCCTCTGGGCCTTCAGCCTCCAGCAGATTCTCAACCGGGGCTACTACGCCCTGCACGACACGCTCACGCCGCTGCTGTTGTCGATCCTGACGCTGGCGGTGAACCTGCTGGTGGAACTGCCCCTAATCTGGACGCCGCTGGGCGAGGCGGGCATGGCCGCCGGCACCTGCGTCAGCTTCACCATCCAGGCGGTGGTGATGCTCTGGCTGCTGGATCGGAAAGTGGGGGGGCTGGAGCTGCGGCGAATCGCCAAGCCCATTCTCAAGATGATTGTCGCTGCCGCCGTGATGACCGTCGCCTGTCTGCTCATTCGCCGGTTGGGCTTCTATCCCCGTGGCGCAACCCGCGGCGTCTGGGCCGTGCAATTGTGCCTGACCATCGCCACCGGCGCTGCCACCTACCTCGGCGTGGCCTCGCTCCTGGACCTGGATGTCGTCCGCCATCTCCTGCCCCGGCGAAAACGCAGCGCGGCCGCCTAATGCGCCAGGGAGCCGCCCACTCTCTGCGCGTTGAAACCCTATTCATTCTGATCGTGCGGCATATGCACCGGCTTGGACTCCGAAGAGCCGCGCTGGCGCAGATAGACGCTCAGGAAGACCATGGACGCAATGGCCAGAAATTCGCTTTGCCAGTTCTGGAACGATTCAAACCAGAATTGGCTGGTGAGGAAATAGGCGAGATAGCCGATGGCCGGCTCCCCCTGCGCCACCTGGTCTGCGTTGTATTCGCGTACGCCCCCCCAGGCGTGCAGCAGGACCGACAGAAGAAACAACGCCGCGAACGTCAGGCTCAGCGAATGCTCGTACAGCACCAGCACCCACCCGCCGCGGCGCACCGGCCAGGGGGCGTTGGAATCGTGGGCATGGAGACGCGGATCCTCATCCTGCGGATTGGGCTTATCCGGTTCCTTCGATTCCGGCGAGCCGCGCTGAAAAAGGCAGGTGGTCAGGATGACAAACGCCGCCATCTGTAAAAATTCGCTCTCCCAGTTCTCCCCCATCGCCTCCCAGAAATGCCCGGTCGTCAGGTACACCCCCAGCGACACCGGCGCCATGTGCCGCTGCCTCTGCTGCTCGTTGAAGTCCAGAACGCCGGCGATCGCCTGCCCCAGCACAAACAGCAGGAACAGCCCCAGCGTCGCCAGGGTCAAGCTATGATTTCGGATAAACGAGGAGGAGTGGTCAGCCCCCGTCTGTGAAGCAGGGGGGGATTTGCTATGCGGTAGGGGGATGCTGCTCACGGCATACCTCGGGTGAAATCAGCGCTCCGTCGCCGGAATGGGCCTCCCAGCAGATTGCCAACTCCCACCCAACAAACCGCGTGCCAGAACGGCAGAGATTGGTGATCGGACCTGTTATTGAAATTTTGCGAAATTTTCCAGCATCCGCAGTCCCGCCGCCTGACTCTTTTCCGGGTGAAACTGCATGGCCGCAATGTTGTCCCGTCCGATCGAGCTGACAAACGGCCGTCCATATTCGGTCGTCGTGGCGATGATCTCCTCATCCGCCGGCTGCACATGATAGCTGTGGACAAAATAAACCGAGCACCCCGTCTTGAGCCCCTGGAGCAGGGGGGAGGGGTAGACGAAATCCAGCTGGTTCCATCCCATGTGCGGCACCTTCAGCCCGAAGGCCCGGTCCACGTTGAAGCGGATGCATCCGCCCGGCACGATTCCCAGCCCCGAATGCCGCCCATCCTCCTCGGAATAGTCAAACAGCAGTTGCAACCCCAGGCAAATGCCCAGAAACGGACGTCCGCGCTCGATGTGCCGGGTGATCGGCCCGTCCAGCCCCCGCTGGCGGAGGTTGGCGATGGCATCCTTGAACGCCCCCACCCCCGGCAGCACCAGCCGGTCGCATGCCTCCAGCTCCGCCGGCCGCTGCACGATCTGCGCTGAGGCGCCCGCCTGCTCGAACGCCTTCTGCACCGAACGCAGATTCCCCATCCCATAATCGACGATGCCAATCACCATAAACTCATCTTATCGCCCCCGCCGCCCCGGGAAAGGGGGCCTTTGGCCGTTTACAAAGCCCCCGGCCGATGGTAGGAAAGGGGTTTGGATGCGGATTGCCGGGATGCGAAGGTCGGGGCCGGTTCCGCCCCCCCGCCGAATGTGCCGATAGTTATTTCGTCTATGAACAATTCGGGCTCCCCATCCCGTTCGGCAGGCCGCCGCCGCGCTCTATTGAGTGTGGTGCTGCCGGCCTATAACGAGCAGGATGTGCTGCCTCTGACCCACCAGCGCTTCACCGCGATGGGACCCACCCTCAGTCAATGTGAGCTGGATTACGAGCTGATCTTCGTCAACGACGGCAGCCGCGACCGGACCGGCCCCATGCTCGATGAACTGGCGTTATCGGACCCCCACGTCAAGGCGGTCCATCTGTCGCGCAATTTTCCGGAGGTTAAAGGTCGGCCCACCTACCTGATTGCCCGCGTCACCCAGTCGCCGCAGGGAATCAATGGGAATCCGCCCGAAGCCCAGCCGTCCGAACGATATCTGACCGTGGAGAAGTGAATTCGTGCCCACCGTCTATTCGACAATCCTGGTTGGTCTGCTGTTCGCCGCGGGGCTGGCGGTGACGCTCTGGCGCGGGCCGCGCACCGCCTTTATTCTTCTGGCGATGCCCGCGTTCATCATGCTGCCGGAGGTGCCCAATGTAATCCTGCCGCTAATTCCCGATCCCGGGGCCGGGTTCGGGGTGATGTACGGCATTCTACTGGGCATCATCCTGCGCGGGGGGGAACCGTTCACGTTCCGCTGGAACCTTGTGGACACCGTCGTCGTGCTGATCGCGCTGGCGCAGATCATCAATTCCACCGTGACCGAGCGGTTCTGGGTCGGCGTCAGCAGTTCGGGCACCATGTTCCTGGGATGGCTTGGCCCCTATTTTCTGGCGCGCCTGGCGTTCCAGTCGGCGCGCGAGCGGAAGCTGGCGCTGCAGGTGTTGATCGCCTGCGTCGCGGTTTTGGCGTTTTTCGCCATGATCGAAACCCGCCTTTGGCCTCACTATTACCGGAACATCATCCACCGGGTCCTTGGGCTGGGAACGCTGGTGGCGATGGCCTATCGGCGGTACGGATTTTTTCGCGCGGACACGGCCTTCAGCCACCCGATTTACCTGGGCAACGCCTGCGTGGCGATCATCGGCATGCTGATCGTGCTGGGATGGACCACGGGAAAGAAGCCGCGCGACTGGCAGATGTGGCTGCCGGTGTCGGCGATGATCTTCGCCTTGATGACCAGCATCAGCTTCGGCGCCTATTCCGCGATGGCCGCCGCGGTCCTGTGCTTTGTCCTGATGCGATATTTCAAGCCAATCAGGCAATGGCTAGGCACCTGTGCGCTGCTGGGCGTGGTGCTGGGATTTGTCATCACCGCCGCGCTCTGGTCCATCGACGCCCACATCAAAAGTTCCGACCCCATTTTCCAGCGCAGTTTCCTGCAGCGCGTGCGAATCATCCAGCACGCCTGGGAATTCGCCGCCACGAGCGGGCTCTGGGGCTATGGCGCCCACATCGACGCCGAACGGCTGGGGATTGAAAGCGTGGACAACGCCTATCTCCTATTTGCCATGCGGCAAGGGTGGGTCTACCTGGTTCTCTGGCTGATTCTGCCGGTGGTGCTGGGATGGCGGGCGGCCAAGGCGTTCAGAACGGTTCGCCGCCCGCAGATTCTGACCCCGCTGGCGGTCGGCGTCGCGTGTGTCTTTGGCGTCATGGTGGGCATGTACTCGGTCTGGTCGGCCTGGGATTTTGTCAGCATCTGGATCATCCTGCTGGGCTTTGTGGTTACGCTGATGGATATGTACCTCCAGGCGCCCGCCCGCCGGCTGCCGCCCCCGCCGCGCCGCGCCGTGGCGGCAGAACCCGCGCCGCGCCGGCAGCCTTTGCCGCGCGATGAACCCGTGATTATGACCCCGCGGATGGAGCCGTTCGCGTAGCCACGGCCGGCGCGGCATTGGAATCTGGACTACAGGTCGGATGCTTCTCATCGTCATCGTCAACTACCGCTGTGCCGATCTGGTGATCGACTGCCTGCGCTCCCTGGCGCCGCAGATCGCTCCCCATCCCGACCGCCGCATCGTCGTGGTCGAGGGAGGCAGCGGCGACGATTCGGCTCGCCGCATCACCTCCGCCATCGAGCAAAACGGCTGGACGTGG
>JBIQLO010000237.1:0-5721 GCA_044464175.1 Planctomycetaceae bacterium | reverse complement strand
GTGGTCAAGAACAAGCTCGCCCCCCCCTTCCGCGATGCGGAGTTCGACATCATGTTCGACCAGGGGATCAGCTACGAGGGGGACCTGCTGGATCTGGCGGCCGCCGTCAACGTCGTGGAAAAGAGCGGCGCCTGGTACAACTACAAGAGCATGAAGCTGGGCCAGGGGCGCGAGAACGCCAAGAATTTCCTGCGGGAGAATCCCGATTTGTCGGCGGAGATTCGCCAGGGGGTTCTGGTGGCCAAGGGGCTGATTCAGGCGGCCCCGGAGGCGACAAAGGACGCTGAAGAGGCCGCGGCGTAAGGAGTCGAGCGGGATGAAGAGATGAAGCGACGAAGGGTAATGGGATTAAATTCCCGGGCCCT
This sequence comes from Planctomycetaceae bacterium, assembly GCA_044464175.1. Classification (GTDB taxonomy): domain Bacteria; phylum Planctomycetota; class Phycisphaerae; order Tepidisphaerales; family Tepidisphaeraceae; genus JBIQLO01. Next base: position 5,356 of record JBIQLO010000237.1, on the reverse strand, counting down.
TCGTCGCTTCTTTGTTGGATTATTTGCAGGGCACGCTCTTGCATGTCCTGCAAAATCGGAGGGCGCGGGAACGAAGCCTCGCGGAGGCCGCAGCGGGGTCAACGACCCCGCCTACAGGGCTGCCCGCGTCCGCGGGCCACAAGCTGGAAGCCTGGGCCAGGGACTTGGGAAAATCGACAGGACGAGGCCTACCACCGATCGCAGTCCAGGCCCATGGCTTCGGCGATCACGTCGGCAATGTGGGTGACGTGGGTATCGACGCCGTGGCGGTGGCACATGCCGGAGATGTTCATGGTGCAGCCGGCGTCGTTACAGACGGTGGCGGCGGCGCCGGTGGCGGCGATGCAGTTGACCTTGTCCTCGACGATGGCGCCGCTGATGGCGGGGTATTTCACGGCGAAGGTGCCGCCGAAGCCGCAGCACTGGTCGGTCTTTTCCATGGGGGAAAACTGGACGCCGTTGATCTGCTTGAGCAGCTTCACCGCCTCGTCGCGCAGGCCCAGGCCGCGCAGGTGGCAGGTGAAGTGATAGGTGAAGGTCCTGGGGCGTTTCAGGGCCAGCCCGGAGAAATCGACCTTCAACACCTTGTCGAGGAATTCCACGAACTCATAGGTCTTGGCGCACAGTTTTTTGCTGCGCCCGATCCACTCGGGGCTTTGGAGAAGCTGGGGATAGTGCTCGCGGATCATCGCGCAGCAACTGCCGCTGGGGCTGACCACGTAATCGTAGGGCTCGAAAATCTCGACCATCCGGCGGGCCAAGGCGGCCGATTCATCGGGATAGCCGTTGTTGAAGAAGGGCTGGCCGCAGCAGGTCTGCGCCTGAGGGAATGAGACGCGGCACCCCAAGCGTTCAAGGATTTTGGTCACCGCAACACCGGTGCGCGGATAAAACTGATCGGTCAAACAGGTGATGAACAGGGCGACGTTGTGGGGCATGGGCTCAAGACGTTCCGTTGGTCAGCTTTCTCCGATACAGTATGGTATGGTCGACGAAACTCAAGCGGCCGGCCCCGGGCATGCCTCGGCGTGCCCGAGTGACCCTCAAGCCACCGGGAGATTGAATTGGACAAGATCGACACATGGAACGGACAGTGGTGCTGGACACAAAAGCACCTGACGCGCCCCTGGAATTATTATGTCTGCTTTCGCCGAAGCATTGATCTGCCGGCCCGGCCGCGGCGTTGCGTGATCCGCATCACCGCCTCGGCGCGCTACACGCTGTATGTCAACGGCCAGCGGGTCCACCACGGGCCGGCGCGGTCCTACCCCGGACATCAGAGCTATGACACGCTGGACCTGACCAACCTGCTGCGCGCCGGCAGGAACACCCTTTGCGCGATCTGTTACGAGTTCGGCATCCCCACCTATCAGAGCGTCTTCCGGGACATCAGCGGTTTTCTGCTGGATGGGGTGGTCGAGATGGAGGATCAGCCCGTCCCCCTGCACACGCCGGACGGCTGGCTTTGCCGCCGTGCGGAGGCCTGGCGGCAGGACACCGCCCGGCTGTCCAAGCAACTGGGCTTTCAGGAACATTTTGACGCCGACGCCGAGGCCTCCGACTGGATGAGCCTCGATTACGAGGCCACCGAAGCGCGCGGGTGGCTCAAGCCGTTTGTCGAGGGTCCGGTCGGCCGACATCCGTGGCTGGAGATGGAGCCGCGTGGCGTGCCCCTGCTGAGCGACCATGTGGTCGGCTTCACCCAGGTGCTGGCGCAGTTCGGCGGGGAAAATGCGCGCGGGTACAAGGTTGCTTCGGACGTGTACCATCTGCCCCTTCAGGAGAAGCAGACCAAGCCGAAGGTGCAGCTGGAGAATCCGCAGGCGATGCTGGGGGACAACGCGGAGCTGACGACGGTGCCGGCGTTGCCTGAAGGGGAGTTTCTGATGGTCGTGCTGGACCCGGGGGTCTATCGCACGGGGCATTTCGTACTTGACATCGCCGAGGCGGCGGGGGATGAGATCATTGACATCCTATACACCGAGGATCTGGCCGATGCGCGCACCAGGTTTCCACTGCTGCTGGAGGAGGGGACCGGGTGCCGCGAGGCGATCGCCGACCGATATCGCTGCCGGCCGGGATCCCAAGCGTGGGAGCCGTTCTGGTACAAGGGGATGCGCTATGTCGCGTTGGTTTTCCGGAACATCGACAAGCCCCTGAAATTGCGGCATGTGGCGGTTCGGCAGGTTCACGCGGCACTGGAGACGGGCGGGTCGTTTGAGTGTTCCGATGAGCGGCTCAACCAGATCTGGCAGGTGGCCCGGCGCACGCAACTGAACTGCGCTTTTGACAGTTTTGTGGATTGCCCGTGGCGGGAACAGGCCCAGTGGTGGGGGGACGCCCGCGTGCAGGGGAAGGTGACGGCGTACGCGTTCGGCGACCACTCGCTGCTGGAGCGCGGCATTCGCCAGGTGGCGCAGTCGCAGGCACCCGACGGCGCGCTGCACGCGCATCCGCCGGCCGATTTCCCGCACTATCTGCCGGATTTCATGCTGACGTGGGTGGGGACGCTGTGGGATCATTACTTCCAGACCGGGCGAACGCACCTGCTACGCGAGTGCCTGCCGGCGCTGCATCGCCTGTTTGCGTTCTTTGCCGCCCATGAGGATGAATCGGGGCTGCTGGCGGGATTCAATGATGGGCGATGGTGGCTGTTTCTGGACTGGAAGCCGCTGTACAAAGACGACTACTGCGGGCTGCTCAACATGATGTACCTTCAGGCGCTGCGCTGGGCGGCGGCGATCTGCCAGCTTCTGGAGGATGCGGCCGGCGCAGCGCGATACATGGCCAAGGCGACGCAACTGGAGGAGGCGATCGAACACTTTTTCTGGGATGAGCAGGCCAAGGTCTGGCGCGACGGGTATAACCGCCAGACCAAAGAGCTGGTGGACTCGACCTCCCAGCATGTGAATGCGATGGCGATTTTGCTAGAGCTCAAGCCGCCGACGCATCTGGGTCTGGCCAAGGACGTGTTGCTCAAGGCGGCCCAGGCCAAGCGGACGAAGATCATTGAGGGCTCACCGTTTTTCTACGCGTATATTCTCGAAGCGCTCTTTGAGGTGGGTTGCCGCGCCGAGGCGATTGAGATCATCCGCGAGAAGTGGGGGCGGATGATCGAGGAGGGGGCGACCACCTTCTGGGAGCGCTGGGGACACGAGCGCTACAGCCGCTGCCATGCCTGGAGCGCTTCGCCGCTGTACCACCTTTCGCAGCGCGTGCTGGGGGTGACGCCGGTGGAGGTGGGGTGGAAACAGGTGCATATCGATCCGACGCCAGCGGACCTGGATTTTGCGCGGGGCGCGGTGCCCACCCCGCTGGGGCTGATTCGGGTGGAATGGGAGAAGGTCACGGAGGATCAACTGGCCGTGCGGATCGAGTTGCCGCAGGGGATGACGGGGGAATTTGTCGGCCCGCTGGGGGAAAGCCGGACGCTCCCGGCCGGATCGCACGAGTTTCATACCTGAGGAGGCGGCGGGATCGAGGGAATTAATGCGGCGGGCGGATCGGCCGATATTCCCAATATGAGCCTGTTCACGGATGAATTCCCGTTCAATCGCCCGCCGTCGCCCCAGCCGGTCCTCTCGGCCGAGACGCAGCCCGGGCCGGAGGAGCGCCGCCGGGCGGTGCGGCAGACATTTATCGCCAAGGCGACGCTGCGCAGCGGGTTAATTCCGGCCGCGGCCCGTCCCATTTACGTCCGTGACATTTCCATGCTTGGCATCGCCTTTCAGTCGCGCATTCCCATGGAGAATGGGGACAAGCACGACCTGAGCCTGGAGGTGGGGCCGATGCGCTGGGCCAGCCGGGTGCGCATCGTCAGTTGCACGCCCAATGCCGACCAGACGTTCAATGTCGGCGCGGAATTCGTGGGCAACGAAATCACTCGCCGGGCCGCCTGAGGGTCCATTTCCACTTATCCAGGGGCCGGAGCCGGGGTCTGGGGATTTTCTTTCGAGCCTCCAAGCCGGCGTTGCACCCTGTCGCTTCAGGTCTGAATTTTCGATTTAAGCCGCCTCCCGGCCGGGGGCGGCGCTTTCAATGATTGGAGCCAGTGCGGGCCGTCTGTTAAGATGCGCGGACTCTATGCCGCTGAAATTCGAGATATACAGGGATGGCCAGCGCCTCACGACGTATCAACCGGTGGGCGCGATGGTTCTGGGACCGGAGAGCACCGCCATGATGGGGGAAGTGGCCTGGCGGGACGGCCTGCTCACCGCGCGGTGCGATGATGAGCATCCGATCGCCGTGAGCCTGTTGTGGGATCTGGGCCCGCTGGGGGCGTTTGAGCTGGAAACCACGCGTCTGCCGCAACGGGCCAAGCCGTATATTCTCAACGTCGAGCTGGCCCGCAGCCGCCTGATGCGGATCGTTCAGAAGCAGGAGGATTGGAATCTTTTTGACTTTCCCAAGGCCGAGCGCCTGGGCCAGCGGGTGATTGAGGCACAGGAGCTGCTGGCCGACGCCCTGGGGAAGCTGGATGAGCCGGCGGAGGCCGCCGCGCTGGCCGATCACGCGCTGCTCATGGCGGTCGATCTCTCGGAGGACATGGCCGCCTTCCATGCCGAGTTGCTCCTGAGCCGCCGCAAGGCGGCCGGGCAGTTCGTGAAGCACATTTTCGGCTGCCGCATCGACTCTGGGGTGCGCAACGCCAAGTACCGCGAGGCGGCGACATCCAGCTTCGATTACGCGGTGCTGGCGATGCCGTGGAAGCAGCTCCAGCCGGAAGAGCATATTTTCGATACACAGACGGCGGATGAGTGGATCGAACTGCTCAGCCGCAAGCGCATTCCGGTGATCGCCGGCCCGCTGATCCGGCTGGATGAGCAGGAGATGCCGGACTGGATGTTCATCTGGGAGCATGACTTCGACACGCTGCGCGAGCTGGCGTATGAGCATGTCGCCCGCGTGGTCCAGCGTTACCGGCGGATGGTGGGCGTGTGGAACGTCTGCGCGGGACTGCCGGGAAACACGCTGTTTCCGATGAGTTTTGAGCAGATGATCGAGATGACGCGCCTGCTGGTGGGCCGGGTCAAGACGATCCTGCCCCAGGCGCGCACGCTGGTGACGATCAGCAAGCCGTTCGGGGAGCACCAGTCCAAGAATCCCTCCACCGCCTCTCCCCTGCTCTATGCCGAAATGATTGCCCAGGCGGGGATCAATTTCGACGGGTTCGGGCTGGAGCTGGAGATCGGGCTGCCCAAGCCGGACCGCTTCATGCGCGACCTGTTCCAGATCAGCTGCCTTCTGGACAAGTTCTCCATGCTGAACAAGGCGGTATTCCTGAACGCGATCTGCTGCCCGGGGCGGTCGGCGCGCGACCTGGGCGGCGCGTGCGAGGGCCGCCTGGACCCGTCGG
>JBIQLO010000236.1:0-5757 GCA_044464175.1 Planctomycetaceae bacterium | reverse complement strand
CGCCCCCCTCACCCACCTCACTACCGCCGACGCCCTGGAATTCCTTCCCGATCAGGCCGACCGCTTCCAAGCCTTTCTCCATACCCTGCTGCAAAACCTGACTGAATCCGACTTTACTATCGCCTGGCCCGACACCCCCATCCTCTGCACCATCCACCACCACCAGCAGCTTTGGTGGACCACCGACCAGTCCCACCTCCTCACCCCCCTGCGCGACAAAACGTAACCGTTCAGCTCCCCATTCAAAGAGCCCTCAATCTCCGCCTCGCCCCCGGGGGGGAGAGGTCGAGCCCCGCAGCGGATCGGGTGAGGGGGCGAAGTCTCCCCGTCGAATCCATCTCCCACTCCCCAGACCCATTTCGCTCTGGAATCCCCTGACGCCCCGAATGAACGCTTACCGGAATTTTCAGTACCGCCAGTACCCTCACTGGCGGAATCGCGGGACAGGCTCTGTAGCCCATCTTCGTTCACCCCGCGACGGCCTCAACAAGGCCATCTACAGGTGAGGGCTGAAGGGCCATCCGGAATTTTCCTTGACAAATCCCAAACATACGCTATACTACCGCATTATCACCCTCACCCTCCATCATGCTTTACTTAGCCGGAATCCCGGAACCCGGAACCCCGAAACCTCTGCCGTTCCGCCCCTTCCGCCGACCAACGAACCCAAACGAACCAAACCCAAATCCCCCCTGGGGCTCCAAAAACCTCGATTTTCCCCCCGAACCCATTGCGCCCTATTTCCCAACGAACCCAACCCGCCCCTCTCTTGCCACCTACGCCCCGATCCCTTACAATCCCTTGTTGTTATTGTGGCCAACCCCCTCATATGTTGAGGACCGGTTCGCCACGACGCATCGCCGATCAGATAGCGGATATCGGCCTTGCGCAAAGCCTTTTGACGCGATATCTTGCGGCCGCAACGACCGTGGATCGGCCGCCAGAGTGAGCAAAGATGTCTGAATTCCACGCAGTTTGGATTGCACGGGTCATCGCATCGGCGCTGGGCGCCCTGGCGACTGCCGGGGTGGCGCTGTGGCTGTGGCTCCAGAGGGAATCCCGGCCACGCCGGCCTCAGGCTTCCCCCTTCCTGGTTCTGCCGCGCCATCCGGGCCGATATCGACCCCCGGACACCGACCCCCAGCCGGAATCGCTCCCGGCCCGGGCTTGGTCCGCCCGCGCTCCACCCGGAGGCGACCGCCCCCAACTGCCGGACAACTAAAGCTCCCCCCGCGCCATTCGGCTTCCCATTTCCGCTGGCTATTTAAGCTAGAAAGGGGAAGCGCACATGACCCTCGGACTCTTCTTCATCGGGCTGGTCATCGGCATCGTTCTGGGAGGCATCGGCCTCTACTTCTACTTCCAGTCCGCCTCCCGAAACCTCATTACCCAGGCCCATTCTGACGCCGACCAGTTCAAGAAACAGGCTCAACTCGAGGCCGCCAACCTCGCCAAAGCCATCGAACTGGCCGCCAAGGAGGCCGCCCAAAAGCTCCGCGCTGAATGCGAAAAGGAGACCGAATCCGACCGCAACGAACTCAAGCAGCTGGAGCAGCGCCTCAGCAAACGCGAGGATGTTCTGGACCGAAAGCTCGACACGCTCTCGGTCAAGGAAAAACGCCTTGATGAACTGGAAAAAGAGGTCCAGAAGCGGGAAAAGCAGGTCGTCCTCAAAGACCAGCAGCTCTCCGAGGCTCTGGAGGAGCAGCGCCAACGCCTCCTGGCCATCACCGGCATGACCCCCGACCAGGCCCGGGAAATGCTCCTGGCCCGCGTCGAGGAGGAATGCCGCCGCGATGCCGGCGCCGTGATCCAGCGCATGACCGAGCAGGCCCAGGAGGAGGCCAAGGAAAAGAGCCGCAACATCATCCTCCAGGCCATTCAGCGCTATGCCGCCGAGCAGACCGCCGACCATACCGTCAGCACCGTTGCCATCCCCTCCGATGACATGAAAGGCCGCGTCATCGGCCGCGAGGGCCGCAACATCCGCGCCTTCGAGAAAGCCACCGGCGTCGATGTCATCATCGACGACACCCCCGGCGTGGTGGTCGTCAGCTGCTTCGACCCCGTCCGCCGGGAAATCTCCAAGCGCAGCATGGAAAAGCTCGTGCAGGATGGGCGCATCCATCCCGCCCGCATCGAGGAAATCGTCGCCGCGACCTCCAAGGAGATGGAGGAAGAACTGCTCCGCATCGGCAAGGAGGCCACTCAGCAGGCCAACCTTGCCAGTGTTGCCCGCCCGATCATCCCCATGCTCGGTCGCCTCGGCTTCCGCACCAGCTACGGCCAGAACGTCCTGAAGCATTCACTGGAAGTTGCCTACCTTGCCCAGGTGATCGCCGATGAGCTTGGCTTGGACGGCGGCATCGCCCGCCGGGCCGGTCTGCTGCACGACATTGGCAAGGCCATGGACCACGAGCAGGAGGGGGGGCACCCCCAACTCGGGCGCGACTTCCTCCGGCGCTTCAATGAATCCGAGGCGGTCCTGAATGCCTGCGAGGCCCACCACGGCGACGTGCCGGCCACCACCCCCTACACCCCGATCATCATGGCCGCCGATGCCATCAGCGCTTCCCGCCCCGGCGCCCGTCGCGAAAGCCTGGAGCGCTACGTCCAGCGCCTGCGCGACCTGGAAGACCTGGCCATGAAGTTTGACGGTGTCCGCCAGGCCTACGCCATCCAGGCCGGCCGGGAGGTCCGCGTCATCGTGGACGCCCGCCAGGTGGACGACAAGGTCAGCAGCAAGATCGCCCGCGACATCGCCAAAAAGATCGAAAGCGACATGACCTACCCCGGCGAAATCAAGGTCACCCTCATCCGCGAGGTCCGCTCGGTCGAATACGCCCGGTAGAGCGCAACAAAAAAGCCGCCGGCGGAAACACCGCCGGCGGCAGGGGGATAATCAGCGATCCGCTTCTTACGCCCGCCGACGGCGGGGGCGAACCAACAACGCCAATCCCATCAGCAGCGGACAAACCGCCCAGGGCTCAGGCACGTTCAGAGCAAAGGAGGACAATTCAAACTGAGCGCCCGCAGTGCTGCTATAGTCGCCCAGAAGGACGTAGTTGGGACTGTAGATATTTGCGACGGCCGTATCGATAGTGTCACCGCCCATGACAGTCGAGCCGTCAATGGAAAAAGTAAAGCTAGAGCCGTTAATCTTCAGGCTAAATTCGTGGGAATCTGAAGGATTGGCCAGTGTCGCGGTATTCAGCTCTGTAAAATTCGGACCCACGCTGAATACCTCTCCCACACCGGTATCCGGATTCACGCGGAATCCAATGAACATCCCCTGCATGTCGTTGGAAATGGCGCCCAAAGTCCACCCTGCGTTGAACTCATCAATGGATGAGGCGGTACCTGCCGCATGCGTTTCATTGAGCAACTTTCCGGAGAAGCTGACTGCATATCCCCCATTGGCAGTGTTGAGGGTTGGAAATCCTGAATTGATGGGAACTGTAATAATATTAAAGTTCTCGTCAAAGCTCGCAAATCCAGTGTCGTAGAATAGGTAATCTCCGACATTGCCTGATGTATTTACAATCGTGCTGTTAGTGCCGAGAGATGCCTGGTCGGTGCCAAGCGGCGCTTCGAGCCACCCCTGCGTTTCCGGTGTGCCGGGTTGCGTACCGTCGTACAACATGATGGGAGCCGCGGTCGCGGGCAGGGCCGTCGCGGCGGGCAGGGCCGTCGCGGCGGCCAGGGCCGCCATGGATAGAAAATGCTTCATATGACTCCTATGTCGTCACAAGGAACAAAAAATCTGTAACGTTTGGGCAATGTGTAACGACCGGTATTTTTCCTGTCCACTAAGGGCGCGGTAATCGTCAGGTATTCAACCGCCGGGCGTTTGACTCTGGGCAAAATGAATCGTAAGTCACCGGTGCCGGAGTTTGGGCAAGTTGGTCAACCCCGGTGTGAGAGGATCCACGATAAAGGCCAAGCCGCCGAAAGGCGGCGTCCGGCAGGTCCGATAAGGATCGCCGGCTCGTCGGGAAGTGCCTCCTGGCGATGCGCAAAGCGCCCGGTCCTGGCGAATGCCAGGATCGAGGGTGCTGCCGAAAGGGTTCTCGGACGTTGGCAGCCAGTCGGCCGCAGCGCTCCAGTCCTTTTCCTTCCGTTCGTTTCTTCTCACTTTCTGGCGATGAGATCCATGCTGCCGGATGCGGGGGTGGCGCCCCGTTTCGTAGCGGGGAGGCAATCTGGGCAGGCCGGGTTAAGTCGCCAAGGATTGCCGTCGATGAGGAATGTGAGCACTTCGGCGCGGCGGAGCGCCGGCTCTCATCGGCGGCCCGATTCACCGAAAGGAGGCGAGCGAGTCAGCGGCCGGGCCATCGGAATGCAGGAACAGGTCCCGGCGCATCGACGTTCCCCTTGAACCGGAGGCGTTCTCCGGTCGATGGGCCGCCGAAGAGAGCGAGAAGGAAGGAACGGTCCGGTGAGTTAACATCCCCGGCCAATTCAAGGAGAAGATATGAGTGCGATTCGCAAAAAGCAGGCCAGCGGCTTCACGCTGGTGGAAATTCTGATCGTCGTGATCATCCTGGGCATTCTGGCGGCCATCGTGATCCCGCAGTTCACCAACGCCAGCACCGACGCCCGCAAGAGCAACCTGACCAGCCAGTTGCAGACGATTCGCAGCCAGGTGTCGCTCTATCGCGTGCAGCATGCGGACAAGTGGCCCACGAGCGACGGTACCCTGGCTGGCACCTGGGACTGGACCAAGATGACTGGCATGACCAATGCCAAGGGCACGAGCGATACGAGTGACGGCGCCGTGAACCTGGGTCCCTATCTGCAGGCCGAGCCGGTCAACCCGCTTAATGGTGAAAAGGCCATGGGAACCGCTGCCGGCGACGGAATCGGCTGGGTGTTCGACACGACCAACGGCAAGATTTTTGCCACGGGCACGTCCACCGCCAAGTACTTTGACGAGGCGTCTGGGGCGGACACCGATACCTCTCCTCTGACCAGCACCGGCACCTGATCGATGGTGAGCTGATTTTCGCCGGCGGACTCGTCATCCGCTGGCGAAATTTAACGGACGGGCGGACGTAAAATGCCCAATTACAGCAGGTTAGCCATGTGTTTCGGCAAAACAATTCGAGGCGGTCAATGCAGTCGGGATGCCCGCGGGAACTCCATCCTGTCTCCCGCCCCGGGCGCATGGAGAAGGAAAAGAGCCGCATTTACGTTGATCGAAATTCTGATTGTCGTCGTGATTCTGGGAATCCTCGCGGCGATTGTAATTCCGCATTTTTCCAACGCCTCGACCTTGGCTCGGGAGAACACGCTCAAAGACGAACTGCGCTATCTGCGCACACAGATCATCGTTTTCAAAGCCCAGCATGGAGATCGGTCCCCGGGGTACAACGATGGGACCTTGGACTCGACCGGCGCAACTTTCGTGAAGCAGATGACACTCTACACGAACGAAGCCGGGGATGTCTCCACAGCGGCGGATGAGACCTACAAACTTGGTCCGTATTTGAGCCAGATGCCCACCAATCCCGTCAATGGCAAGAGCGATGTCAAAGTGGTGACCAACGATCCGAAGACTTCGGGCAACGTCGATGGCGCCACCGGGTGGATTTACAACCCGCAGACCCTGGAGATCGTCGCCAATGTCCAGGACAACGGCAGCGATGGGGTGGCATATGTGGACTACTGATTGTTGGTCAGCCGTTGGCCGTTGGCCGTCGGTCAATCATAAAATATCGGCCCACGGCTCACGGCCCGCGGCTCAGGGCTTTACTC
>JBIQLO010000235.1:0-5784 GCA_044464175.1 Planctomycetaceae bacterium | reverse complement strand
GGCCAGGTTTTCGATGCGCCGGTGCACGAGCGCACGCGGCGGTTTCTGGAGCAGTTCAATCGCGAGCAGTACCTCATCCTGGGGGTGGAGAGCGTTCCGGCGATGGACAACCTGGAGCACCTGCTGGACGTGGAGGGGGTGGATGGCATCTTTCTCGGCCCCCACGACATCACCGTGTCGATGGGGATCCCGACGGAATACGACAACCCGCGGTTCATCGACGCCATCGAGGATGTGGTGCGGCGATGCCGCCGGCGCAATGTGGGCGTGGGCCTGCACATGGCTTATATGCGCCTGCCGCCGGAGGTGTTGAAGCGCCTGCTGAAAGCGGGAATGAACTGGCTGATCAACGGGGCCGACATCACCATCATGCGGGACGCCATGAACGAGCAGATCGCCCGGCTGCGGACCATGGCCGGTGAGGTGGACGGGCGCCCCGGCCGGGAGATCGCGCCGCAGCCGGCCATTGGGGCGTGTATCGCCTGAGTCGGCGGCGGATCATTTTCAAAGAGGCCGAATTTCATAGAATCAGTAACATCATGCTTGGAAAAAATCTGACCACCGCCAAAGCCGTCGCCGGACCGGAGGGCATTGTCCGCCGGACCCTGGTTCATAATGACCAGGTGATGCTCTGCCATTTTGAGCTGAAAAAAGGGGCCCGCATTCCCCTGCACGATCACAAGCCGCACCAGATCGGGTATGTGGTGTCCGGGCGCGTGCGCTTCACCTCCGGACGCAACCCGCAGGGATTCGAGGTCGCGGCCGGGGATTCCTATGTCTTTGACTCCGGCGAACAGCATGGGGCGGAGGTGCTGGAGGATTCGGTCTTCATCGAAATCTTCAGCCCGGCGCGGCCGGAGTATGCGTAGGCGGCGACTTTCCGTAGACTCTTGGGCATGCTGCTGACCGCACGAAATTTGTCCAAGTGGTACGGACCTCGCCTGCTCTTTTCGGGCATCACCCTGGGCCTCAATGAAGGAGAGCGGACGGGGTTGATCGGGGCCAACGGCTCGGGCAAATCGACGCTGCTGCGCATCTTCGCGGGGCTGGAAGCGCCGGATGAGGGGGAATTGATCGCCCGGCGGCAGTTGCGGGTGGGGTATGTGGCCCAGGAAGATGCCTTTGAGGCGGAGCAATCCTGCCTGGAATGCGTGGCGGGCGTTGTGGATCCGCGGCTCGATGAGCATGAACGTCACCTGCGGGCGGGGGTGCTGCTGGATCAGGCGGGGTTCGCCGATCCGGCGGCCGCGGCCGGGACGCTCTCGGGCGGCTGGCGCAAGCGGCTGGCAATCGTGCGGCAACTGGCGGGCGAGCCGGAATTGCTGCTGATGGATGAGCCGACCAATCACCTGGATCTGGAGGGGATTCTCTGGCTGGAAAAGCTGCTGGGGGGCACTTCCTTCGCCACGCTGATTGTCAGCCACGACCGCCGGTTGCTGGAATCGACCGCCAACCGGATCATCGAACTGTCGCGCGCCTACCCGGAAGGGTATCTGAGCCATAACGGCAACTACAGCGCGTTCCTGGAGAAGCGGGAGGCGTTTCTGGAGGCGCAGCAGGGGCGGCAGCAGGCGCTGGCCAGCGGCGTGCGGCGGGAGATCGAGTGGCTGCGCCGGGGCGCCAAAGCGCGGACGACCAAGGCCAAGGGGCGCATCGAGCGGGCGGGGGAGATGATGAGCGAGCTGGCCGAATTGCAGCAGCGCAATACGGTGCAATCGGCAGCAAGGATCGACTTTTCCGCCTCGGGGCGCAAGACGCGCAAGCTGCTGGAATTGAAGGGGGTTTCCAAGGCCCTGGGGGGGAAACAGCTGTTTGAGCAGGTTGATCTGACGCTGGGGCCGGGGGCGAAGGTTGGATTGCTCGGGCCCAATGGCAGCGGCAAATCAACGCTGATCGGGCTGCTGAGCGGGCGGCTGGAGCCGGATGCGGGGACGATCTTCCGGGCCGATGGGCTGCGCGTCGTGGTCTTTGACCAGCACCGTCAGCAGCTCGATCCCAATCAGACGCTGCGGCGGGCGCTGTCACCCATGGGGGATGCCGTGGAGTACCGGGGGCAGTCGATCCATGTCGTGGGGTGGGCCCGGCAGTTTCTGTTTCGGGCCGAGCAGTTGGACCTGCCGGTGAGCGACCTGTCCGGCGGGGAGAAGGCGCGGGTGCTGATCGCCCGACTAATGCTTCAGCCGGCGGATGTGCTGATTCTGGACGAGCCCACGAATGACCTGGACATCCCGACGCTGGATGTGCTGGAATCGAGCCTGGAATCCTTTGATGGGGCACTGGTGCTGGTGACGCATGACCGGTATCTGCTGGATCGGCTCTGCACGGAGCTGCTGGCGCTGGATGGGCGGGGGAATGCCAACGCCTATGCGGATTTAAGCCAGTGGGAGCGGGCGCGTCAGGAGGCCCGACAGGATCAGGCCAAGGCCCGCGCCGCATCGAGCAGCCCCGCTCCCGCCCCACCCAGGCCTGCGGCCCGTAAGCGGTTGAGCTGGAACGAGCAGAAGGAGTGGGAGTCGATGGAAGAGACGATTCTGGAGGCCGAGGCGGCGGTGGAAACCGCGCAGGCGGCGACGACCGATCCGGCGGTGTTGGGGGATCATGTGAAGCTGCATGAGGCGTTTCACCGGCTGTCGGAGGCGCAGCAGACCGTCGAGCGTCTGTATGCCCGCTGGGCGGAGTTGGAGGGGAAGCGGGCGTAGGGTCCGCATTGCGGACCGTTTGCCGGTGGACGCCCGATCGAACAAAGTGGTCCGCGGGGCGGACCCTACAGGAGTTCCAATGGATGATCTGTCCAATGCCTTTGAATTGAGCGGGATCGGGGTGCGGCGGGGGGAGCGGTGGATTTTGCGGGGGATCGACTGGCGGGTGCGGGCGGGGACCTGCGCGGCGATTCTGGGGGCCAACGGGAGTGGCAAGAGCACGCTGACGCGGGTGATTGGGTGCCACCTTTGGCCAAGCGCGGGGGAGGCGGTGGTGCTGGGGGGGCGATTCGGGGAGGCGAGTTTGCCGGAATTGCGGGAGTCGATCCGGCTGGTGCAGGCGGCCGGGCCGTATGATGTGGAGCCTTCGCTGACGGCGCTGGAGGTGATCGAAACCGGCTTCTTCGGCACGATCGGGTTGTATCACGCGGTGACGCGGGAGCAGACGGATGAAGCGGGGCGGATTGCCGCCCAGGTGGGGCTGGGGCGGGTGATTGACCACACGTATTCGACCCTCAGCAGTGGAGAGCGGGTGCGGGCGCTGCTGGGGCGGGCGCTGGTGGCACGGCCGAAACTGCTGTTGCTGGATGAGGCGACCAACGGGTTGGACCTGCTGGCGCGCGAGCAGGTGCTGGCGACGGTGGAAGCGTTGTTTCGCGGCGACACCCCCCCGCCGACGGTGGTGATGGTGACCCATCACGTGGAAGAGCTTCCGCCGGTCACGAGCAATGTGCTGCTGCTGGACGATGGGCAAATCGCGGCGGCCGGGACGCCTCAATGCGTCCTGAGGGGGGAGATTCTCTCACGGGCTTACCGCTGTCCGGTGCAGGTGCGGCTGGAGGGGGGACGGTACGCGCTGCATGTGCATCCGGACGCGTGGGCGGGTTTGCTGAAGGGATGAAACGGCAAGACTCTGTGGGCGGCCTCGCTGAGGCCGCAGCGGGGTCAGCGACCCCGCCTACAGGTCGCGCTTTCAGTTCGCTCAGTCCCAGCGGAAGACGCCCTTGCCCCAGGCGTAGAAGTAGGCGATCAGCAGGATGCCCACGAAGACCAGCATTTCGATAAGGAGGAAGGTGGACAGGTGCATCCCCCCCACCGCCAGGGTCGACTGGGTGAGGGAATCGGGGAAGATGGTCGCCCAGGGATAGAAAAAGACGATTTCCACGTCGAACAGCAGGAAGATCATGGCGACGATGTAGAAGCGGACATTGAACCGCTGGCGGGCGGTGCCGATGGGGACCATGCCGCTCTCATAGGTTTCGGCCTTGCCCGGACCGGTGCGGCCGGGGCCGATGATGAGCGAGGCCAGCACGTTGGTAACGGCAAAGCCGATGGCGACGATAATCAGGACGACGATGGGAACCCAGGCCGATCGCGGGGTGCCCGCCTGCTGCGCTAGAAGGAAAAGCGTATTCATGGGATATTGATCTCTCTCGAACCGGCCCCAATGTAAGGGATACGGGCCGATTTGCAATCGAACCCGGCCGTTTGCCCCCCTACCGGATCCAGACGGTTTTGATGTTCACAAACTCGCGCAGGCCGAATTGGGAAAGTTCCCGGCCGTAACCGCTGTTTTTGATGCCGCCAAAGGGGAGGCGCGGGTCGGATTTGACCGGGCCATTGATAAAGACGTTTCCGGCCTCGATTCGGGCGGCCAGTTGCTCGGCCAGGGCTTCATCGCGGGTCCAGAGGCTGGCGCCGAGCCCAAAGGTCGTCTGGTTGGCCAGGCGGAGGGCATCGTCCGCGTCCTGCGCGGCAATGACCGCGGCCACGGGCCCGAATAATTCCTCATCAAAGGCGGGCATGCCGGGGGTGACCTCCCCCAGCACGGTCGGGGCGTAGTAGAAACCCTTCTGCTTGAGGGGGTAGCCGCCGGTCAGCACCCGGGCGCCGGCCGCCAGGGAACGCTGGACCTGCTCTCCCAGCTTGTCGCGCAGGTCCTTCCGGGCCAGTGGGCCAATCTGGTTGGCGCGGTCCATGGGGTCCCCCACGCGCATCGCCTCCATGGCGCGGACAAAGGCCTGGGTGAAGCGGTCCAGAATGGGGCGCTCGACGATAAAGCGTTTGGCGGCGATGCAGCTTTGGCCGGTGTTGTTGCAGCGGGCGGCGGCGGCGGCCTGGGCGGTCTCCTCCACGGGGGCATCCTCGAGCACGATGAAGGGATCGGACCCGCCCAGTTCCAGCACCACTTTTTTCAAGGCCTGTCCGGCGGCGGCTCCGACGATGCGGCCGGCGCGCTCCGAGCCGGTGAGCGTGACGGCGGCGATGGCCGGATCGCCGATCAACTCATCGACCCGCTCGTTGGAGATCATCAGCGTGTTGAAACACCCCGGCGGGAAACCGGCGTCCAGGAAGATTTTCTCGATCGCCACGGCGCAGCCGGGGACGTTGTCGGCGTGCTTGAGCAAGCCCACGTTGCCCGCCATCAGCGCCGGGGCGGCGAAACGGAAGCATTGCCAGAAGGGGAAGTTCCACGGCATGATCGCCAGGACCACCCCCAGCGGATCAAACCGGACATAGGAGCGGCCGGCATCGGAGGGATGGTCCTGCGGGGCAAGGTATTTGGCGCCATGCTCGGCGAAATGCTCGCAGGTGAGGGCGCATTTGTCGATCTCGGCCTCGGCCTGGGCGATGGGCTTGCCCATTTCGCGGGTCATCAACTCGCTGTAGATCGCGCGGTTGTCCCGCAGGGCCTCGGCCGCGTTGTGCAGCGCACGGCGGCGCTCATCAAACGAACTCTCCCGCCATAGTCCGGCCGCCTGGGCTGCCTGCTCCACCCGTCGGCGCAGCTCCGCCTCATCGTGCATGGGGTACTCGGCCAAGACCTCTTCCGTCGCGGGGTTCACTGAACGCATGGGATAATCTCCTGTCGCAAGACGTCTCCTCCCAGATGTTATAAGGCCGGGGGAAGCGTTGATGAAGGTAAAATCAGTCGGCTCGGTTTGCCACCTGGGGACTCGAATGCATTTCCGTATCCTTCTGTCCGCAGGGCGCCCGGGGTACTTGGGGGCGTTGATGGATGCGGAAAACGGGTTCGTTGGGAAATACGCGTATTGGGTTGGCCTCGGGAAATCGCGGATTCTGG
>JBIQLO010000234.1:0-5798 GCA_044464175.1 Planctomycetaceae bacterium | reverse complement strand
ATGAGCAGGACGGTGGCGTTGGGGGCGATCATGGCGGCGGCGACCAGGACGCCGAAGATGCCGGCCGAGGCGCCGATGAGGGGAACGAAGGGGCTGGTGATGAGCAGGCCCATGGCGCTGAGGGCGAGATAGCCGACGGCGCCGGCGCAGCCGCTGAGGAGATAAAACGCGACGTAGCGGCGGGCGCCCAGGTAGGATTCGACCAGGGGGCCGAAGAAAAAGAGGGCGAGCATGTTGAAGAAGATGTGCGACAGGTTGGCGTGGAGGAACTGGAAGGTGAGGAAGCGCCAGAGCTGCAGCTGATGCAGGGCGGTGAAGGCGGAGAAGTAGCCCCACCATTCCAGGATGTAGTGGGATTGGGCGACTATGGCGGAGCGGCCGTATTGATCGGTCAGCACCAGGGAGTAGCCGCCGACGCCGAAGCGGGCCAGGAGGCGGTCGAGGAGGAAGACGGCGACGTTGATGACGATGATCCACGTCGTCACCGACCACATGCGCATGGACCCGAAGGCCGTGGTGCGGAAGGCGGGGGTGGTTCGGGAATAGTCGCGGTCCTGCCAGCCCATAGAGGGGGGAGTGTAGCGGAATTGGGGGAGGGGGGACAGGGATCATGCACTTGGAAGTTGGGGCGGGACTCCGATTTTGGATTTTGGATTGCGGATTTTGGATTAAGGGATTTCCAAAATCCGCAATCCAAAATCCAAAATGGATCGGGATCGTTGGGGCGGCTTATCGGCCGGCGAAGACGCCCTGGACGGAGTTGAGGATCTGGCCGGGGAGGCCTTCGGGGATGAGGTTGAAGGTAATGCCGCTGGTGTCGTCGGTGGAGTTGTGATAGACGCGGACGGCGACGAAGAAGCGGTCGAACTTGCGGGTCATGGTGATGGAGCTGGCGACGTTGTCCTGCTGGCTGAAGTCGAAGCTCTGGGAGAAGGCCAGGGTGTATTTTTTGGTCAGCTGGTAGTCCACGGCGAAGGTGGCGATGTTGGAGTTGAGCTGGTTGATGTAGCGGGTGCCCAGGTAATAGGAGAGGCGGGGGTCGCGGCGGACGGCCAGGCCGATGGCGGCGGTGGCCAGGTCGGATTCATCCAGGTTGTATTGGACGTCGCCCAGAAGGGCGGTGGTGTCGCTGATGCGCCAGGTGGCGTCGGTGTTGAGGCTGTTGCGCGGGATGGAGGTTTCGGGGAGGGTGGGGAAATAGAGCCCGCGAAAGCCCAGGGGTTCCAGCAGGGCGTCGGGGGGCTGGTTGGCGAAGAGATTGGCCTGGAGGTTCCAGGTGATCCAATCGACGCTTCGCCATCGGCCGGGGCCGCCGCGTTTGGTCTGCCAGCGCTGGTGGAGGGCCAGTTGCATGGCGGAGATGTCGCTGATGGCGTCGGTGGGCTCGTCGAATACGAAGACGTCGCTGCGTTCGACGGTGGTGCCGCTGGTGAAGAGGTTCAGTTCCGGCTCAATGACGTGGCGCAGGCGGTGGATGTCGAGCAGGTCGGACTGGGCCGAATCGTCCACTTTCCAGAAGGCGGTGGTGGCGCGGAGGCCGACGCCGCTGTAGAGGCGGTTTTGCCAGCCGCCGTTGGGGGCGTCGGTGTAGCCGGTGTAGATGCCCTCGATATAGGGGACCAGTCGAATGGGGCCGAGGCTGGCGGGGTAGTTGATTTCCTGCCGGAGGTTGGCGCGGTAGACCGCGCTGTCGGTGACGCCGGTGGTGCCCAGGGAGGGGAGGCCGGGGGTGAGGCCGGGGGGAAAGCCCTGGGCGGTGAGGGGGACGTTGCTGGTGTGGAAGCGGAGGCGAGAGAGGGTGTTGTCGCTGAAGAGGGTGAAGTTGTCATCGGCGAAGCTGTCGCCGATGCGGTGGTAGCCGAATTCGGGCAGGTGCTCCACCTCGAACTGCTCCTGCAGGGCGTCGGCGGTGGTGACGAAGTCGCGGGGCTGGGCGTTGAGAAGGAAGGTGGTGGCCTCAGTGTCGTGCTGGCGCTTGACGTAAAAGGAGAGGTCGTGGGGCAGACCGTTGTCGAACTGGTTGGGGAACCATTCCTCAAGGAAGGTGGGATCGGTGACGTAGCCGGCGCGCAATTGCATCTGCCAGTCGTCGGGGAAAAAGTGCTGGTGTTCCCAGAGGAACTGGCCGCGGATGGTGCGGTCGGGATCGGCGCGGCCGCGGCCCAGGTCGTCAAAGCCGGTGTCGTGGACGAAATAGGTGTGGAAGCCGCCCTGGAAGTTCCAGGGGTCCTTGGTGGTCTGGGTGATGAAGCCGCCGTTGTACTTGCCGTCAAGGCCCAGGGCCGGGCCGCGGTCGCCGAAGTAGTCCAGGTGACCGGCCAGGTCGAAGCCGCGTGGCTTGGCCAGGCCCAGGGCCTCCAGGACGCCCCAGGTGGTTTCAACGCCCAGGCCGAAGCGGGAGGAGTTGGTGATGGCGGCCTGGCGGAGGGGGAAGCCCTGTTCGGTGACGGAGCCGCCGACCAGGGGGAAGTAGAAGATGGGCAGGTCCAGGACGTTGAAGGTGGCATCGTGGGCGGTGAAGGTGGTGCGGGTGCCCAGGCGCGGGTCGCCGGTGTCGCTCTGGCGGACGTAGATGTCGCTGGCGGCCAGGCTGTAGGTGGGGGTGGCGAAGGC
Organism: Planctomycetaceae bacterium; assembly: GCA_044464175.1. Classification (GTDB taxonomy): domain Bacteria; phylum Planctomycetota; class Phycisphaerae; order Tepidisphaerales; family Tepidisphaeraceae; genus JBIQLO01. The sequence goes on along the minus strand of JBIQLO010000234.1, from coordinate 3,185 downwards.
GCTGGTGGTGAGCTGGGCCTTGTGGGCGTTGTACTGGCCGACATCCAGTTGGCGCACATTCTGGGCGCGGAGGATGATGGGAATCTGCAGGGTGGGCTCGACGCTATGGACGACGGCGTCGGTGAGGATGGCGCGGTCGTTGGCCAGGTCGTAATAGACGCGGTCGGCCTGGAGGCGCTGGGGCCCGCGGGTGGTGTCGTGGGGGGTGTATTCGATGCGGACATCCCCCTCCAGATAGACGGCGGCGATGGCATCCTGGAGGCGCTGGATGCGGGCGGCGCCGGCCTCGCGGAGGGAGTCGAGGGTGGTGAAGAGGACGACGCGGTCGGCGCGGAGTTCGAGGAAATCGCCGTCGGGGCGTTTCTGGAGCAGGAGGATACCGCCGTCAATGACGACGGCGACCTTGCCCTGGGGGGTCTGGGTCTGCTGGAGGGTGCCGCCGAAGCGGAGGGTGACCGGGGGGGCGGGGCGGGAGGCCGGCGCGGGGGCGGTGGCGGGATGGGGGCGGGTCGCCGGGGGTGGCGGCGGGGCGGCGGTATGCGCGGGGGGCGGCGGGGGGGCGCCGGTGCGGCGCAGGGCCAGGCCGCGGCGGTAGAGGAGGGTGTCGGTCAGGTCCTGGGCCAGGCGCTGGTCGGCCATGAGGGAGATGCCGTCGCGCGCGACGGTGGTGACCAGCAGTTCATCGCCGGTGCGGGTGATGCCGGTTTGTTTGAGCCGGGCGTGGCCGATGAGGGCGATGGTGGCCTGCTGGTGGGGAATGACGGTGCCGGGTTCGGGGGTGAGCCAGATGACCGCCTCGTCGGCCGAGAGGGAGGCATTGTCCAGTTGGATGGTGACGGGGCCGGTGAGCTGGATGACGCTGGTGTTGCCCTGGGTCCAGGTGGAGGCGATGTGGGCGTTGATCTGGAAACGCTCGGTGGGGGCGGTCTGGGCCATGAGCGATGCGCTCCATGACACCAGCACGAACGCCAATGCCATCGCCGCCCAGCGCACTATGAAGGACTCCTTCCCGAATCAGGGTTTCCGGCCTGCAGGCGGCCTCGTCGAGGCCGCGGCGAGGTCGGCGACCCCGCCTACAGCCGAACCGAGGTTCCGATCAACGGCGGCATTATAGAAGGGGGGGCGATGACGTCAAAGGCGGGGGAGGGGTCGGCGATCGCGCCTGCAGGTCCTTTCTGAATTCAGGTTCCCCGATCGGCGGTGGCGTTATAAAAGGGGGCGGTGGCAAGGGCACAGAAATGAGCGGTCGGGGCGTTGGGAGAGAGATTCCGGAGTAGACTGTGTCTGAGAAGCAAAAGAGGGCTTCGACGGGTGGCTTCGCCCCCTCACGCACCCGCGGGCGAGGCGGAGACTGAAGGTCTTTTCAATTGAGGGAGATCATTTCCAGTGGTTATCACCGATATTCAATGTTTTGTCGTGGAGAGCGCAGCGCCGGCGCCGCGGTTTGGGTGGCGGCGGGGGTTGGCCGGGGAGGGGGATGGGACGCCGCCGGGGCAGACGATGGATTCGGCGGTGATCCGGGTGGAGACGGATGAGGGGGTGTGTGGTTGCGCGCGGGCGGGGGATGGGCGGGCGGTGGCGAGCCTGGTGCGGCGGCGGCTCAAGACGCTGATCGGGCGGGATCCGCTGATGACCGAAGCGTTGTGGCAGGCCGTGTGGGAGATCGACCGCATCGAGGAGCTGCACCTGCGGCATCTGGGGCTGCTGGATTTGGCGCTGTGGGATCTCAAATCCCGCCGGGCGGGGATGCCGGTGCACCAGTTGATCGGCGGAAACCGCCAAGCCGTGCCGGCATACGCCTCGACGGTGACATGGGGGACGATGGAGGAATACGAGCGGCACATCAAGCTGTGCGCGGATGAGGGATTCACGGCCTTCAAGCTGCACGCCTGGGGGGATGCGCGGGAGGATGCGAAGCTGGCGGCCAACCTGCGCAAGTGGGTGGGGGATGAGGCCGAGTTGATGTTCGACGGGTCGGCCGGGTGGGATTATGTCACCGCGCTGCGGTTCGGGCGGGTGCTGGAGGAGTTGAATTACCTCTGGTACGAGGAGCCGATGCGCGAGTTTGACCTGGTCAGCTATGCCAAGTTGTGCCAGGACCTGGAGGTTCCCATTCTGGCGGCCGAAACGTCGGATGGATGCCACTGGAACGCGGCGACGTGGATCGAGAACGGGGCGCTGGACATGATGCGCATCGGCGTGGACTACAAAGGGGGCATCACCGGGGCGATGAAGATCGCGCATCTGGCCGAGTCGTTCGGCATGCGGGCGCAGGTGCACGGGATGGGATGGGGCAATGCGCAGTTGTGCGCAGCGCTGCCGAACAACGACTATTACGAGCAACTGGTGATCGATGAAGCGCAGATTCGGGGGTTAAAGGACCAGCCGCATCTGCCGATCGTCGAGGGATGGTTGCATGTGCCCCAGGAGCCGGGGCTGGAGCCGCATCCGGACTGGGCGGGGCTGCGGGAGACGGCGGTCTTGATTGTGTGAGATGGGAGGCGGGTTATGGCGCAGGCGGATGGGCTGCCGATTCAGATGGAGCTGGCGGTGGAGGGGCCGCTGTCGCGGGAGGCGTTCTTCGCCCGCCACGCGCCGGCCGAGGGGCTGGCGCCGGTGCCGCGGCTGGCGGTGGGGACGGCCCGGTGCGGGGACGCGGTGGAGGGGGAGCGGCTGGAAGAGGCGGTGGCGATGCTGCGGGAGGCGTGGTCCACCGGGTTTCTGCTGACCGACAGCGCGCCGCTGTATGGGAATGCGGAGAAGGTGATCGGGGCCGCGCTGGCGGACTGGCGGGGCCTGGACCCGGTTTTGGCGACCAAATGCGGGGTGGAGGCGGATCGAGCGAAGGTGGATTTCAGCGGGGCGTTTATCCGGGAGACACTGGCGCGAAGCGAGGCGCGCTTTGGCGGGCGGCGGGTGGATCTGCTGGCAGCGCATGAGCCGGAGACCTGTCCGCCGGAGCAGGCGCTGGAGTGCATGCAGACGCTGAGGGCGCTGGTGTCGGAGGGGCGGATCATGGCGGCGGGGCTGGGGGGCGGGGGGTTTGGGGTGCAGCGGCGATGGCTGGAGGGGGGCGGGTTCGGGTATGTGATGAGCTATCTGCGGATCAGCGCGGTGACGTTGCAGGGGCTGGGGGACCTGGCGCCGCTGTGCCGGCGGCTCGGGGTGAAATTGTGGGCGGCCAG
>JBIQLO010000233.1:0-5804 GCA_044464175.1 Planctomycetaceae bacterium | reverse complement strand
ATCGAAACTCCATCAGCCGATAGCACCCGGCCACCACAAGCATCAGTCCGATCCACAAATTCCCCGATCCCCACGACCGCGCTCCCAGCAAAAATCCGCCCGCCCACACTGCCGCCAGCACGCATCCCAGCGCCAGCGTAAACCACCCCTGCAACTTCAAAAGGCCCCCCAGCGCATCGGTTCCCCGCATCTTCCCCATCGCCTCAAGAAACCGCTTGTCCTTCTCCGGCAAGTCCATCGTTGTTTTGTTCCGCATTCGTTCCTTCATGCTCGGTTCATTGATGGCAGGCAAAGCACCGCCAATAAACCCAACGCCGCCAGAAAAAACGTCATCCCCCACAATCCCGGCCACCGCCATTCCCGAAATGTCCCGCTCAACCCCAAGGTCCCCATCACCCCATTCGCGCTGGCCAACACGATCTGCATCCACGCCAAGGCGGACTCTTCCATCCCTAGCATCCCTCCAGACACGGCAAATGCCACCGACAGCAAAAACACCACCCCCGCCGAAGCTGCCACCCCCAGCGCCAACCACCTTTCCCGCTTGGACCGCAACGCCGCCATGTCCCCATCCTACCCGATCCCCCAATACCCCCGCGACTCAATTTCAAGCAGCCCCGCCCCCGCTCCCCTCCGTTCCTTCGTGCCTCCATGCCTCCGTGCCTCCCCTCTCTTCTTCCAAACCTCCCATTTTCCCCTTACCATTTCCCCCGAGATGTTGCACGCACCCCTGATCCCCACCTGGCAGCAGCTTCGCCCGTTCCTGCCGGAAATCTGGCTGGCCGCCGGCATTGTTGCCGCGCTGCTGGTCCCCTTTTTCACGCGCCGGCCCAACCGCCCCTGCGCCCTGGCCGCCGCGATCGCCCTGGCCCTGGGCCTTCTCTCCCTCCTCACCGCCGAACCCGTCGCCGGGCCCTGGTTTGGCGGCCTCCTTTCGGCCGATCCGCTGGCCCGCCTCTGGGTCGGCCTGCTCCTGCTCTTTGTCCTGGGCATCGTCGGCCTCTGGTACAGTGCCGTCGCCCCCAATATGCACGAAGGGGATGGCCCCGAGTTCTTCACCCTCCTTCTGGGCGCAACCCTGGGCCTGGCCCTCATGGGAACCACCAGCAACCTCCTCATGATCGCACTGGCCATCGAACTGGCCAGCCTCCCCAGCTACGTCCTGGCCGGGTTCCGCAAAACGACCCGCCTCGGGGCCGAGGCCTCCCTCAAATACGTCCTGTTCGGCGCGGCCGCCAGTTCCATCATGATCTACGGCCTCTCCATCCTCTATGGCCTGGGCGGCAGCCTTCAATTTGATGAAGTGGTCCGCCATCTCTCCTTCCAGGCCGCCAACGGCGCCCTGGCCATGGCCGCCTTGCTGGCGGTTTTTGTGGGCCTCGCCTTCAAAATCTCCGCCGTCCCCTTCCACTTCTGGTGCCCTGATGTGTTCCAGGGCGCCAACGTCGATGTCAGCGCCTTCCTCTCCGTCGCCTCCAAAGGGGCGGGCCTGGTCCTGCTGCTGCGCCTGCTGACGATCCTCACCGCCCACATGCCCCCCAGCGCCACCCTGAATGCCCTGGCCGTCGGCCTGGCAACAATCGCCGCCGCCACCATGACCCTGGGCAACACCGGCGCGCTGGTCCAGACCAACATCAAACGCCTCCTGGCCTATTCCTCCATCGCCCAGGCCGGCTACATGCTCTGCGTCCTGGCGCCCCTGCCCGCCGGAAAACTCCCCGCCGCCGGCAGTGGGGGGGCCGCCACCGTCCTGTTGGTCTACTTGGCCGTCTACCTCTTCATGAACCTGGGCGCTTTTGCCGTCGCCGCTCTCATCGAACGCCACACCGGCGCCGACGACATCGCCCAGTACGCCGGCCTCAATCGCCGAGCCCCCATTCTCGCCGCGACCATGGCCCTGTTCATGGTCAGCCTCATCGGCCTGCCCCCCCTGGGCGGCTTCGTCGCCAAACTCAACGTCATGGTCCTGGTCGGCTCGGCCGGCCACGGGTGGTGGATCCTCGTCGGCATCATCGCCATCAACACCATCGTCAGCATCTACTACTACTTCAGCGTCGTCCGCCAGATGTACTTCCGCCCCAGCGATGAGCCGGCTTTCACCCCCATCCCCCTGGGCACCGCCCTGACCCTCACCTGCTCCATCGTCCTGGTGGCCATGCTCCTCCTCTTCGCCCCCCTGACCAACTGGACCGCCCGCCACGCCCAAATCGATCCCCCCGCCCCCCAGGCCGCCGTCGACTTCCGCGCAGGCAACTGACCACGGTGGCTTGGCAGCGACGGCCCTCGCTTTATGAAGGATCCCATCCGCCCGAAGCGGCCTTCGGTCGGCGTCGTTTCCTTTGCTATTGAACGGGTTGGACTTTCCCTCAAGATTCCGGCTGCGCAAACTCCATCTGCCGGTGCGCCACCGCCTGCCCCGTCAGGCACGCCACGATCCGCTCTATATGCACGTGGCAGTTCTCCAGAAAGACCCGATACCGCGACTGCGTCCCCCCGATCGCCGTTCCCGCCACGAAAATGCCCGGCACGTTCGTCTCCATCGTCTTCTCGTCAAACACCGGCACATCCCCCGGCTGCTTCAGCTCCACCCCCGCCTTGCGGCACAGGCTCATGTCCGCCTCATACCCGATCAGCGCCAGCACCACGTCCGCCTCCACCTCCGTCAACGCCCCGCTCTCCAGATGCCGCAGCGTCACCCGGTCTTCCCCGATCGCCACCGGCGCCGTCTGAAAGTGCGCCCCGATCTTTCCATGCTTGATCAACCCGTTCATCTCCGGCATCAGCCAATACTTGATCGAGGATTCATCAAATCCCGCCCGCCGATAGCTGAAGCTCACCTGCCCTCCCAGCCGGTGAATCCGCAGCGCCGCCTCCACCGCCGAGTTCCGTCCTCCGACAATCAGCACCTTCCGCCGGAAATATTGATGCAGATCCCCCAGATAGTGGCTCACATGCGGCAATTCCTCCCCCGGAATCCCCAGCTTCCGCGGCCGGGCCGTTCCCCCGGTCGTCAGCACCACCCGCCTGGCCGCATACACCCGCTCCCCGCCTCGCGGCCGCGTCACCAGCCGAAACCCCTCCCCCGCCCGCTCGATCGCCTCCACCGGTTCATACGTCCGCACCGCCAGATCAAACTGCTCCACCACCCCGCGCAGGTACGCCAGGTACTCCTCCCGCGTCGCCTTGGACTGATCCACCGTCTGCAGCGGCACCCCCGCGATGGCGATCCGCTCGTTCGAGCTGAAAAACCGCGTCCCCGGCGCAAACCAACTGATCGTGTACCCCACCTGTTTCGCGTCAAAATGCAGATAGGGTATCCCCCGTTTCTTCAGCGCCACCGCCAGTTCCACCCCGATCGGCCCCGCCCCCACAATCGCCACCTCCGCCGCTGATGAGTCCTCTGTGGTCATGTGCCCATCATAGCGAATAGTCGGTTACAGACCGAACCCTGAACCCTCACCCCCCGCCAACCCCCACACCGCCCGCCTGCTTCCCCACCACCCGGTTCAGCTCGCTCAACTCCACCGTCCGCGGCAACTGCCCCGCAATCCCCAGGTCGTGCGTCACCAGGATCAATCCCGCCCCCACCTCCGCGCACAGCCGCCGGATCAGGTTCAGCACCTGCTGCGCCGTTGCGCTGTCCAGCGCCCCCGTCGGCTCATCGGCCAGCACCAGACGGGGGGGGTTGGCCAGCGCCCTCGCCACCGCCACCCGCTGCTGCTGTCCCACCGACATTTTCCCCGGCCGATAATTCAGCCGCTCCCCCAGCCCCACCTCCTCCAGCAGCCGCCTGGCCCATGCCGGATCATGCGCCCGCCCCGTGAAGCTCATCCCCAGTTGCACGTTCTCCAATGCGGTAAATCCTCCCAGCAGGTGGTGCGTCTGGAAGATATATCCCACATACCGCCCCCGGAAGGTATCCCGATCCGCTTCCGACAATTCCGCAATGTCGATATGCCCCTCTTCCCCGAAATCATACAGAATCCGCCCCTCATCGGGCTTGAGGATTCCGGCGATCAGGTGCAGCAGCGTCGTCTTGCCCGAGCCGCTCGTGCCGATCAGCGCCACCTGCTCCCCCGCCTCCAGCTCAAACGACGGCACATCAATCACCGGTGCCGCGCTCCCATCGGGCGCGACATACCGCTTTTTCAGTTGTTCCAGTTTTAATCCCATGGGACGTTGCGCCCCACTTTACCCGCCCCTCCCCCGCCCGGCCAAGCCACTGCAATTTTTACCCTCTTTTTTATCCCTGAACCCCACCTACCGTCCCACCGGCGTATACGGCGGCGCCGCCTGCATGCTGTTCCGCGCCGGCGGAAACACATTGTAAAATATGAACATCACGATCCCCGCCAGCAGGAAAATATAGAACAGCGCGCGCACAAATCCCCTCGCAGGCGCTTTCCACGGCCCAAACCCCACCCCCAGGCAAATCACCGCCGCAATCAAAAAGACGATCACCGGCCAGATCGGCATCCAATCCTCCTATGAATCCACCCGCCGACTCTATCCGATGACCCCGCTTGCTGGCGATGGTAAAATTCCGTGGGACAGGCCGCCGGCCTGTCACCGGCTTCAGGAAGCGGCCGTGACTCCTGGACCCTCCATTTCCCCGCCGGGATGCCCAATCGTCCCGGTCCCCTGACCGGCAGGAGCCCCGTCCATGCTCAATATCGACGCCTATCCTTGGCTCCGCTGGCTCGCCCGCGCCGGCTATGCCGGACGCGGCATCTTCTACATCATCGTCGGCGTCTGCGCCCTGGCCGCCGCCGCCCTGGCCCGCCACAACTCCATCAGCGAGCCCTCCATCCTCAAACTCTTTCTCGACCACCTCTGGGGCGTCCTCATCGTCGCCCTCATCGGCCTGGCCTTCGCCGCCAACAGTCTCTGGTTCCTCTACATCGCCATCTTCGGCCCCGAGACCTCCACCCGTTATGTCCCCGCCTGGACACGCCGCATCGCCAATTTCGCCATGTGCCTCCTTTTCGCCGCGCTGGCCATCATCTCCGGCGCGCTTCTCTTCGGCTGGGCCCCCGGCCGCATCCACGCCATCCAGCAGATCACCGTCTTTGCCATGCGCTTCGGCTGGCTCGGTCGAACCGCCGCCGGCCTCGTTGGCATCATCGTCGTCGGCGCGGCCCTGTTTCAGTTTTACGAAGCCTGGGCCGAGGACTTCCGCCACGAACTCAACCTCCATCAATTCCCCCGCTTCCTCCAGAAACTGGTCATCCAGCTCGCCCGCTTCGGCCGCGCCGCCCGCGCCGCCGTCATCCTGCTCATCGGCCTGTTTCTCCTTGTCGCCGCCTTCGAAAACAACCCCGAAAAGGCCATCGGCCCCACCCAATCCCTCCAGCGCCTCCAGTACGAGCCGTTCGGCCCCATCCTCCTGGGCACCATTGCCCTGGGCCTCATGGCCTTCGGCTTCTGGCTCCTGATCGAAGCCTGGTACCGAAAAATCGACAAAGGCGACAAGTAGGACAGGCATCCTGCCGGTAGAATGATGGTAAAAACAGAGACTGGAAACCTCGCCGGCATTTTTCCACAAACTTTTTTTCCCAATTTCGTGTGTCGGATTTCGTCCCAATGGCTCATCCACCCCCGAATAGCCGATAATTCAGGAACTCATCCCCATGGACACCCCCGACCCCAACCCGCGTCTGGCCGAGATCGAACGCCGCCTGGCCCGCATCGAGCAGGCCCTGGGCCTGGCCGCTCCTTCACCCTCCGCCGCCCCCCCCCCCCCCCAGCCCCCCCCCCTGCCCGTATCGCCCCCACCCGCCCCCCCCCCAACCATCCCCCCCATT
>JBIQLO010000232.1:0-5837 GCA_044464175.1 Planctomycetaceae bacterium | reverse complement strand
ATCACATTCCAGAAGGCCTGCTACAGCCGCCCGGGCTCCCCATGCACCATGTGATGCTCGGCTGCCATGTTCATCTTCCATTCAAAGCGCTTGCCTGCCGTATCGGCCTGCAAGATGTCCGCCGCCTGACGCAGCAGATTGTGGGCATCCGCCTGCTCCAGGTTCAACTGCAGCGTGCCCCGCGTGATGCGCGTCAAATCCAGCAGATCGTCGATCAAGCGCGCCTCCATCTCCACATTGCGACGAATGATCTCCACCGCTTCCCGGGCTGCCGGCGGCAACGACTCTTTCTGCAGCACCTCCACCAGCGACAGCACCGGCGTTAATGGGGTGCGCAGCTCGTGGCTTAAAACCGACAGGAACCGATCCTTGGCCGAGTTGGCCGCCTCCGCCTGGGCCCGTAGCTGCTTTTCCTGCTCCAGCATCCGACCCCGCTGCTCCTCAAGCTGCGCCTGTGCCCGTGTAATGGCCTGCTCCGCCTTATGAACGCGCACCGCGCTGCGCACGCTCTGGGCCAGGTGATCCAGCGACAATTCCCCCTTCACCAGGTAATCGCTCGCCCCCGCCTTCATCAGTTCCACTGCCAGCTTCTCGCTCCCCTGGCCGGTGAGCATGATCACCGGCACCCCCACTCCTGCACGGCGGATCTCGCGAAGCGCATCAAGACCATCCCGATCGGGCAACTGGTAATCCAGCAGCGCGCAATCGAACGGACGACGCTTTAACATGTCAATCCCCTCGGCCGCGTCAGACGCCTCCGCCACCTGAGCGCGCATGTTGGTCGTATTCAGCGCCCGCTTGACCGCCATTCGGTCAATGTGATCGTCGTCTATAATCAGGATGTTCAAAACCTCAGCCATGGTTGCCAATCATCGTTGCTTCCGTCCAGCCTCCCTCTGAAGGAGGAGGACGGTCCTGCACAAACCGGTCCTCGTTCATCAGGCACTCATCCTCCATCCGCCCCACGATCTTCATTAACGCCTCGCTGGACATCGGCTTGAGCAAATATCCGGCGACGTTCAGGTTGTGCACTTCGGTCCGGTCCCGCTCCTCATCAGAGGTGGTCAGCACAATCACCTGCGTCTCCCGCAGCTCAGGATCGGCCCGCAGCCGCTTTAGGAATTCGACACCCCCCATTCTCGGCATGTTCAGATCCAGCAGGACAAACCGGCGCAGCTGCGGCAGGATGGCATCCGGGCGGTGTCCGCGCAACATCTCCAGCGCCTCCAGGCCGTTGCCCGCCACATGAAGCGGGTTGGACAACCGGTTCCGCGCCAGCGCGCGGCGCACGCTCATCACGTCGATTTCATCATCCTCCACCAGCAGAATGTGAACGGGCTGTCTCATCTTGCTATTCCACAGGTTGCGCCGGCTGGGAGATCGGACTCCCATTCTTCGGCCAGGTAAATCGAAACACCGCCCCCTCCCCTTCCCCGGATTCCACACGAATGCGGCCTCCGGCCGACTCCACGATTTTCTTCACCAGCGCCAGACCGATGCCGGCGCCTTCCACCTCATCCCGGGGTGCCAGCGTCTGAAACATCTGAAAGATTTTCTCATGGTATTCCGGCGGAATGCCCGGCCCGTTGTCCGCGACGGAAAACACATGAAACGCCGCCTCTTCCCTGTGGCTCACAATCACTTTCGCCCCCCCTTCCCTTGATTTCGGATTGTGCTTGCAGGCATTGCCAAGCAGGTTCAAGAACACCTGCTGCAGCCGGGAACGGGCCGCCTCCAGCACGGGCATGGACCCAATCACCTCCACGACATCCTGGCCAGCCAGCCCGAGCATTTCGACCACCTCCCCCAATAAACTGGACACATCCACCCGCTCAAGGTTGGCCTGGACTCGCCCGATGCGGGAATACTGCAGAATCCCGTCGATCAGCAGCTCCATCCGTCGCACGCGCCCCCGCAGGAGCACCATCTGCTCGTGTGCTTCGGGCGTGAATCGCTCCCCCATATCCTCTTCGATCCACTGCGACAGATTAGCGATGCCGCGCAACGGCGCTTTCAAATCATGGGAGGCGGCATAGGCGAACTGATCCAATTCCTGATTGATGCGCCGCAGGCTCCGGGCATCCTCCCGGCGCTGTGTTACCTCCATCTGCAACTGCTGCAGGGCCGTATCCAACTGTTGTTGCCACCGGCGGCGTTCGGTCGCCTCCTTTACGGTGGTGACAAACCCGCTTTTTTCTCCGGAGATCAGCGCTCCGGCGATTGTCACAGGAAATCGCTCCCCGTTTTTCCTTTGAAACACCAAGTCATATTCGCCGCCCATCCCTGCGGCGTAGCGATCAAATACGGGGCGGATATTCTGAACATGCTCGGGAGGCCAGTAGGGCAGCGGCGGGGTCCGCCCGATCAGTTCATGACGCTCGAAGCCGGTCATTGCGCAAAAGCTCCTGTTCGCTTCAAAAATCTCCCCAGAGGCGTCGAGCGCCACCACGCCATCCTGCATGGATTCCAGCAGGGAATCACTGTAGCGGTGGGCCGACTGCAACCGGACCGCCGCCAACTGATCGGACCGGGCTTTAAGCAGCCCCACCAGCAGCGCCATAGCCGGTGCTGCAACCGCCATAATTATGAGTCGGGCGCTGGTGATTTCCCGATACATCGAGCCCGAATCGCGAGCGGCAAAAAAGAACGCCTCATAAACGACCGCGAGCATCGATCCAATGAGACCGGCGGCCGTTCCGCCATAGAACGCGGCAAAAACGATGCCCAGCAAAAATAACAAGCCCGGCCCGGCGACCTGCAAGCCTAAATTACGGAGGGCTTCCACGAACAACAGGGGCACGAGTGCCGCGGCAATGCCGACCCATAGGGCACTGTTTGACGCCTTTGGCTTGGTATGCAACCTTGGCTGGACTTCCGGCACGTCCCTTGGCTCCAAACAGCGACCGCCTCTCGACCTTTGCTCCCTTTTAAAGGATCATGCCCCCTTCTGCCTACCCCTATTTTTTCAGAATTTTTCAGCAAGCATTCAAAATAGGTAATCTAAAGACATGATTAGGAGGCGAGAAACAGGCCCAAACCCCTGCGGAGCGCGGGGACCAGTTCAGCCCGCCTCGAACGCGCCGTTTGGTAAGAGAGGTTTGCCACGCCACCGGTCCGCGGATAAAAGTCGCCCTATGGCAGAGGACCGAACAGACGTATTGCGCCAACTGGACAAGCAGCACCTGTGGCACCCATTTACCCCCATGTCCACCTGGTTGGCGGAGGACCCGCTGGTGATCACTGCCGGGGAGGGGATGTATCTGATTGACTCCGACGGAAAGCGCTACCTGGACGGCATTTCGTCGCTCTGGTGCAATGTTCATGGCCATCGCGTGCCGGAGATTGATCAGGCCATTCGTAATCAACTGGATAAAGTGGCGCACTCCACGCTGCTGGGACAGGCGGGGGAGGCGTCGATCCTGCTGGCCGATCGGCTGATGCGCCTGGTGCCGCCGAACCTGACCAAGGTCTTCTATTCCGACGCAGGCGCCACGGCCACCGAAATCGCCTTCAAGCTGGCGGCACAATACTGGCACAACCTGGGGCGGGGTCAGAAGCACCAATTCATCGGCTTTACCGAGGCCTACCACGGCGACACCGTGGGTGCGATGTCGGTGGGACGCACCGCGGCGTTTCACAAGCCTTATTTCCCGCTGCTGTTTGAGGTGCATTATGCCCCGACGCCGCATGCGCACCTGGGGCGCGAGCCGGCGGAGGATGTAAAGCGGCGGTCGCTGGAGGCGGTGGAGGGGATTCTGAAGGCGCATCATGCACAGATCGCGGCCATCTGCATTGAACCGATCGTGCAGGGGGCGGCGGGGATGCTGATTCAGCCGCCGGGATTCCTGAAGGCGCTGCGCCGGCTGGCCACGGAATATGACGTGCTGCTGATCGCCGATGAGGTGGCGGTGGGATTCGGGCGGACGGGGCGGATGTTCGCCTGCGAGCACGAGGTGGTGGAACCGGACCTGATGTGCGTGGCCAAGGGGATCACGGGAGGGTATCTGCCGCTGGCGGCCACCTTCGCCACGCAGGCGATTTTTGACGCGTTTCTCGGCGACCCGGCGGAGGGAAAGACGTTTTTTCATGGCCATACCTACACGGGCAATGCGCTGGCGTGCGCGGCCGCCATCGCCTCGCTGGACCTGTTTGAAAAGAACAACCTGGTGGAACAGGTGCGGCAAAAGAGCGACCAACTGAGCCAGATGCTCAAGGAGATCGAGGCGCTGCCGCACGTGGGGCAGGTGCGGCAAAAGGGATTCATGGTGGGCGTGGAACTGGTGGAGGAGAAGGAGAGCGGCAAGCCATTCGATCCGCGCCGGCGGATGGGGGCGGCGATCTGCCGGGGCGTTCGCCGGCATGGGGTGATTCTCCGGCCGCTGGGGGATACGGTCGTTCTGATGCCGCCGCCAGCGATGGGGCCGGCGGACCTGCGGACGATCGTGGGCGCGCTGAAGGAGGAGATTGCCGGGTTGGGGCGGGGGTGAATCCGCACGGCGATGGTTTGGCGATTGGGGATTTGCGTCGATAATAGGCATTGATGGATGACGCTCCAGCCAAGCCGCCCTGTTTTCGTCCCGACGCCCTGTCGGTGGTGAAGCGGCTGCGCGAGGCGGGGCATGTCGCGTATTTCGCCGGAGGGTGCGTGCGCGACCTGCTGCTGGGGATTGATCCGAAGGATTTTGATGTCGCCACCGACGCGCCGCCGCAGCGTGTGCGCCAGTTGTTCAGCAACACCCAGGCGGTGGGTCAGGCATTTGGGGTGATTCTGGTGCGGCTGGGGCGAAGCGTAGTGGAAGTGGCAACGTTCCGCATGGACGGGCGATACCTGGATGGCCGGCATCCGCAGTCGGTGCGCTTTGCCTCGGCGCAGGAGGATGCGCAGCGGCGCGACTTCACGGTCAATGGGTTGTTTCTGGACCCGCTGAACGATGAGGTGATTGATTACGTCGGGGGGCGGGCGGATCTGGCCAACCGGGTGCTGCGGGCAATCGGGCGGCCGGAGCAGCGATTTGAGGAGGACCATCTGCGCCTGTTGCGAGCGGTGCGCTTTGCCGCGCGGTTCGGCCTCACGGTCGAGCCGGCCACGGCGGCGGCTTTGGGACATCATGCGCCCCAGCTCGCGCGGATCAGTCCGGAGCGGATCGGCGAGGAGTTGCGACTGATGCTTCGCCCGACGTGGCGGGCGTCGGCGTGGCGGATGCTCTGGGAATATGGGCTGGTGCATGTCATCTTCCGGTTTCTGGGCAACACGCCGGCGCCTGCAAGCAGGCTGGAGGAGCGGCGGGCGCTGTTTCTTCAACTCGATCCAGGGCGGCCGATTGGCTTTGGGCTGGCACTGGCGGGGAGTGTTTTTTGCTATCAGTGGCAGGGGTTGGACGAATCGGCCGAGCCAAGGGCACTGCTGGGACCGGAGCGGGCGTCGGGAGCGCGGCGGGCGATGCGCAAGGCGCTGAAGATCAGTAACGACGAGTCGGACCGGCTGGAGTGGATTCTCCGCTCGGCCGGGGCGCTGCTGGCGGAGGAGCCGCCGACGCTGGCGGCCCGGATGCGGTTCATGGCGGAGCGCGGGTCGGGCGACACCCGGCTGTTTCTGGGAGCCCTGCGGGCGCTGGGGTGGTTTGGCGAGCGAATCGATTGGCTGGCGGAGGATTTTGCCCGGCTGGAGGCGATCGACTGCGCGCCGGCGCCGTTGATCACGGGGGATGACCTGTTGGCGGCGGGGCTGCGGCCTGGGCCGCGGTTCAAGGTGATTCTCGACACCGTGTATGATGCCCAACTGGAAGGACGCGTTGAGGGGCGTGAGAGGGCGATGGAAATGGCGATGGCGGTGAGGT
>JBIQLO010000231.1:0-5953 GCA_044464175.1 Planctomycetaceae bacterium | reverse complement strand
CACGACAAAATGTCATCCAAACCCAAACGAACCAAACCCAATCCCCCGCTGGCGCTATCAAAAACGCGGTTTTTCACCCCGGCGCCACTACGACAAATTACGAAACGAACCAAAGCCAATGCCCTGCCTTTCGCCCATTTCCGTGATATACTTCCCTCCCCGGCAAACGACGCCGACCACTGGCGACCAATATGCTCATCCAGGAACGCATCCTCCTGATCGGCGACTCTCAGCGGCAAATGTACGCCGCCGCCTCCTCCGCTCTGCGCGGCGCGGAGATCACCAGCGTCGCCACCTATTTCGACGCCATCGCCGAACTGGCCGCGGGCCAATACACCGCCGTCCTGGCCGCCGTCGAGCCGATCGAGCGCCGTCCCGAGGCCGCCGTCCGCACCCTCCGCCAGTTGGCCGGCGCCCGCCGGGTGCTGCTGTTTGGCCACCCCACCCTCGAGCCGCTCTCCCGCAAGATGCTCGACTTCGGCTGTGACGACTACATCGTCACCCCCCCCGACCCCGGTGAACTCCAGCAGATGTTCGGCGCTCCACCCTTGCGCATCGCAGGCGATTCGACCACCGATGCCCCACCCGAAACCCCCGTCACCGAACCCCGGGCCAAACTCGCCGCCCTGGCCGATGGGGCAATGGCCCATCTCCTGCTTGAATCCCTGCTGCAGACCCCCCAGAACGCTCTCCCCGAGGCCGTCCGCCGTCTCAATGCCCAGCTTGAGCCGACCATGCGCCTCTGGCATCTGCCGCTCACGCAGCCCGCCCCGGTTCCCCCCGACGGCATGGCCCTCCTGGCCCATCCCGTGCGTGAGGGGGAGGTGGAATCCGCTCGCCTCTATCTGGCGCTGCCCCACGATGAGGACCAGCCCGCCGCCCGCCACCTGTTGGCCCAGTGGGCCTCCCTCTTCGCCCAGCTCGCCGCCCTTCAGGATCGCCACAAGCGGCTTCAAAAGCTTGTCATCACCGACGACCTTACCGGCGTCTACAACGGCCGCTATTTCCGCCATTTCCTGGGCAGCATTCTCGAACGCGCCAAGGAGCGGCGCTTTCCCGTGGCTCTGCTGCTGTTCGATATCGACAACTTCAAACAATACAACGACCAGTACGGCCACGGCGTCGGCGATGAAATCCTCAAGCAGACCGCCGCCCTGATGCGCCGATGCTGCCGCGACCATGACCTGGTCGCCCGCATCTCCGGCGATGAATTCGCCGTCGTCTTCTGGGAAAAGGAAGGCCCCCGCCAGCCCCGCCAGCCCTCCAGCGTGCCCCCGGCCCGCCGCCCCCAGACGCCACTACAGATTCTCACGCGTTTCCAGAAGCTGCTCAAATCCCAGCAGTTCACCGGCTTAGGTGCCGGCGGCCAGGGCGTGCTCACAATCAGCGGCGGCATGGCCGTCTTCCCCTACGATGCCACCGACATGGAAAGCCTCATCACCGCCGCCGACCGCGAGTTGATGTTCCGTGCCAAGCGCGCGGGCAAGAATTCCATTTTCCTCGTCGGCTCCGAGGAGCGCCTCAGCGGCCAGGAATAGCCCAACGGATTTGCCTTGCCCTTTCTTCAGATATACTGTTGCCCCCATGAAGCAAACCACCCTCGATTGTGATGTTCTGGTCGCCGGCGGCGGCCCCGCCGGAGTCCCGGCCGCCCTGGCCGCCGCCCGTAATGGCGCCAAGGTCATCCTCTGCCAGGACCGCTCAGTTCTGGGCGGCAACGCTTCCAGTGAAGTCCGTATGCATATCGTCGGCGCCAACTGCGGCCGAACCGAGTCCCCCTTGGCCACCGAGGCCCGCGAAGGAGGCATCATCGAGGAAATTCGCCTGGAGACCACCGTGCGCAACCCCCAGCGCTCCGCCTCCATGCTCGATCTAATCCTCTACGAGAAATGCCGCGCAGAGCCGAACCTCACCGTCCTGCTCAACACCGCCGTCACCGGCGCAACCGTGGCAGGGCGGACCATCGTCTCGGCCACCGCCCAGCGGCAAAGCACCGAGGATGAGTTCACCATCCGCGCCAAGGTCTTTATCGACTGCACCGGCGACGGCCGGCTGGGCGCCGAAGCCGGCGCTCCCTTCCGTCACGGACGCGAAGGCAAGGAGGAATACCACGAGCCGATGGCCCTGGGCCCGGACAAGAAAACCCTCGGTTCCACGCTGCTGTTCGTCGCCCGCAAGCACGACCGTCCCATGCCCTTTATCGCCCCGCCATGGGTGCGCAAGTTCACCGAGGAAGACCTGCGCTTCCGCTCCCATGGACAACCGGGCGTGGATCGAGGGCTCGAATACGGCTACTGGTGGGCCGAATGGGGCGGCCAGCTCGACACAATTAAAGATAATGAGACGATCCGCGATGAGCTGCTGGCGATCATGCTGGGCGTCTGGGACCACATCAAAAATGGCGGCGACCATGGCGCTGCCAACTGGGCCCTGGACTGGTTCGGCTTCCTCCCCGGCAAACGCGAAAGTCGGCGCTTCATTGGGCAATATGTCCTGAATGAACGCGATGTGATGGAATCCACCCCCTTCAAGGATGCCATCGCTTTTGGCGGCTGGCCTATCGACACCCATCCCCCCGAAGGGGTTGATGCCCCCGACCAGATGCCCGCCACCCAGACCCGCGTCCCCCATCTTTACGATATCCCCCTGCGGGCGTGCATCAGCCGCGACCTGGACAATCTTATGTTCGCCGGGCGCAACATCTCCGCCACGCATATCGCCTTTGCCTCCACGCGCGTCATGGCCACTTGCGCGGTCATTGGCCAGGGCGTGGGGACGGCCGCCGCCATCGCCAGCGAGGTGAAACTTCCGCCCGCCAGGCTCCCCGAACAGCCGCACCTGATTGATCGCCTTCAGCAACAATTGCTGCGCGAAGACGCCTACCTGATTGGCCATCTCAACAATGATCCGAAGGATTTGGCCCGCATCGCAAAAATCGCCGCCTCCAGCCAGCAGGAGCATGGTCCGGCCCACAACCTCATCAGCGGCCAAACCCGTGCGGTTCACGGAGAGAAAGGCGCACCGGCCGCCCGGGCTCATCCCGGCACCCATCGCTGGATGAGCGATCCGGTCCAGGGTCTGCCCGCCTGGGTGGAACTTAAATGGGACAAGCCGATCCGCCCTCGCCGGATAGAACTCATTTTCGACACCGGCCTTCACCGCTATCTGACCCTCAGCCACTCCGACGCCTACAGCAACGTGATGCAATGGGGCCAACCCCAGGAGGAGACGGTGCGCGACTATGACCTGAACGTCTCCCACCAGGGCAAGACGACCGGAAGAGTCGAAATGCGGGGCAACTATCAGCGCCGGCAGGTCCATGAACTTGCCAAGATCCCCACCGCCGACACCCTCCGCCTCACCGTCACCGCCACCAACGGGCTGGACCATGCCCGCCTCTGTGAGATCAGGGTTTATGAATGATCCCGGCGCCGGCCGCCAGGAAAACTCCAGCAATGCCGGCTGAAAAAAGAAAAAAAGGATTGACGGAAATAAAGACCAAGCCTAGGCTCACCCTGTGGCTTGAGGGTTATGGGACCTGTTCCATGCACTCGGGCAGTTGAAATGGGAATCGTGGAGGCTTCTTGTTCCTTGTGAATGGGGGAAACGAGCCAGTACGGTCATCATGATGTTGTATCCCACCCGCCGCTCCGTCATCCGAACGAATCTTCAAACCGTCCCCGGCCGGACACCGCTGATGCAGGCGCTGGAGCCGCGCAGATTGCTGTCGGCCGTTTATCCGACGCCCTTTGAGCAATACCTGGTGGAGTTGATCAACCAGGCCCGGGCCAACCCCGCCGCCACCGCCGCCGATTTTCATATTGATCTGAATGAAGGCTTGGAGGAAGGGACCATTTCCCCCGATGCCAAGCAGCCGGTGGCGATCAATCCATTCCTGGTGGATGGGGCGCGCAGCCATAGCCAATGGATGCTGGACGCCGACCTGTTCCAGCACAACGGCCCCGGTACCGCCACCCCCGGCGATCGCATGACCTGGGCGGGATATCAGTTTATCCTGCCTTGGGAATGGGGCGAAAATATCGCCTGGCGCGGAAATACCCGCCGCCTTCCCGACCCCACCCAGACAACGGCCCAGTTGCATAAGGATTTGTTCGTCGATCAGGGCATCGATGATCGCGGCCACCGGACCAATATGCTTGATCCGGCCCACAAAGAGGTCGGTACGGGCATTCTTGCCGGCATCTTCACGCAGGATGGGTATGACTACAAAGCCATCATGGCCACGGAGGATTTCGCAGCCTCGGGCGGGAACAGCTTCCTCACCGGCGTCGCGTACAACGACACCGTTACCAAGGACCAGTTTTACACCCCCGGCGAAGGTTTGAACGGCGTCACCATCACAGCCCAGCGCCTTTCGGACAACCAGGTCTTCACCACGAGCACATGGGAATCCGGAGGATATTCGCTCCAGTTGCCGCCGGGAACCTACCGTGTCGCGGCCGCCGGCACGGGACTGGACGGAACTGTAGGATATGGGAAAGTCACCATCGGCACCCAGAACGTCAAGCGCGATTTCACAAAAGCCACCCCAGCCCTGGACCTCACGCCGCCCACCGCCTCCCTCGCACAGGCCGACGATGTAATTTACGCCGGACCAACCGATTCCATTATCGCGATACGGTTCGCCGACAATGTCGGAATCAATCCGTCCGGCATTGGCAATCAGAACGTGGTCGTCACCGGACCGGACGGTTTCAGCGCCGGCGCATCCCTGGTGGGTATCGACGCCTCGGCCGCTGATGGCTCCCTCCGGGCCGTCTACCGCCTCATCGCGCCCGGCGGCTCGTGGGACCGGGGAGACAACGGGTCTTACCAGGTGCGGTTGGCTGCGAGCCAGGTGGCCGACACCTCCGGCAATTATGTGGCCGGCGAACTGCTTGGGTCGTTCGAGGTGCAGATCCCACCCCCCTCCTCCGGCGGCATCGGAAACGACAACAGTCATACCGCGCTGCTGGAATCGGACACAATTGTCAGCGGCGCTGAGGCAGGCGGGCCGCCGGTGGTACAGGGATTCAATCCCGCCAACGATAGTCAGCGGTTTCGCATTTTGGCCTTTGACGGCAATTTCACCGGCGGCGTACGCGTCGCCACGGGGGATATCAATGGGGATGGAACGCCTGATTTAATCGTCGCGCCGGGCGCTGGCGCGGGTCCCAATGTGCGCGTGTTCGACGGCCAGAGCGGCAAACAACTGGACGGGCCGTTGGGCAGCTTTTTTGCCTACGATCCGGGATTCAACGGCGGCGTCTATGTCGCCAGTGGAGATGTCAACGGCGACGGGCATGCGGACATCATCACCGGCACCTCCCTGGGGCCCCCCAACGTCAAGGTTTTCAGCGGTGCCGATGGAAGTGTCCTGGCCAGCTTCTTTGCCTATGATCCCGGCTTTCTGGGCGGAGCCCGCGTCGCTGGCGGCGATGTGACCGGCGACGGGCGGGCCGATGTGCTGACCGCACCGGGGGCGGGGCATGCGCCCAACATCAAGGTGTTTGATGGTGAAACCTCTGAGCAGCGGAATGCGTTTGACGCCTTTGACGGCGGCTATCAAGGCGGCCTGTACGTCGCTGCCGGGGACACCGACGGGGACGGGCGCGACGACATCATTATCTCGGCCCAGAGCGTACCCCATGTGAAGGTCTTCAGCGGGCGGGACGATTCCCTGCTGGCCAGCTATTTTGCCTATCCCGGTTTCCAGGGAGGCGTGCGCGTCGGGGCGGCCGATGTGGACGGGGACGGTCGGGCCGATGTGCTCACCGCCGTTGGTCCCGGCGCCGGCCCGCACATCAAGGCCTTCAGCGGCGGCCATGACTTCACCACGGTCCAAAGCTTTTTCGCCAACGATCCGGAAACCGATCCCAGCGGGCTCTACATCGCTTGAGCGGGAAGCGGAACCCGAAGGCTCTGCCTATTGCGCTGCTTTGCATTTCGCCCG
>JBIQLO010000230.1:0-5956 GCA_044464175.1 Planctomycetaceae bacterium | reverse complement strand
CCGTAGGCCGTGTACTGCGGATAGAACAGCCCGCGCGTGTAGCAGGCGGGGAAGACGTCTTTGTCGTCGATCACCAGCGCCACGCGCCCGTCGCGCTTCACGAGCCTCGGCGTGGCCCGGGGGCGGGCGGCGAGGATCCGGCTCACCTGCTGCTCGTCAACCTCGTGAGACTCGGGCCGGGCTTCAGGGCGCCCGCGCGACCAAGTGAGGCCCTTGGCCACCACCATCTTGCCGATGGCCACCGTGATCGCGTTGCCCCGCAGGACGAAACGCGGCTTGACGGCGGTCACACCTTTGGCGGCCTTGTAGTTGAAATCGATCCGAGACCACTGGCCGGGGGGCGCATAGGTGAGAGGATCGTTGGTTCGGATCACCTGGAATCCGCCCGAGCCGTACATCGCCCGGCGCATGAAATAGGGCCGGATGCTTTTGCCGTCGGCGCGGATCGGCTGTAGCTGGATGTCCAACTCCGAGCCGTAGACGTTGTCCAGGATGTTCACCTGCGCGAAGTAGCGCACGAATCCATCGTGCAGAAATTCCTGCACCGGGGCGGCCTGCTTCGCCTCGATGACCGCCTCGCCCGGCCCGCCGGGCCAGTGCAGAATCATTGACCCCTCCTTCACGCTTGCCTGAACCTTCGTCGGGCCGGTGTTGGTGATGGTCCATTGGCCCGGGTCCGCGGCGTTGAAGGCCATGCCTTCGGGCACATCGGCCGCCCGGACGCCAGAGAGGGGCAGCAGCATCAAGGCGCAGAAAATTCCAATCCGCTTGTGGTGTAATCCCATGATCGAACCGCGATTCAATGAAAGTGTGTGAACGTGTTGACGTACCAGGGTTGGCCCTGATTCCAGGCCGAATCGCCTGTTTTGGTGTTGTCCCAGGTGTTGGCTTTGGTGTTCCATCCCAGGGCCCCGGCCTGCAGGCTGGCGCCATGGCCGTCGAGAAAGGCCGCGTTGGTCATGCCGCCGGAATGGGTCCAAATGGCGTAGACCGACCCGGCGGAACTGACCGACATTTCATGCCAGCCGTAGAACTGATGCGTGGCATCGGAAATGAAGTCGGTGCGATATCCCTCGACCAGAAGCACCATGCTGGCGGGGTTCAATCCCGGCTGGCTAAGCTTGATCGGATGGCGTTTGGTTGAGTCTGAATCGAAGGGCATCGCCCCGAGGTGATTGGCGCTGTAGGAGATGTACTTCCAGTAGCTGTTGTAGTCGCCCCCGAAGACGCTGGTGCCGGCAGCCGCCTGGGTGATCTGATCCAGCAGGAACTCATCCCGGGCCATGCCCATCCGGCTGGGGCAGATGAAGACCTTGGCGCCCTGCACATAATGGTTGGGATGTCCCGCCAGCCGCCCCGCCCAGCTCATGGTCCGGGAGGTGCCGTTGACGATGTCGGTGCTGGAGGAATAGGGCAGCCATCCCCGGTTGTCATGGGCGTACATGGC
Source organism: Planctomycetaceae bacterium (assembly GCA_044464175.1). Lineage (GTDB taxonomy): Bacteria > Planctomycetota > Phycisphaerae > Tepidisphaerales > Tepidisphaeraceae > JBIQLO01. The sequence goes on along the minus strand of JBIQLO010000230.1, from coordinate 4,509 downwards.
CAGCCCGAGCATCACTTGGCGCATGTTCGACAGACAGGAGACGGACTTGGCCGCCTCGCGCGCCTTGTTCAGGGCGGGCAGGAGCATTGCGATCAGGATGCTGATAATCCCGATGACCACAAGCAGCTCTACCAGGGTGAATCCATGTTTGCGTTTCATGATGGTTCCTTATTTATTCGCACCTTGCATGATCCTGGCGCTGTGGCGCACCACCAGCCGCGTCGGCGTGAGCACCTGATGCCGACGGGTCGAAGCCGGGTCGCGGAACTGATGGATCAACGCCATCGCCACCTCCCGCCCGGTCTGGTAGCGCTCTACCGACACTGTCGTGAGCGGGGGGGAGGTCAGTTCGGCGGCCGGATTGTCGTCAAAGCCCGTGACCGAAAGCTGCTCGGGAATAGCCAGGCCCGCCAGCTGTGCCTCCCGCAGCACTTTCATGGCGATGTAATCGCTGGCGGTGACCAGGGCGGTGACGCCCCGGTCGATCAGGCTCCGCAGTGCTGGGACGCAGGGCGCATCAAAGTCAAAGCGGTGTTCAATCAGCGCCGGGTCCACGCTTAACCCGGCCGTGCGCATCGCCTGGCGGAAGCCGGCCAGGCGCGTGAAGCCCGTTCGCTCATGTTGCCAGAAGGCGATGCGTTGATGCCCCAGGTCGATCAGGTGGGCGGTTGCCTGACGCAGTCCCTCCTGCTGGTCGGTGGTGACGTAGTGGATGTTCAGCCGCTGCACCTGGTCCCAGGTCAATCCACGTTCCGGCTGGAACGCCACATAGGGGATGCGCCGGTCGATGGCGCGGTCGATCAGGTGGGAATAGACCGGGTCGCGCGAGCCATAGAGGATCACGCCATTGGGCCCGTCCCGCTCGATCAGATCAAGGATGAAATCAAAGGTCTGCTCCAAAGGGATGAGCTGGAATTCCACCACCGCCCCAAACTCGCGGCCGGCGTCGGCGATGCCCCGCAAATAATCCTGTCCGATGCCCAGCGGTTCGCTCAGCACCTCACCGAAGGTGCGGGTCAGGGGGATGGAGATAACCAGGGGTCGGTGGGCGTGCCGGAGTGGGCGATCGGCGGGGCGGGGACTGACGAAGGACCCTTTTCCCTGCCGGGTATAGAGATACCCCTCTTCCACCAGGTCGCGGAGGGTGCGGGTGACGGTGATGGCCGAGACACCGTGGCGGGCGACCAGTTCCCGCACGGAGTAGAAGCGCTGGTGCGGCTCAAATTCCGAGTGAATTTCCCGTTTGAGGAGTTGTTTGAGACGATAGTAGAGCGGCTTGGGATCGGCCGCTTTGAGGAGTAGATTGGATGGGGCGGCACTGGGCAATCGACCTCCGGGTCCAGCCTTATATGTGTATATATACAGCGGGGAGAGACAGCTGTCAATTCCGCTGTTGGCCGGAGGGCTTCTTCGCTTCGGCGGGAGGTTGCTTCTATAATGCCCCCCATGTCCGATCTGACGCTGATTCCGGCGGCCGAGCCGTGGCGGGCGACGTTTTGTCCGCCCGGTTCCAAGAGCCTGACCAACCGCGCCCTGGTGCTGGCTGCCCTGGCGGGGGGGGCTTGCCGGCTTTCCAATGTCCTTCTGGCCGATGACACGCGGGTGATGATCCAGTCGCTCCAGCGGCTGGGGTTTGAATTGGAATTGGAGGAGCCGGCCCGCACGCTCTGGATTCAGGGTCGTTCCGGGACCATTCCGGCCGACCGGGCGGAGCTGTTTTGCGGCAATTCCGGCACGACGATCCGCTTCCTGGCCGCGATGTGTGCCCTAGGGCGGGGCCAATATGATCTGGATGGCATCGCCCGCATGCGCCAACGTCCCATCGGCGAGCTGGTGGAGATGCTGGGGAATCTGGGGGCGCGGGTGGAGTACCTGGAAAAGCGGGGCTACCCGCCGATTCGCCTCCTGAGCGATGGGCTGCCGGGGGGGCTGCTGCGACACGGGGAGACGCTCAGTTCGCAATACCTCTCGGCCATTTTGATGGTGGGGCCTTATGCCCGTAACGAGTTGCAGGTGGATTTGGAGGGGCGGCAGACGAGCTGGCCCTACATCGCCATGACGATGCGGCTGATGGACCAGTTTGGATTAACGCCGGAGTTGATCCGCGACCCCAATACGGGCGAGCCGGTTCGGATCATCGTGCCGCCGGGGGGTTATGAGCCGACCAATTACACCGTGGAGCCGGATGCCTCCAATGCCAGTTACTTCCTGGCGGCCGCCGCGATCCGGCCGGGGGCGACGATGACGATCGAGGGACTGGGCAAATCCAGCCTGCAGGGGGATGTGGGCTTGGCCGACCTGCTGCACCAGATGGGGGCGGATCTGGTTTTCGGGTCCGATTTCCTGACGGTGAGCGGGACCGACCGGTTGGAGGGGATCGATGCCGATCTGTCGGGGATGCCGGACATGGCGCAGACGCTGGCGGTGACGGCATTGTTTGCCGAGGGCCCCACGACGCTTCGCGGGCTGCACACGCTGCGGGTGAAGGAGACAGACCGGTTGGCCGCTCTGCAGATGGAATTGAGCAAATTGGGGGCGGTGGTGGAGATCGAGGGGGATGACGGACTGCGGATCGAGCCGCCGGAGCGGATTCAACCGGCGGCGATCGACACCTATGACGATCACCGGATGGCGATGAGTTTTGCCGTGGCGGGGAGCCGGGCCGAGGGGATCACGATCCGGGATGTGGAATGCACGGGCAAGACCTATCCGGAATTCTTTGAGGACCTGAAAGCGACAGGGGCGATTCGCGCCACTTAAAAGGGGCGAATCGTCCCTGCCGTGTTCGTCATGGACGGCTAGATGCCGGCCGGTCGCACATGGGAGGAAGTGCGGATTTCATCGGTGGCGGTGCCCGGATGGGTCCCGCTCAGGCCGCACAGGAGCGACCCGATCAACCCACAGCCGATGGAAACCAGCATCCACCAGGCGGCGGCCTGCCGGTGGCTGACGCGGTGGGGCGTCTGGTCGCCGGGGGTAACGGCGTTCATCTGGGCTGTGTTCATACTGTGCGTGTTGGCCATCATCGCCGGAAGGCTGGCCGTGTCGGGGGCGGTCCTGCCAAGCATCGGGCCGACGCCGGTGCCCAGGACATAGATGAGAATGGGCACGGTCACGGCCCAGACGACAAAGCCGTTGAGCATCGCGCTGCCGGCGCCGACGGTGCCGCGGGCGACGCGGGAGGCCAGATAGGCTCCCAAGCCGAAGGCGATCAAGGCGGCCGCGCCGCCCCAGATGATGGTGGCCACTTCATGGCCGGTGGAGGAGACGGTCTGGAAGGTGTAATCCAGCCCGACGGCCTGGGCGAGAACGGCGGAAATAATCAGCAACGTCAGGGTGAGAAAGATGCCGCTGATAATGGCCGGCCAGTGCAGGCCGGAATGAGAAACCACCAGCGATTGGGTGGTCACGGAGGTGGTTCCACCGACGGGGGCGGAGGAAGAGTGATATTGAGTCATGGTCGCGCTCCTTTGTTAGTGCCTAATCCTGTTGTGTGAGTAAGCAAACAATGCACCAGACACGAGCCATAGGGAGCAAAAAAATGATTTTTTCGAGGCTTGATCGCGACTGGAGGGGGAGGATCGGCTCGTCAATGCAGATGAGCTTGATGGCGCGTGTGTGATCGCACGGGCAGGCCGCGTTTTTCCTGCGGGAAGGGAACCGACAAAGCGACGGAGAAGGCGCAGAACGCCGCGGAAGAAGCGATCAGAGCTTACCGTTGGGGGAGTGAATGAGCCCCAGGATCTCCTCGCGGCTGGCGGGATTCTCCTTGAAGATGCCGCGCAGGGCGCTGGTGATCATCAGGCTGCCGGGCTTGCGGGCGCCCCGGATGGTCATGCAGGTATGGGAGGCTTCGATGACGCAGGCGGCGCCGGCGGGCTGGAGCTCCTCCATCAGGGCGTCGGCGATCTGGGTGGTCAGCCGCTCCTGCACCTGCGGGCGCCGGGCGAAGCCTTCCACCAGGCGCGCCAGTTTGCTCAAACCGACGACTTTCCCCTCGGGCAGGTAGGCGACGTGCGCCTTGCCGATGAAGGGGAGCAGGTGGTGTTCGCAGAGGGAATGGAAGCGGATGTCGCGCAGCAGGACCACTTCATCGTAGCGTTCATGGAAGACGGTCTTGAGGTGCTCGCGGGGGTCCGCGCGGATGCCGGCGAAGATTTCGGCATAGGCCCGGGCCACCCGGTTGGGGGTCTTGGCCAGTCCCTCACGGTCGGGGTTCTCCCCGATGGCCAGCAGGATTTCGCGGACAGCACGTTCGATGCGGGGAATGTCCACATCCGCCATGGGCATCCTTGGCGGCCAGGCGTCGGAGGCATCTTCTTCGAAATCAAAAGCGCTGGCGGATTGGCCGTTGTCTTGGGACATCAGGTCTCTTTTCGTTCAAAATTGCTGAAACAGGATGCAATTATAGGGCAGGCGGGGGGCCGGGTCGAGACATTGGATGAGGCCCGACTACAGGTTGCCGCCGCGCAGAAAATACTCCATCAGTTCGTGGCCCTGCTCGATCTT
>JBIQLO010000229.1:0-6001 GCA_044464175.1 Planctomycetaceae bacterium | reverse complement strand
ATCAACCCCTCAGCCGCGACTGAATATTGTCCAGCACATTCATGAAATTGATGTAGCTGTCGTACGGGCTTTCATACGGCGAAAAATACTTGTGCACGTCCCCATCCGCCCAGTATTTCGTGCACATGTAGTAAAAATGGTCGCTGGTCGTGAGCTTGCGCCAGTCGTCCAGCAGCGCTTCATCCCCCTTCTCGCGCAGCGCCCCTTCCAGCTTGTACAGCTCATGCAGTGCGTTGGACTGCATCGCGTTGCCCAGCCACGCCGACAAATCCCGCTCCGTGTCCGCCCAGGAGATCATGTGCGGCACGTCGATCTCCCCCACCGCATCATACGTGTCCACCACCTGCGAGGGGGTCAGAAAGTTGTTGTCCGGATGGCTCATCACCGCCCCCGGCATGTGTCGCAGAAAGTCAAAAATCCCCGTGTCGGCCCACTGGTGCTCCCCGAAAGTCTCATAGTCCATGAACAGGTTGCAGATATACCCGTTGCCATTGATCTGGTTCACCCATCCGGCGAATTTCTCCGCCGTCAGCGGCCACTGCTCCCACGCCCGGTTGGAAAAGCGAAACGCGATGTCATCGCTCAGCCGGTAGTTCTTCAGCAGCAGCTTCAGCCGCGGCGCGTGCGGCGGGCGATAGACGTAATTGGGGCTGCGGTAGCCCAGAATCTGATCCGCCCCCTCGGCCAGCACCGCGTCATACCCCATGTGGCTGATGAAATGGGCCAGGTCGTTGTTGTAAATCAGCTCCGTGTTCCGGAAGACGCGCGGCGTCTGCCCGAACAGCTCTTTGATCAGCGTGCGATGTTTCTCGATTTGCGCCCGGAACTCCTCCCGCGAATAGAGAAACGACAGGCTGTGGTAATAGGTCTCATCCAGAAACTCCACGCAGCCTGTGTCGTTGAGCTGATGGAACGTCTCCAGCACCTCCGGCGCGTAGCGCTGAAACTGCTCCAGCGCCACCCCGGTCACCGAATAGGCGATGCGAAACCGCCCCTCGTGCGCCCGAATCACCTCCAGGAACAGCCGGTTGGCCGGCAAATAGCACTTGTGCGCCACCTTCCGGCAGATCTCCGCGTTCTTTTGCTCGTCAAAATAATTCTGCCCGGTGTCAAAAACGCTGTAGCGGCGCAGGCGAAACGGCTGATGCACCTCAAAATAAAAGCAGACTGAAGCCATGGACGATCCTTTTGAACAGAGGGTATTCTACAGTGCCGCCCCATGCGGTCTATACAAAAACCGGACGCCATGCCGGTGGATTTCCCAACCTTTTGCCCCATAGAGTGTCTTATGGTTGGAGGATGGCACATGAAACCGATTCTCACGGCCGCGTTGGTCCTCTCCCTGGCCGCACTTGCCCCGGCCGACACCGTCCATCTCAAGGATGGCACCAGCATCGAGGGAAACCTCAGCCGCTCAGGCGATGACTGGACCGTCACCCAGCCCGACGGGCGGGTGGTCCGCGTGCCCGCCGGACAGGTCAAATCGGTCGAGATCAAACGCTCCAGCCACGGCCCCGATGAGGCGGCCAGCGCCCTCAACTCCCTCCGCCGGGCCGTCGATCACCTGGACAACCTCGACGAAATCATCGCCCGCTATGACCGCTTCCTCAAAAACAACCCCGATACCCCCGCCGCCGCCGAAGCCAAAAAGGACCTGGCCCAGTGGCAGGACCGCCGCCGCCAGGGCATGGTGAAATACGCCGGCAAATGGGTCACCCCGCAGCAGCGGGAGGAATTGGCCGCCCAGTCGCTGGCCCAGGTCACCGAGGCGCGGCAGCTGCTCAAACAGGGGCAGCTCAAGGAAGCCGGCGAGCATCTGGCCGCCATTCTCGCCGCCAACCCGCAAAACGCCGCCGCCCTCTATCTCCAGGGCGTGCTGCTCTTCCGACAGGACAAGATCATCCCGGCGCGCAAGGCCTTCGCCGCCGCCGGCGAACTCGTGCCCAACCACGCCCCCACGCTCAACAACCTCGGCGTGGTCTACTGGCGGCAAAAGCAGCCGGTGGCCGCGTTGAAATACTACAACGAGGCGATGCGCTCCGATCCCCACAACAAAGCCGTCCTGGACAACACCGCCGAAGCCCTCCACGCCCTCACCCCCGACGAGCGCAAAACCCCCATCGCCCGCCAGACGGCCCAGCGGTTCCAGCAGCAGGATGCCGAACTGACCCGCACCCTGGCCGCCGAGGGATGGCACCGCTGGGGCGCCACCTGGGTCAGCGACCAGCAGTACCAGCAATTGAAGGAGGCCGAGAAACAGGTCCAGCAGCAGCTCGACGCCCTGGCCGGGCGATATCAGTCCATCCAGGACCGCATCCGCCAGATTGATGACCAGATCGCTGCCAACAACCGAAACATCAACAGCCTCTCGGCCAATGCCTACCTCCCCGATCCCAACGGCAACTGGATCTACATCGGCCTGCCCCCCATCTACTACGACCTGCAGAACACCAACCGCAAACTCCAGTCCGAACGCGCGGGCGAAGTCGCCAACCTCCAGCGCCTCCAGCAAAGCGCCCGCCAGATCGAAAAACAACTCCCCGTCCCCAAGTACACCGGCATCCAGCGCCTCATCGGCGTCGAAGGAACCCCCCTGGGCCAGGCCAACACCCCCACCACCGCCCCGGCCACACGGGCAACACCCCATTCCGCCACCGGCACAACGGAGGAATGATCTAATTGGGACGAATGACCCACGTCAAGGCGACACGATTCGCCCAAGCGGCTGGAAGGGAAAAGAAATAGGAGTCGTGGCAAAGATCGCCTGCCGGCCCGCGATTGTGGGTTTCTTCGCGCCTGCTTCCAGAACCTCAAGGTCATTCAACCCTGATACCTCCTCACCGCCCCGGCGTCTCCTGCAGCGCATCGGGCGGCAGCACCCCCAGTTCCGCCGCCGTTTCAGTCAGCTCTTCCGGCACCGGCGGTTCCTCCCCCACCAGCCCCGTGTCAGCGTAGTCGCGGTCCGGATTGCCCAGCCGGCGAAGCAGATCCTTCATGTCGATGATCCCACCGATCAGAAACCAGATCGTCGTCCCGATGCCGACCACCACGGTGATCCCCAGCGTCCAGGCCCAGTAGGTCACCCAACTGTCATCGGAGACCTCCCGCGTCAGGTTCCAGATGCACCCGATGATGAACACCGCAATCCATCCCAGCGTCCAGGCCAGCTTCCCGTAATAAATCGCCTTGTCCCCCAGTGTGAACTCGTGCGAGGGAAGCAGCGCCCGCCACCCGGTCACGGGACGCGCTGCCGACGCCTCCCCCTCCACCGCATACTTGCCCCGGTGCAGCATCCGGTCCATGTTTGCCGCCGGGCAATGCAGCACAAGCCAGTCAAACAGCGAAATGCCGACATATGCCGTCACCGCCAGCACCATCGAAAAGAGATTCATCCACTGCCCGTTAAACGGAAAGTCCTTGGGCCCCACCGTCCAGTTGATCCCCGGCACGGCCGCGGCGATCCCCTCCACCACCCGCTTGAACTCCGCCAGGAACCCCGGCGCATGCGCCGCCAGGAAGGGATAAATCGCGTTCGCCCACTGCTGCTGCGCCACGATCCCCCCCACCGCCACAGTGCTGCCGATGAGAAACGCCCCCCACGCGCCGCGGGTCGAGCCGCGCTTCCAGTAGAGTCCCCCGATGATGACCGCTCCCGCCCCTCCCAGGTAAATCGCCCCGGTCACGGCGAAGAACATCAGGATGTAGTCCGTCTGCTGGTATTTCAGACTGAAAAAGAAGATGAACACCGCCACGAAAACGATGGACGCCCGCAGCGCCCAGATGTGCTGCCGCGTCGTGAACGGCTTGCCCCGGATCGGCAGGATCACATCCTGCACGAAGATGCTCCCCCAGGAGTGCAGGTACGTGTCATGCGTCGAGATGAACGCCGCCAGCATCATCGCGCACAGCAGCCCCACCACCCCCACCGGCAGCGCGTGCGCCAGCGCCAGCGGCACCGTCATCTGCCCCTGAATCGTCGGATTCCCGATCTTCGCCAGCGCCGCATTCGCCTGCTGGGCGGCCTCGGGATAGGCATGCCCGTGCATGATGACCCACGCCCCGATCGGCAGCAGCATCATCACCATCGTCAGGATCAACCCGCGCCACTCCCCCAGAATCGACGCCATCTTCGCCTCATGCGCGCTCCGCGCCGAGCAGTTGAACCCCTGCGACCCCTGCCATGCCCGCGCGTAGTAGAACGAGCCCAGCGCGCCGATCAGGAAGTAGAAGATATTGAACCCCTGGGTCTTGCTCGTGTGGAACGGGTTGATCAGCGAATGCCCCGCCGGCGCCTGTTTGAGCGCATGAATCATCCCCGACCAGTCAAACATCCAGAAGATCACCCCGATCAGCACCAGAAAGACGATGTTGGTGAAAACCCCCTGAATGAAGTCGGTGATCATGATCGTCACCTGCCCCCCCAGGAAGACGAAAAACAGGCCCATTGAGATCAGAATGATCATCGCCACCGGATAGGTCGGCCAGTTCAAATACGGAATGGTCTGCGGAAACCCGCAGAAATAGATGAAAAACCGCGCCGCCACCGCCGGGAAGATGCCGAAGTTGATGATCCCCGACACCCATCCCAGCACACCGGCGAAAATGCGGAACCGCCGGCTGTAGCGCATCTCGAAAAACTGCGCCAGCGTCATGGCCCGGGTTTCGCGGTAGCGGTAGGTTACCCACCCGCTCAGCGCGATGATCAGCGCCACCGGAAACACGAGCATGTGCCACCAGAAGGCCGTAAAACCGGCCGCGTAGTACATCTCGAACATCGCCACGATGGAGATCGCCCCCAGCCCCGACATCCCCCCGGCGATGCACAGCAGATACCGCCCCGCCGCCCGATTGGCCGCCAGGAAATCCGAGACGCTGCGCGTGTAGCGCCGGGTGGCCAGCGCGGAGCCCACCACCACCACCAGCATCGCCGCAACAATACTCCAGTCGATCCAGTGGAGATTCATGGTGCGGTTTTACCCCCCGTGCAATCGCTTGTCCATTGCGGGCGGTCGTCGGCCAAAGCGCTCTGTCGGCGGCTTCCCCCAGGCCGCGGCGGGGTCACCCCCCCGCCCCGCATCACCTCACCCCCGGCGGAAGATCAGCACATATGCCAGGATCGCCAGCGCGTTGAAAAACGTGACCAGCGCCACCTTCCCCACCCCGGCGCGAATCCCCTCCGGCAGCACATTCAGCGGCGCGTTGAGCCACACCAGCGGGCGAAGCAGCAGGGGCGGACGCTCCGCATCCACCTCCATCTGCGCCTCCAGCAACGTCGCATCCAACGCCGCCCGCTCCGCCGCATCCTCGGCTTCCGCCGCCTCAGAATCGCTCGGCGGCTCCGGCTCTCCCCTTCCAGCAACCTCGGCCGCATCCCGCGCATCCGGCCCATCCGCCAAAGCGGCTGACCCGTCCGCACGCTCCCCCTGCTCCACCTGATTCAGAAATTCCCCCAGATTATCGGCGCCAGCGGCTTCCTCCGGTTCAGCAAGGGAGCGCCCGCTGCTGAGCTTTGTGTCCGTACCCTCCCCCTCGTCGGCCAGCAGACGATCGATCTCGTCCCCGGCCAACTGCGACAGCAAGGCGTCGTTATCGCCGGCGGGTTCCGGCCGATCCTCCAACGGATCGGGCAGGTCCGCCACCGCCTGTCCCATAATCACTCCCTTCAAAACCGTGCGCTCCCTGCTTTCGTCGGACAACTGCCTGCCCATCTTAACCCCTTCCCTCTCCAAGGCCAATCCATACCTCCCCCAATGCCCCAAATCCGCAGGACAATCCAGCCTGTCATTCCCGCCCCCTCCCCGCATAAAAAATACTTGACAAAACCCAAACATCTACTATACTACCCCATCATGTACCTCCCCTTTGTCATATCCAAGTTCGCCGTATCACCTTCTCACCCCCTCATCTCCCCCTCCACACCTCCGTCCCTTCGTGCCTCTTCCCTCTACCAACGAACCCAAACGAACCAAACCCAATTCGCCCCTGGCGCTCCAAAATCAAC
>JBIQLO010000228.1:0-6005 GCA_044464175.1 Planctomycetaceae bacterium | reverse complement strand
AAGGCCACCATGAGCCCGGCCGTGCCGGTGAGCGTGACTGCGTAGTTGACCGCGCGCGGCCGGCAGTCGTCAGTTAAGAAGAACTGCGTCACTGCCAGTTGCCGATTGCCAACTGCCAACTGAGAAGATCCATGAGCAAAAAAGTCAAAGACCTGATGATGAAGGATATGGGCCGGCGCTTCGAGGATGTCGAAGCGGTGGCGGTGATCAACCCGCGCGGGATCGACGCCGTGCGCAACAACCTGATCCGCCGGCGGCTGCGCGAGAAGAACGTCCACATGACCGTGGTGCGCAATACCCTGGCCAAGCGCGTCCTGAACGAAGGGGCGCTCAAGGGGTTTGATGCCCTGCTGGACGGTCCCACGGCCCTGGTATACGGCGAGGTGAGCATCTCGGCCATCGCCCGGCTGCTGATCGACGAAAAGAAGGAGACCGAAGCGCTGGAGCTGCGCGGTGTCTTCTTCGACGGCGAGGTTTACGCCGGTGAGGAAGGGGTGGAGAAGGTCAGCAAGTTCCCGACGCGCGAGGAGGCGGTGGCCAACATCGTCAGCGCCCTGCTGGGTCCGGGCCGCACGCTGGCCGGCGCTTTGAAGGGTCCCGGCGGCACGATCGGCGGGATTCTCAAGAGCATCGAAGAAAAAGGCAAGGAAAGCGAGTCGGCCGCCGCGCCGGCCGCGTGAAGTGGAGTTACGAATCAAGTATGAAGAAGTATGAATTGATCATGGATCGCTCATAATTCTTCGTTCTGAACATCCGACGGTTCCGACTGCCCCTTTTCGGGTTAAATGGCCTCAGCGTGAGGCCGGCTCTTGGACGGGATTGGGTTTCGACACGTTGGGGACACGATACGTCCCGGAGTGTGTATCATGGCAGACGCAACGGAAGTGGCACCGGAAATCAAGGAGCTGGGCGACCGCCTGGCGGGTTTGACCCTCAAGCAGGCGGTTGAAATCGCCAACTACCTCAAGGAAGCCCACGGCATCGAGGCCGCCAGCGGCGGCGCGGTCGTCATGGCCGGTCCGGCCGGCGGGGCGGCCGGCGGGGCGGCTCCGGCCGAGGAGGCCAAGACCAGCTTCGACGTCGTCCTCAAGGGCGCCGGTGACAAGAAAATCCAGGTCATCAAGGTGGTCCGGGCCGCGACCGGTCTGGGCCTCAAGGAAGCCAAGGACCTGGTCGAGGGGGCTCCCAAGACGGTTAAGGAAAACCTCCCCAAGGACGAGGCCGAGAAGCTCAAGAAAGAGCTGGAGGAGCAGGGCGCCACGGTCGAACTCAAGTAAGTTCGGTCGCAAGCCTCAAGACCCCAACAGGGCGATCCCCGTCGGATCGCCCTGTTTTTTATTTGGGAGGGGGGGGGAATTGTCACCGGTGGCCGGTTCGTGTAAGAATAGCGACCTTCAACCAAACTCACTGAAAGGAATCCGATGAAGATTTACATGCACGTCAACTTCCTGGAGACCGTTTTCCCGCTGGAGGAGGTGGCCCGCCGGGCGGCGGCCGCCGGCTATGATGGAATCGAGCTGCGCGGCTGGGACCGCACCGAAAAAGCGCCGCTGGAGGAATACCTTAATCGCTGCTGCGGCATCGCCCAGTCCAACAAGCTGGACCTGGTCTTCGGCTGCAAGAATAACGGCCTGTCCAAAGGGGACGCCCCCCGTCAAAAAGCGCTGGAGGACCTGCGGACGGTCATCCGCATTGGCTCGAAGAATGGGGTGAAGGTCCTGAATGTCTTTGGCGAGCCGCTGATCTCCGACACGATCCCCTATTCCCACTTTGAGGAGATCGGCTCGGGCATGGCGACCGACGAGATGAAGCAGGTGACGGCCCAGTATTTCCGCGAGGCCGGCGACATCGCCGCCGAGCACGGCGTGACGCTGGCCCTGGAGATGCACAACGGCTACCTGCATGACTTGGCCGCCCCGACGCTGGAACTGCTCAAGGCGGTTGATCACAAGAACGTGACGGCCAACATCGACTTCGGGAATATCGTCCTGAACCGCAACAACCAGGGGATGGAGAAGGAACTGGAATTGATGGCGGGGCGCATCGGCTATGTACACCTGAAGAACGTCATCACCTTCAATCGTTTTGACTCGCGCATCTTCCGCTGCGTTGCGCTGCGGGATGGGGAGATCAACACTTTCCTGTTCATGCGCAAGCTGCTGGCCGACGGATACAAGGGCCCGCTGTGCATCGAGAACACCTTCCCCGGCGACAAGCGGGAATTCGTGAAGGAAGACCTGGAATACCTGAAGCGCATCCTGGCCGAACTGAAGGCGTAATCGCCTGCAAATTCGGCATGCTGAGGGCGACGAACCCCCGGAATCCTATAGGGACTTTCGGGGGTTCGTCGTCGTGGTTCCAGGGGCATGGAGCAGGATACCGGCCGGTCTGATCTGCTGCCGCGCTCGCCCAGCCCGCGCTCCGGAGCCAAGGTCAACGAAGACCACCTCCGGCTTTCCCCCAACAGCCGACGGCGGGAGTCGAACCCGCAACATCCGGTTTACAAAACCGGTGCTCTGCCAATTGAGCTACGTCGGCGACCAAGTTCACTCTCAGCCCTGGTTCCGGCGACCGGCGACCGGGAACCGGCGACTTGCTCTACATGATCTCCAGAATCTTGAATTCCATCGTCCCACGCGGGGCTTTGACTTTGACGGTCTCTCCCACCCGCGCCTTCATCAGGGCTTCGCCCATGGGGCTGTTGGCGGAAACCGGCAGCACATCGCTGTCGGCGCTGGGCGGGGTCGCCTCGCCCACCAGGCGCACCAGCTGCTCACTCTCATCATCCAGGTCCAGCAGCTTGACCGTGTGTCCCAGAAAAACCATGTCCTCCGGAACGTGCTCGTTGGAGACGACCGAGACGCTCTTGAGCTTGGCCTCCAATTCCGCCAGCTCGCGCTGGATGTTGCGGTTCTCCTCCTTGGCGAAATGGTATTCGGCGTTCTCGGACAAATCGCCCAGGGCGGCGGCCTTGTTGATCCGCTCCTGCGCGTCCAGTTGCTGCTTGTAGAGCTCCTGGCGCTTGGCTTCCAACTGGGCCTTCTCTTCGGCGCTGATGAACTGCATGGGACACTCCTGTCCTGAATGATTTCGGCGACTCCTAAAAACAGGAGCACCGCGCTGCGGGCGCGGTGCGTTTGGCCTGTCTGTTCTATCATAGCCCGGTTAAGACGATTGGCAAATGCCGCCTGTTCGGCCACAATATCCCCGAAGGAAGGGGTGGGGCTGGACGCCAACCGGGAAGGTGCGATGTCTGACAATCCGAGTCCTCGCGTGGTGCTGTTTCAGGTGTTTCCCGACATCCCCCAGCCGCTGGCGGCGCTGTCGGAGCTGTCGCTCAACTTCTGGTGGATGTGGCACCCGGACGCCGTGGAGCTGTTCCGGCGGCTGGACCGGGACCTTTGGGAGAAGGTCTATCACAATCCGGTGCGCCTCCTGGGACAGATCGAGCAGGCGAAACTGGCGGCCGCGGCGGTGGATGAGGGATACCTGGCCCATCTGCGCCGGGTGCATGAGCAGTTCCGCCGGCACATGGAGGAGAAGGGGTGGTATCAGTCCACTCATCCGGAGCAGGCGAAGCTGCAGGTGGCTTACTTCTCGGCCGAGTTCGGCATTCATGAGTCGCTGCCGATCTATGCCGGGGGGTTGGGGGTACTGGCGGGGGACCATCTCAAGAGCGCCAGCGAAATCGGGCTGCCGCTGGCGGGGGTGGGGTTGCTTTACCGGGAGGGGTATTTCCAGCAGTACCTCTCGGCCGACGGATGGCAGCAGGAGGTCTACGGGGAACTGGATTTCTATAACCTGCCGATCGAGCCGATGCGGTTTGACGACGGTTCGCCGGTTCAGGTGCGCGTGGACCTGCCGGACAACGCCGTCTTCGCCAAGGTCTGGAAAGCGCAGGCAGGGCGGATTCCGCTGTATCTGCTGGATACCAACCTGCCGGAGAACGCCCCGGCCGACCGAGACATCACGGCCCGGCTCTACGGCGGGGGGACGGACATGCGCATCCGCCAGGAGATCGTCCTGGGCATCGGAGGCGTGCGGGCGCTGGAGGCGCTGAACCTCAAGCCCAACATCTTCCACATGAACGAGGGACACTCGGCCTTTTTGGCGCTGGAACGGATCCGGAAGCTGCTGGAGACGGGGGGGATGAGTTTTGACGAGGCCCGCCAGCAGGTCATGGCGACCAACGTATTCACCACCCATACGCCCGTGCCGGCCGGCATTGACATGTTCTCGCCGGACCTGGTCCTCAAGTACTTCAAGGCGTACATCCCCTCGCTCAAGCTCAGCGAGGAGGGATTTTTGGCGCTGGGACGGGAGGATGTGACCAACCCCAAGCAGGGCTTTTCGATGGCGGTGCTGGCGATCCGTCTGGCCGACAGCGTCAACGCCGTCAGCAAGCTCCATGGCGAGGTATCGCGGCGCATGTGGCACAATCTCTGGCCCAGGACGCCCATCCCCGAGGTGCCGATCGGGCACATCACCAACGGCATCCACGTCCGGTCGTGGCTGTCGCCGGACATGCTCTTTGTGCTGGACCGCTACCTCGGCAGCCGGTGGGCGGAGAACCCGGCCGACCAGAGCGTCTGGGAAGGCGTGGGGCAGATCCCCGATGAGGAATTGTGGCGGGCGCACGAGCGCGGGCGCGAGCGCCTGGTCGCGTGGGCGCGCCAGACGCTGCGTGAGCAGCTGGTGGCGCGGGGCGGGGCATACGATGACATCCTCCACGCCGATCAGGTGCTGGACCCTGAAGCGCTGACCCTGGGCTTTGCCCGCCGCTTCGCCACCTACAAGCGCGGGACGCTGTTGCTGCGCGATCCGGATCGACTCAAGGCGCTTTTGAACGACCCCAAGCGCCCGGTGCAGATCATCTACGCCGGCAAGGCGCATCCGGCCGATCAGGAGGGGAAGGAGCTGATCCGCGCGATCATCCACTTCACCAACGATCCGGCCATTCGCCGCCGGATCGTCTTTCTGGAGAACTACGACATCAACATTGCCCGGCGGCTGGTGCAGGGGGTGGACGTCTGGCTTAACACGCCGCGCCGGCCTTACGAGGCCTCGGGCACCAGCGGGATGAAGGCGGCCGCCAACGGAGTGCTCAACTGCTCGATCCTGGACGGGTGGTGGGTGGAGGGGTATTCGCCGGAGGTGGGGTGGGCGATCGGGCGCGGGGAGAGCTACAGCGATCCCAACCGCCAGGACCAGATCGAGAGCCAGTCGCTGTACGACCTGCTGGAGAAGCAGATCGTGCCCCTGTTCTATGAACGCAAAGCGGATAATATCCCGCGCGACTGGATCGGGCGCATGAAGCTTTCCATGCAGCGGCTGGTACCGGTCTTCAACACCAACCGCATGGTGCGGGAGTATGCCGAGAAATACTACGTGCCGGCCTACGTGCGCGGAGGGGCGCTGGCGGCCGACGGCCTGGCCCGCTCGATTGCGCTGGCCCGCGCCAAGGAGCAATATCGCCGGCACTGGGAGCAGATCAAGATTGGCGGAATTCACACCAGCGGCAACGGGCACTATCGCGTGGGGGAGTCGATCCAGGTCGAGGCGCTGGTGGACCTGCCGCAGATCGACCCGCGCTCGGTGCGCGTGCAGTTGTTCGCCGGGACGGTCAACGCGGCCGGACAGATCGAGGAGCCGCAGGTGAAGGACATGGCATTTTCCCGGGAGATGGGTCCGGGGCGCTATCTGTTCGCCGGGCGGATCGAGTGCCGCGCCAGCGGACGCCACGGCTTATCGATCCGCGTGGTACCGGGCAATCCGGACATGGCCAACTGGGTGGAGCCGGGGCTGATCACCTGGAATGGGTGAGGGGAAGGCTCCTTCCGCGGATCGAATTCTCCGGGCTCTGCGGCACACCGGGAGAGGGGTGTGTTCGCGTCATCCAATATACGCCTTCTTCTTGCGGCCGCTGAGATAACTTTCCATGATGCAGTTGGCCAGTTCGACGCTGGAGGTATAGAAGGCGACGCCCTTGGTCAGCTTGGTCAGTT
>JBIQLO010000227.1:0-6013 GCA_044464175.1 Planctomycetaceae bacterium | reverse complement strand
GGCCCCCGGCCCCGGCTGAACATCCAGGCTGACGTACATCGGCTCACCCGTCCCCTCCCCCTCCGCCCCCGGCCCGCGCAGCCAGATCTCCGCATCATTCTCCACCCAGCGGTATGGCTGCCCCTCGGTCGTCTGCTGCGGCTCATACCACCCCATCCCCAGCGACGCAACCGCCTTGTGCGAGGTGATGTCCAGCGGCGCCACCGCCCGCAGCCCGTCGGCCCCCACCGAAAACGTCCCCTCCCGCGCGTTGACGCGCAGCACGTGGCTCTTGCAGTAGTCCAGCACCTCATCCAGCGGCGCATTCTCCGGCACCAGCGCATCGGCGTCCGTCCGGTCGATCCGGTACATCTTCCCCTTTTCCAGCTTCTTTTGCGCAATGAACGCCGTCAGTTCATCATTCAGGATCACGTCGATGTTCGTCGCTAGGATGAATTCCCCCCGCGCCCGCCGGATTCCCACGTTCTTGGCGATCATCTGGTACAGCGGCAGGTGCTTGCCGTGCTTGTAGCGCGCGTGAATGGACGGCGGCACCGTGATGATCCGCGCCTGGCAATAGTCCCCCCCCTGCTCCTTCCCCGGCCAGCGCAGCGCCTCGGCCAGCGGCGGACGGTCCGTCGGCGGGTTCCACTCCACGATCACCAGTTCCGCCGGCAATCGGTGCCGCTTGCACTGCGCCGCCAGGCAGTCAATGAAAATCTGCATCCGCCGCTGCAGCGTCCCCCCATGATTGTCATTGCGGCTGGTGACGACGACGGAAAGATAGGGTGAAAAGTCGGCCATGACGGATTTCAAACAGTGCCGCCAGTGCCCTCCCCGGCGGAACGGACCATGCCCAATGCAAAATCCGCCAGTGAGGGCACTGGCGGAATAGCCTGAATTTTACTTCTTAATCCCCACCAGAAGCCAACTTGGCTGAATCCAGAACAGGTCGCTCAGTTGCTCCATCAACTTCGCCCGGTTCCGGGCAATGAACGCCAGCACATCCCGCGTCGAGCCGCACTGGCTCTGGACGGCCGCATCCGGGCAGTAATCATGCCAGAGAATCAGCCCGCCCGGCCGCACCAGCTGCAACGCCTTGGCCGTGTCGCTTTCGATCACGTCATACTGATGCCCCCCGTCGATGAAGGCGGAATCGAAAAACCCGGCCGGATAGTTGGAGATATCCCACTGACGGCTGTCGCACAAAATCTGGCAGACGCGATGCCCCAGCCCGCGCTCCAGATATTTGCTGCCGATGAACCCCCGCGAGTCGGTCCGATACCACGTGTGCGTCCCTCCCTCCGGCGTCGTGGTCGTCCGCGACTCCACCCACTGCGGCACCGTCTCGACATCCGGCGAGGTCGTCCCGTAGGCCCATTCCCCCGACGGCTTCAGCTCCCCCTCCGGCAGATTCAGCGTAAAGACCGTCGCGTCGCATTCCTCCAGCACCCGCACCACCCCCGCCCCATACCACGTCCCAAACTCCAGATGCCGCCGCGGCCGCAGATTCCGATAAATATACCGCAAAATCGGCCCATCATCCCGCTCCATGTCCCATTCAGTCAACGGCCGCTCCAGCGATGTGCTGGGATAATCCACGGGCCGGTCAAACCCCAGCCGCCCCGGCAGATCACCCACGGCCACGCGCGCCACCCCATCCACATCCCCCGCCGGCGCCACGGGCTCCGGCGCCCTCTCCACCTTGGGATCAATGGGCGGGACGATCAACAGCCGCAGCGGCCGGCCCGAGACCGAATCCTCCCCCTTCCACCCGCGCTTGAGGATGAAATTGTCGTAGTCCAGCACCGCCGCATCGGTATATCCCTGCTCCGCCAGCCACTGCAGCGCTTCCACGTTGGACTGTCCCCGGCGGCTCAGCGCGTGGTTCAATTCCACGATGACGAAGGGATTGAACGACTGCAACGTGCGCGCCGCCCCCTGCAGCACCTCGAAATCGAAGGAGTCCACATCGATCTTGATGCAATCCACCCGCGTCAGCGCCCGATCCCGGACATACTCATCAATCGTGGTGAACGGATAGACCTTCCGATCCGGTTCATTGCCCCAGATGCGGTAGATGTTGTCTTCATGCTCACCGCTCCGGTTGCCTAGCGCCTGACGCTCCGCCGTCACATTCTCCACCCCGTGGTGCGCCAGGTTGTGCAGCAGCATCGCATGTGTTTCCGTCGGCTCGAAGGCGTAGACCCGCCCTTGGGGCGCAAGCCGCGACAGCAGGATGGAGAAATAACCGATGTTCGCCCCGCAATCGAACGACACCCAGTCCGGCCGGACATGCTCCACCAGCCACTGCTTCGTCCGCATCTCGCAGTTGGGGTAGTACTGGAGAAATTCATCGTAGTACGCCACCAGCTCAATGGCCTCCCGGCCGGGAACGTTGGTATGGATGATCGGTCTGTCTGTGGGATCGGGCATGGAATCGTCTTGCATTCTTGGCTCTTTCACGGGCTTCTCACGATGCGGTCTGGGCCTCCGGCACGGCCATCGCGTCGGTGCGCCCGGCCTCAGTGCCTTCCTTCAGTCGAAACGCCGCCGGATGGACCATGAAACACCCGCTGGCATCAAGCATGCTCACGCTCTCCACCTGCAACTGCATCCCGCGAGAGATAAAATGATACCACTTGTCGGACACGGTGAAATAATCCAGCTCCCGACCTTGGTAGAGTCCCGGCTCCCCAAAACCGACCGTCACCATCCAGTCGCCGCTGCCCAGCAGCAGCGGGTCCAGAATGGCGTCGAGCGTGAATTCGTCGCGTCCCTGAGCAAACTCGATCCGGTCAATGCAGGCATAGCCGCCGAAGGGAAAACCGGGGCGGTTGAATCCCACGACAAACGTCGCGGCACGCTCCTCCAGGGCCTCGGCCACCTGAACACGGACCCGCACCTTCAGGTGATCCCCGTGCGGAATTTTTGAAACAGGCCGCCCATCCCGCCCCAGAAGCTCAATGCTCGTCATCCGCACCGCCCCCGTCCCGAATTCCGCCTGAGTGCCCGCATCCAGCTCCCCGCCCGCCGGCTTGCCCAACGAGAAGGACCGGCGCTCCCACCCCGCCGTCCGCCCCAACTCCTCCTTCACCAGCAGTTGCTTGGCGGCGGTGAACACCCGCAGCTCGGCCGGTTCATCGCCGGCGTAATTCCACACCACTTCCAGTTCTTTGAGCCCCTGCCCCGACGGCAGCGACACCGCCCATTCGGCCTTGTGGAAAATCGAGCCCGTCACCTCCAGCGCCCGCGCCCGTTTCCCCTCAATGTCGCGCACCTCCCCCAGGTTCCCCTGCGGCATCAGTGACCACGCCTCGTTTCCCTCCCCAACATCCAGTGCCAGCCGCTGCCCGTCATCATAACTGATTTCCAGCCGCTCCAGCCCCAGCGGCGCCGGTAGCGCAAAGCCCGTCCGGCTGCGCACCAGCACATGCAGGCGCGACACGGTTTCGGCCACCGCCTTGTCCAGAATGCGCACGCTCCTCTCCCGCAGCCGCTCCTCCTCCTGCTGCTTGATCGACGCCTCGTACCGCCCGATGGCCGTCTTGGCATCCCCGTCGAACATCACCTGCCCCTTGTCGATCCAGATAAACCGGTCGCACAGGTTCATGGCCGAGTAGATGTCATGCGTCACCAGCAGCAGCGTCGTCCCGTGCCCCCGGCACAGGTCGCGCATCCGGTTGAAGCTCTTGTGGGTGAAATAGGCATCCCCCACCCCCAGCACCTCATCCACCACCAGGATGTCCGGCTCCAGCACGATGGACGCCGAGAACATCAGCCGCGCGCACATGCCCGTGGAATACGTCTTCATCGGCTGGTCGATGAACTCGTCCAGTTCCGAAAATTCGACAATCTCCTCGAATTTGGCGTCCGCCACGCGCCCAGTGATCCCCTGGTGCGCCATGGCCGAGTAGGCGTTCTGCCGCCCGGTGAACTCCGGATGAAACCCCGTCCCGATCTGCAGCAGCGCGCTGATTTTGCCCCGCACGTCCATGGTTCCGCCCGTCGGGCGAATCACCTGCGTGATGATCTTCAGCAGCGTGCTCTTGCCCGCCCCGTTGCGCCCGATGATGGCGACCTTCTCCCCCTTGCCGATCGACAGGTCGATCCCGTTCAGCGCGGCATGCTCGCTGTAAAACGCCTCCCCCGGCGGGCACACCCCCAGCAGGTCCATCACCCGGTAAATCGGCTTGCGATACAGCCGATAGACCTTGCTGATGCCGCTCAGCGTCAGTGCGGGGGAGTTGGAAGAGGTTAAATCGTTCATGATCCGCAGTTCGTGGTCCGTTGTCCGTGGTCCGTAGCCCGAAAATACGGACCACAAACAACCGCCAACGGACCACGATCATTCATAATCCACAAACAACGGCTTGAGCCTTCTAAATATCGCCCCGCAAAAACCGGCCGCCGCCAGCGCCCCCACCAGCACCACCGCATCGCTCCACATCGGCGTCGCCCGCACGCCGATCACCGCGTAGCGGATGCTTTCAATCAGGTACGTCAACGGATTCAGCAGCGCGATCAGCCGCGGAATCCCGTGAATCGTCGCCAGATCATACCCGATCGGCGAGATGAACAGCAGCATCAGCGTCAGCAGGTTGATGATCTGGTTGATGTCCGGCAGCAGCGTGGCGAAGGCCGAAAACAGCCACACCCCCGCCAGGCTCACGATCATCAGCAGGAGGATCGGCACCGGCAGATAGAGCAGGTGCCACCCCATCAGCCGCGTCGGCAGCACCATCAGAATCAGCAGCGCCAGGCTGAACCCCAGGCTCAGCATCGACACCAGCATCTGCCGCACCGGAATCAACTCGGCCGGAAAAATCGTGTTCTTCAGCAGCGCGATGTTCGCCTTCACCGACGCCGTCCCCGTGTTCAGCGCCTCGGCGAACCCCAGATACGGAATCAGCCCGCAGAAGATGAACACCACATACTCATAGCGCGTGTAATGCGCCCCGCTCACCGGCGTGACGAACAGGAACACAAACGCGTACATCGCCAGGAACAGCAGCGCATACAGCGGCGACCACAAAATCCCCAGCGCATTGCCCGCGTACCGCCGTTGGAACTCGATCCACGTCGTCGCCCACAGCGACGCCCGGTGCCTGCCCATCAGGCGCAGCAGTTCCCTCGACTCCCCGGCCACCACGACCGGAAGCCGACCCATCCACTGCCAGGGGCGAATCAAAGAGACCAACATCCTACCTGCCTTAATCCCATCGTCGAAAGAGGGGGAGTGTCCGGGCGGGCGGGAGAACTGTCAAGCCGCGCCCCCTGGCCCTACGGCGTCTCTTGCGGCTCCGGCCCCTTGCGGTGCTGCCCCGCCGGGCTGATGCCGAAGATGTGAAACTGGTGGGACAGCGGCTCGAATCCGTGCTCGCGGCATATCTCATCCCGCAACTGCCGCAGCTTTTCGCTGTGAAACTCGATCACCCGCCCCGTCTCCACGCAGATGAGATAATCATGCCGCTGCCGCCCGGCGATCACCTCGTAATACGATTGCTTGTTGTCAAAAAAGACCTGCTTGAGAATCCCCGCATCCTGCAGGTGACTCAGCGACCGGTAGACCGTCGCCCGGCTCACCCGGTGCCCCAGGCTCTTGAGATCCTCCACCAGTTGCTCCGGCTCAAACAGCCCCTCCCGCCGCAGCACCGCGTCCAGCATCATCGCCCGCTCCGGCGTGAACTTGAGCTTCTGGGCGTGCAGGTACCGCCGGAAGACCGCGCACACCGGCTCATACGGCATCGCCTGTCGCTCGGCGTCCGCCTTGATCCGCGGGAAATTGGGCAAAATCTGCGCCTCGGTCACACCCATAGTGTATGCCGCCCCGTCCGCCATTCAACTCTCCCCCTCCCCGCCGCCGGCCGCTATAATCGACTCCCCATGAACACCGCGACCCGCCCATCGCCTCCCGCGCGCCCACCCGCCATCCCTCCGGCAGCGCCTTACCTCCCCCCAACCCCCAACGTATTGATGAACCCGGTAAGGGCCGCAAAGGAAAAATGAATCCTTCGTCTTCTCCGCCATCCTG
>JBIQLO010000226.1:0-6114 GCA_044464175.1 Planctomycetaceae bacterium | reverse complement strand
TCTTGCCCGGCAGCTCATTGCGCCCGCTCACCGCGTCGGCCAGCAGTTTCCCCTTGAGAGGGCGGTATTTGACGGCCCCGACCATCTGCCGCGCCTGTTCCACCGTCTCCACATACGGCACGACGATTCCTTCAGCGCCTCCATCGATCGCCATGCTGGCGGCGATGGGATCGGGGGCGGGGATGCGCACGATCGGCGAAATTCCCTTGGCGGCGTAGAACTGGCACATCCACGCCACTTCCGTCCGGTCCAGCGGCATGTGCTCCGTGCAGAAGAAGGCGAAGTCCAGGTCCATCTCCGCGGCCATCGCGGCGGCCACGGGGTTCATCAGGCTGCAGATGTGCGTGCCGAAGACGCAGAGCCCATCGTGCAGACGTTCTTTGATTTTCGATCCTTTCATAACATTCCTTGTGAGGCACGCGAGCGCATGCCGGCATTGCCGTCAACCCGGGGTCCGCAAATGCGCTTCTTCCATTGGACACAGCTTCACGGCCACATTCCGCCCGCGCGGCTCGGGCGGGCGGCCCTCGGTCAGGCTCTTGAACATGGCGCCGATGATCCGCCCTTGCTCCACCGCCTCCATAGTCGGGACGATGCTCGTGTACCTGGGCGCCTGTGCCGCTCCCGGCGCGTTGCAGAGCGTCACATCCACCTGCTCCTCCATGCCCAGCTCGGTTACCACCTGGCTGATTCTGTCGGCCTGAAGTTCCGTGCGACAGATGAAGCCGGTGGGGGGGGCGACTTGCTCAAGCAACCCGCGCGCCAACTCGATGATGGCGGCGCTGTCGGGCGGGGCGCTGCGCACGAGCAGGGCGTTGGCCGGCAGCCCCGCTTCGCTCATCACCTCGCCGATGCCGTCGTGCAGCATGTGTTCGCCGATCGACCAGACGTCGCGCATGACCGTCGCCAGCCGGCGATGCCCGCGCTGCAGCAGCCACGTCGCCAGCAGGCGCCCGATCTGCTCCTGGTCCCAGTTGATCCAGCAGAGATTCGTCAGGTCCGGCTCCACGCCTCCGGCGACCACCGTCGGGATGCCCGATTGGTTAAACCACGCTCGCATTGCCCGTGAGGGGAGCACCAGCACCACGCCTAGCAGGTTTCCCGTGGCGGTGGCCTGTTCGATCACCTGCTGCGTGAAGGTCATGTCCTGACGGGGAATGAAATTGAACTGCACCGAAATGTTGGGCAGCACCGACCGGATGCCCTGAATCTGGCTCCAGTACCCCTCATGTGCCCCCTGTTCGGTGATGAACTGCTCCGGCACGAGAAAGTGGATGTTCGACAGGACCGGGCGATCGACGGCCGCCTCGCCGACGAACGTGCCCGCCCTGGGGCGTCGCTCAAGAATTTTCTGCTTGGCCAAGAGCGCCATCGCGCGTTGGACGGTCATGACGCTTTCGCCGACCAGCTTTCCCGCCTCTTGAGCCGATAGGTAGCGGTCGCCCGGCTTGAGGCCCCGGGCGCGAATATGGCGATGGAGCTTCTGGGCCGACTCCAGCACGCGATTGGAGGCGGGCGGGCGGCGGATGGGCGGGGCGGCAGGCATGACGAGATTATACAGCTATTGAAATAAATTGCAATAATAAAAAGCAGTTGGAGGGGCGGATTTTTTCACACAGCGACGCCGGGCAGGCGGCGATCCCAGCTGGGGGCGGCTATTTTATCCTTGTAAGAGGCAAATTGATGTTCAGAATGGTTCAAGGGGGCGGGAGCGCTGGGTCACAGAGGTGAAAAATAAAAATATATTGACATAATTTTTTGATTCCGCTAGTCTGTCCATTCATGGCGATTCCAATTCCCATCAACGGGAGGGTCGGATGAATCGGAACGCGCGGAAAATGCTGATTGCTTGGCTGGGACTGGCCGGGCTGGGGTGCGCCTCGACGTCGGCGGCGGGGATCGCGGAGCATGCCGGTTCGGTTGATCCGGTTGCAGAGGCGGTCAGTTCAACGAATTCGACAACATGGGGCAAGGTGGGCGCGGCATTGGGCGAGGCCTACGCCGGACCGCCTGCCGCGCGGGATGTCACCGTGCCGCAAAGGGATACGAACAACAATTATCTCTATTGCACATATACCCCAGACGACACGGAAGAATTGGACGCCCGTACGGACGGCTGGAAACTCGACCTCGATGTCCGGGTAAATCACACCAACGGTGTCGATTACTCGGCGTACGCGGAATACCCATATCAATATCCCGACGGCGCCGTCACTACAAAGGGGCGTTACACGTTGATTTTCAGCAGTTCGGGCGCGGGAAGCAATTTGCCGACGCTTCATGTGAACAGCACGACCGCCAATGCCTTCACGCCCGCAACGGACGGATTTCACCTGTATGAACTGGTATTCAACCCCACCAGCGGCACGGTGAGCCTCTTTGTAGATCACAGCGCATCGCCGGTCGCCAATGTCGGTCCGCTGGACCGCGTTTACTGGGGCGCGAGTAACGCCATCGCCGAGGGATCGGCCGACTATGCCCGGGTTCGCCTGGAAACGCTTCCCGAACCGGCGTCGCTGTCGCTGTTGGGGTTCAGCGGCTTGCTGCTGCTTCGCCGGCGAAGACAGCAGGGCGCTGAAACACGCCCTGTGCTCGAGGATGAATGAAATGGCCGACTTTCCTGAATTTCTTCGCAATCCCGCTAACGCGGTCCTGTCCGATGAGCAGGCCGGCGGCATCAAAGGATATGTTTACGAGGGCGCCGACGGGTCTCAGGTCGTGTTCTGGCAGAGCGCCGACGGAGGGGCCTCGCCGCCGCATACGCATGATTTTGACGAATACTGCATCGTGGTGCAGGGGACATTTCGGGGCAAAATCGGTGGCCGGGCGGTCGAATTTGGTCCCGGCCAGGAATGCTTCATCCCCGCTGGCGTCGAGCATGAAGGAATGTATTCCCCCGACTACCGGGCCATCGACGGCTTCGGCGGGCGGCGGGTGAGACGGAATAATCCGTTAGTCCGCCCCGCGGACCATTGTGGAGGCAGCCATGAAAAAGACAACCGCGTTTACCCTGGTTGAACTGCTGGTCGTCATAGGGATCATCAGCGTTCTGATCGCAATGCTGCTGCCCGCCTTGAACAAGGCCCGCGCCGCGGCCAAGAATGTGCAGTGCATGAGCAATCTGCGGCAGGTGGGGCTGGCGCTGATGATGTACGCCAACGAGAACCACAGTTGTCTGCCGCTGTATTACGATCCCAAGTACGACAATCCCACGCTCAACAGGCCATGGGGACAGACGCTCGCCGACCTGCGCTATCTGCCGGCCCGGACCAATGCTTTGATTTGCCCGTCATTTCCGCCCGAGAAATTCGACGCGACCAAGCCCAATGGCGGATATACAGTGACCTATGGCATGGCGCTCTACTGGAAGCGGACGACCGGCGGGTATCCGGCAGGATACAAGGTGCCGATTTATGATTTCGTGGGAACCAACTCCACGGACCACGTTATGCTGAAGCGCATACGTAACGCATCAGAGGTGTGGCTGATCATTGACAGCACCTACCGGGTCAATACGGCAAATACGTATCCCCAGTCCTACTATGTTTACAACGGCGATTCCAACCGCGCCGTCCATCTGCGGCACAACAAAATGGCCAACGCCCTCTTCGCCGA
Organism: Planctomycetaceae bacterium; assembly: GCA_044464175.1. GTDB lineage: Bacteria > Planctomycetota > Phycisphaerae > Tepidisphaerales > Tepidisphaeraceae > JBIQLO01. The sequence continues at coordinate 2,499 of JBIQLO010000226.1, read as the reverse complement.
CGGCAGTGTGCGCGGGATGACTTTTCAGGAAGTTGGCCTCGGCTCCTATCCGGGCGTTTATTACGTCACTGAAGATTTCATGCACGTGGGACACTTTGGCGTGTGGAGCTTCTGATGCGCGGCCCGCACTGCTTGTGATCGGCTCCGAAAAGGAAAATGAGATGATTAACATCGAGGCTGCCCACAATGGTGGGGCGACGGCACTGATTGTTTATTCGCTGTTTGCATTGAACCTATCCTCCATCGCCGCTCATGCCGCCGTGCCGGACCCTTCACTGGTCTTTCACTATAAATTCGACAAAGATCCCGGGAACACGGCCACGGATCTCTCCGGACGCGGCAACGACGGAAAGATCGTCAACGCCAAATGGGTGGCCCAGTCGAACGGGCGCAAAGGCGTGCTGCGGCTGGACAAATCCTCCTACATCGACTGCGGCAAGGGGGACGCCGTGCGCGTCGACGGGGACATGACGATGGAGATGTGGGTTCGCCAGACCACGCCGATCGACCAGTTGAAGCTGGGGCGGATTTTCCAGGGGATCCGGGGATTCCAACTGGCCGAGAGTTATTACACCACCCTGGCGTTTTATTACACGAACCGGGAAGACCCGCGGGAAATGATGGTGCTGCCGGTGGACCACAACCTCCTGGGCGAGCAGTGGGGGCATGTAGCCATTGTCGTCGAATATCCGCGCTGCCGGTTCTATCGCGACGGCAAGCTTGTCCGCGACGCCTATATGCCCTTTCCGGGCGTGGCCGGCGCCCATCAAAACATCAAGACGATCGGCAGCAACGCCGTGGGCACGACGCTCCCGATGGAATTGAGCGAATTCCGGCTGTACCGCCGGGCACTGACGCCTCAGGAAATCGCGGCTGACGCGGAGGATCAGCCCGCCGCGCCGGCGATTGCACGGGAGGTGTCGATCGAACCGAATTGGTACAAGAATATCGTGGCGGTCCGCGTGAGTTGCCAGGGAGCCAACGATGCGGGGCGGGAAGTGAAGATTTCGTTGGGGGATGAGGCATCCCAGACGGTGAAACTGGCCGATGCCTCCATGAACGGCTCGGGTCGATACGTCGCCGTTGCCAATTTTGTGCTGACCCAGGCGATGAACGGCCAATCCGTCAAGGCGGTTGCCCGGATCGTCGGATCGGATGTGGAAGTGGACCGGACACTGAAGCTGGACAAACCGGATTGGATTCACACCAGGGATGGGTTTTCCGACAAGGTGCTGGCGCCCTGGACGCCGGTTCAGGCCGGGGCGGGCAATCATTCGGTTCAGATCGGCATCTGGGGAAGGGAGTATCAATTCGGGCCGACGCCGTTTTTGACAGAGATTAAAACGAAGAATCAGGCGATCCTGGCGGCTTCGATCAGTCTGGATGGGCAGATCGACGGGACGGCGATTCAGTGGCAAAACGGCAAAGTCTCTCTTGCCCAGTCCTCGCAAACGTCCGCCACGGTCGAGCAGTCCTATGATGCCAACGGCGCGAGCTTAACGATCTCGGCCAATACCGAGTATGACGGCTATACAATCTATGATTGCCAGGTAAAGGCAAACCGGGATTTGAAGCTGGATCAGCTGAAGCTCGATATCCCGCTGAAATCGCAATACGCAACGCTTTGTTACGGCGACCGCGTGCTGCCGGAAACGCCGGGGAGCAAGGACCTGTACACCGAGTGGTACAGCGGGGCGGTGAATGGGAAACTGTCATTTCTCTTCAGTCCCAACATCTTTCTGGGGAACGATGACCTTGGCCTCACCTGGCAGGCCGAGAGCAACCAGTATTGGCACAACGCCGATCCGCAAAAGGCGATCCAGATTCTGCCGGATGGGAAGACGACCCTTTTCCGCGCCAACTTCGTGGATCAGCCGACGCAGTTGAAGGCCGGGCAGTCGCTGCATTACAAGTTCGCGCTGCTGGCCACGCCCGTCAAACCGCTGGTGCATGATGCCTGGTATTGGCGCAATGCCCTGGATGAGCCGCAGGGGGGTGATCTGGACCTGCCCGATCGAAAGGTTCACGGCGAGCCGGCGTTGGAGTATTACAAAAAAATCGGCATCCGCAATCTGTACACCAATGTCTCCGATATCTGGCCGTGGCCGATGCCTGTGCATCAAAAATTCATCGACGCGCAGCATCGCATGATCGCGGCGGCGCACAAGGTGGGAATGAAGGTTCACCCCTATCTGATCCACCAGCGCGTCCCGGTGGTCGTGCCGGAGTTCGACATTTACGGCCTGGATATGGCCAATCGTCCGATGAAGCAGTATGTCGAATCGACCGCCCCGCCCGGCTCGCCGCGCCCCGGGCCGGTGGGCGTGGCGTATGACGCCAATTCCCAGGGATGCGTCTTCATGTGCCCCCAGAGCGACGCGCTGCAGGATGCCTACGTCCACAGTCTGGCCGAACGGTTGAAGGAATACGGAGATGACGGGGTTTATCTGGACGGGACCTGCCACATCGGGCCGCTTTGCGAAAATATGGACCACGGCT
>JBIQLO010000225.1:0-6159 GCA_044464175.1 Planctomycetaceae bacterium | reverse complement strand
CGCCTGCATGGCGTTGGCCTCGGAGGAATAGAGGTTGGGAAAGCAGACGCTTCGGGCCTGGGCAACGGCGGCCAGAATCCGCTGGGCGATCTCGAAGTTGGACACTTCCGTGCCGTTCTCATCCTTGCTTGTGCCGCCCTCAGGGTAATGAAGCTGGGTAATGACGCCCGACACTTTTTTCATGTACTGCGCCAGCCGCTTGGCGATTTCCTCCGCCTCGCAATACACCTTGCGAATGTTCTCATGGCGCGACCGCCCGTAGGGATTGCCATAGCGGCCGTCATATGTGTAAAACCATGCCTTTTTCTGAGCGATGGCCAGATTTTCGGCGGGTTTGCCGTCCGGGCGATTCCGCAAGCCCACGGGATGCCCCTTGTCATCCACCAGCACCTCTGTGATGTCTGGGGCAAGGGGCTTGAGTTGCGTAATCACCAGCCGCCCATCGACCACATCCCAGATCAGCTCAAACGGAGACCAACCCATGGCCAGCGATTCAAGACCGTCCCGCTTGGCTCCCATCTCCATCGGAATGAACGTATTCTCGATCAGCTCCACCCATTCGTCCGGCACGGACTCATCCCGCTTGACCCAGCTCCATTCCCCTTTAAGGATGGGGGACAGGACGATCCGCATGACCATCGCCACCGTCGGATGAGCGGAGATTGTGCGATACAGGTCATAGGTGGCCTTCTTCGGATCAGCGAATCCGGGCAGTTCAACGCTGGTCGATCCGGCGGGACGCCCGGCGTTCGTCTGCGAGCCGGTGCGTTCCTTGGTTCGCGCAACGCGGGGGCGCGTGCCACTGCGGTCTGTTTTGTCGTTGGTTTTTGCCACGAATGGTTATCCTGCAAAGCCGATGGAGCCGCCGCTGCTGACAAGCCGCCGAACCGGCCGGAGCCAATGGACGCGATACCCCTCGGCGCTGGAGGCATGGGAGAGCTTTTCGTCCCGCTTATCCTCCATTCCCTGTTCGTCCTCTTTCATCTCCCGCAAGTCCGCCAGCAGCCGCGAGCACCGGGGATGAAGGCGGTAATGGATGTCCCCGGAAACATCCCGCAATGCCGCGTTGAAGGTTTCGATCCGGCTCAACACCGGCGGGTTGCGGCCGGGCACTTTCATGCGATAGGGCCATCGCATCCGCTTGAGCCAGTCAAGGATCATTTCGTAGCAGGTCATGGTTGTTTCGGCCCGGTTTTGCGTGCCGGTGGCATCACCGAAAATATGAACCTCCCGCCAGCGGAATCCGCCCAATCCCTTGACCAGATTTTCAATCGCGTCCAATGCGGGGGCGAGCTTCATGTAGGGGCCGTGGATTTCGTGAACGGCGGTCAACAGGTCGGCGGCCGGATCGTGCTGGCCCAGGATCACGTGCATGCCCGGATTACGGTTGAAGTCGAAGGCAATTTGCAACGGCAGTTCGTTTCGCAGCACCAGCGACTTGTCGATGTTCTCCTCGCTGAATCCGCTGTAGAGGCGGCCAGTACCGCCAGACTGCGGGTCTTGCTGGTACATCGCCTCCCATGCCCCGGCGGTCGCCAAGCCGTTGCGGATGCGACCCAGTGCCTCCGTGTCATATCGCTCCGGGCAAAGTGGATCACCCGGCTGTCGTCCCATCGCATCTCCTGCCTCGGCGATGGCGGGCAGGCGAACCACTTCCCACGGGTCAGGATGATTCTCGATCAGCCACCCGGCCAGGTCGTCCGGATGGAGCCGCTGCATGGCGATGACAATGGTGGCGTTGGGCTCAAGTCGGCTGTAGAGCGTGCCGCCAAACCAGTCGATACAGCTTTGGCGAACCGTGTAGCTGTGGGCCTCTTCCCAATTCTTATGCGGGTCGTCGATGATGATTAAATCGCCGCCGAACCCGATGACCGGCCCGCTGACGCCCACGGCGAGCATGCCGCCCCCCTCTTCCGTGTTCCAGCGGTTGGCCGCCGTGGAGTCGTCCCGCAGCTTCGTCATCAAATGGGTGTTCTGGCTGAATTCGTTGCGGACTTGTCTTCCGAAATTTTGCGCCAGTTCCGCCCCATAGGAGCATAGAATCACCTTTTTGTGCGGCAGGTTGTCCAGAAACCACGTTGGCGTCCATTTGCTGATGAGTTCCGACTTTCCGTGCCGGGGTGGGGCTTCGATAATCAGCCGCCCGTTGCCGCGAGCCACGCGGGAAGCAATCAGTTCGCCGATGAACCGCTGGTAGCCGTAAGGGGTCCATCGTCCATTGCTGGCGTGCTGTCCGAAAGTATGCGGGCAAAGCCGCCACGCGATTTCATTCAGGCGGTCAAGCTGACTCGGACTCATCGACGGCATCGGACAGTTGCGCCAACAGCTTTTGGGTTTGCTCGAACAGTTGCGGATTCTGGAGAAGCCTCTGCATATCCGAGCGGACGGCTTGAACCTGAATCGGGCCGCCGTTTTCCCCAGTGACGCCGATGTCTTGCTTGGGCGGGCCGATCACGCGATCCAGGTACTCCTTGGCCGCCTTCACGTCGCCCGACATGCCCTTTGCGTACAGAACGCCGATCAATTCCTGAATCTGCTCCCGCGTGGTGCACTCGATGATGGCTGCGCGGAAGTCATTGACCTGTTTGATGAAGGGATTGCCTCTTCCGATCTTGTTTCCCTTGGCAAAAAATCCGTTCTTGTCTCGGTCGGCCATGGCTTTAGCAGGCGGTTGGAGCCGAAGGCGCGGACCAACGGCGGGTACATTCCAATCTAAGGACGCCGGAGCGATATTGACGCATCTCCCGCTTGACGGCCTCCAATAGTTCCTTCAGCAAATTTCCCACGGTGTCTTTCTTGTCCCGCATGCCACGGGCGAAATAGAGTTCATAGCCCGCCATGACCACAGCCCAATCCCGGATCATGTCGGTAATCGGAGTCAATGGCACTGCATACGGGCCGTCCCTGAAAAAGCTATTGAGTTTTTCGTCTGCCAGGTCCAGCGCCCGCTGTACCGCGATGGTATCCGTGTCGGCTGTGTCGTTATCCTTGTTGCTCCAAATCTGGACATTGATTGCGCCGAATTTGGCCTCCATATCCGCCTGATCGGCGTAATGGCCGGAGGCGGTGTCGGCGGTTGTGGCAACCGGCATCGTAAAGCTGTTACCCATCTTTCACCGCCTGGAATTGAGTTCCGCTGATCGCTTGCCGCCCATCCTTCTGTGCCCAGAGGTAGTAGGTTACGCCATTGCTCAGCGTGAACGTCACCTCACCGCTGGAATTGGTCTGGTAAGTGCCATCAACCACCGTGGTCCGCGAGGCTGTGGATGTAACCCAAACGTCGGCATCGGCGATTGGATTGCCGCTTGTCGGGTCCGTAATGGTGATGGTCACGGCATCGCCGCCCGGCACTCCAACACCAGAGGCCGTCCCCGCCTTGTCCAACTGCCCTCCCAGCGTGTTGCCGCCGGGCGTGGACTGGCCCATATCGACGAAGACATTCCCGTCCTCATCGACCGCCGGCGCTCCATCATCCGCCCACACCTGCGCGGCGATCGCCTCTTTCGTCGGCGGCGTCCCCGTATAGGCGTTGTCGGTCCCCCGCATATTGTTGGCGGCCGTCTGTCCATTCGCGTCCACATCCAGCGTCCGTCCCGCCGTGGTGGGCCGCAGGGCCGCATCGGCCGAGGCCTTGGCCGCGTCGGCGCTGTCCTTGGCGCTGCTCACGGTGGCGTCGAGATTGTCGAGATTGGCCGCCCGCGAGGCGGTCAGCCGCCCAATGACCGTGTTGAGGTTCCCGCCCGTGCGCTCAAGGTCCGCCCGGATCGCGGCCACCAGCACGGTTTGATCCATGTTCACGTTGCCAATAGCTTCCACGATGGCGTTAATGAGCATCTGGCTGTCGCCCTCGTCGAGCAGGTGTGACTCGACGGTAGTGGCGATGGCATCGCGGGCGTCCTGTTTGATGCTGGCCGCGTCGATGGCGTCGGCTTGGACGCTCAGCACTTTGCCCACCACCCAATCCGCGAGCTTCTTCCCGATGCTCCCCGCCGTCGTCATGCCGCTGGTCAAGGCATTCCAGACCGCCGCGGCAATCGTGGAAGCCGAGGGAATGTCCGAGGCCTGCGCCGCCGTCTTGGCCTTGTCATATGCCGCATCCAGCGAGGGCGTGAATGCAAAGGCCGTGAGCGTGCGGGTGGCATTCGCCCAAATATCCGCCACCAGCGTCCCAAAGCTCGAAAGTGTGCGCGTTGTCGTCGCCCAAACGGCCGTGCCGATGGCCGTACGCTCCCCGGCGGTCAGCGTCATGGCATCCCCCGCCTTGGCCGGGGCGTAGTTGCTCTGCGTCGCCCCCAGAATCACTCCGTCGTTGGCCGCGTCAAACGTGGACACCACCCAAGGCGACACCGGCCAGCCCACAACCGGAAGCGTCACATCCCCATCGGTGTACTTGCCGGTCAGGATTACTTCATCGGTCGCATCCGCCGACACGCTGGCCGAGTAGAACCCATCGCCCAAGTCGCTCGCCGTGGTAATTGCGGTGGTCAGCGAGCCGACGATCGTGTAATAGGCGAAGAAGTCCGTATTGACCGTCAGCCCAGCCTTGCCGCTTCCATCCGCGCCCATCACCAAAAAAACCACCTTGCGCGACACGCTCATAACGCACCCCCCGCCAGCCTCCGGGCGGCGTTCTGGATGATGAAGAAGGCGGGGGAGATGGTCGGGGCGGCCGAGGTCCAGTTATTCATCGCGTCGTGAATCTGCTCCATCGACAACGCCGCCTGCACTGCTCGGATTTCATCGCTGGTGCCGTCCAGCCGATTCTGGAACTGGTCATCCCACCATCCATCATTGACCGAAAATCCGACCGTCGCATCCAGAAGCCCGGCAAACGACACCGATCCCGCCAGTGTGCCGTTGATGTAGAGCATTGCCTTGGAGGTACTGGTGTCCACAACACCGCAAAGGTGCGTAAACACCCCGGACGGGATTTCATCGGTTGCGATCACGTCGGGTCGATTCGTCGATGTACTGTCGGTCTGCGTAATGGCGAAGCGGGGTTTGAGGGAGCCTGCCGATTTGGGCTGGAGAAAGAACGCCGACACATGCTGCGCCCGCTGGCTGGCGATGGCCTGGTAATCGTCCGCCCCGCCGCCGTTGTGCTTGACCCATCCCATGACGGTGTAACTTTGCGTGGTGTCAATCACCGCGCCGGAGGTGATGCCGTACTCATCACTGCCGCCGTCGCTGGCCAGGCCCTGCCCCTTAAAACCAGTGCCGAACGTGGCATTGGATGCCATCGACAGGTCTTTCCCGTTGCCGCTGGAGTCCGCCCCGTCGCCGTTGAGCAGATATTCGCCCGACCATGCGGGGATCGCATCCGGCTCCATCCAGTTGTTTTTGACCGTGCGGATTTCCTCGGCATTCAGTGCCGCCTGGAACACACAAACGTCATCCACTGCGCCGGTTGGGGGATCGACAAAGCTGCCGGCATAAACCGCATGACCCACCGCAAATTCCGTCGTTGCGCTGTATGGAGGCGTGGTCACATCGACGGAATCGACGAGATAGCCATTGACATAAAGACGGGCCTGTTGATCTTCTTGACTGTAGACCCCCGCCAGATGCACCCACCCGCTTTTGGGAATCGTAAATTCACTGCTGGGCCCCGCCGCCCCATCGGCGATATTGTCGCCAGTGAACAGCGCGAACTCGGCATAGTTTTTACCGCTGATACGGTGGAGCTTCAGGAAGAACGCTGAGACATTCACGCCCGATTGCGAGACGAACGTATTGTGTTCACTGGTGCCCGTCAGTTGCGCCCAGCAGCAAACCGTGAAACTCTTGCTGGTATCCAGAACCGCACCGGAATAGGTGGCGGCGTAGGCGGCTGACCCTCTCAGTTCCATGCCGCTGTCATGCCGTCCGGTTGTGAACGAGGCGGAGCTGGTCAGGTTGTGGACGCCCATCACGTCGGTGAAATCATCATCGAATCGCCAGAGGCCCAGCGGGGTTGGATTGGTGGGCGTCACCGGGGGGGGCCGCAACGTCAGCGACAGCAGGTCAAGGTAGCCGTCGTTGTTGGTGCCGGTGGCGTCGGATTTAACGCTGGTCATCGTCACCCGGATGGAGCGGGTGCCGGTCGGCACATCGGCGGTGGCGGTGCGGAGCAGCATGGCGCTCTTGCTGCTGCGGTCCTCCATCGTCACCGGGCCAATC
>JBIQLO010000224.1:0-6202 GCA_044464175.1 Planctomycetaceae bacterium | reverse complement strand
CATGCCCAGTGATTCGGCCAGGGGGACCAGCCAATTAAGATAACGCTGGCCGCCGACGGAAATGTCATCATTGGTCCAGAGGAGGGGGATTTTTTGGGTCATAGTTTTCCTTGTAGAACAGGCTTGGGGCCTGTCGTTTCTTCGTCATGCCTGACAGGCTGGAAGCCTGTCCTACAAATGCTCCATCAGCCGTCGATGCCCTTGCATCGTATCGGTCAGGATCTGCGGATCGAAATCATCTTTTCCGACGCCGATCTCCCACATCAGGCAGCCGTCGTATTTTGTCGCCTTGAGCAGCCGGGCGGTGCGCGCCCAGTCGACGGTTCCCTTGCCGCCGCTCAGGTGGATGTCGGTGCCGGCGTTGTCGTTGAGGTGCAGGGAGATCAGGCGCTGGCCAATTCCTTGTTCAATGTCTTCCAGATCGCCGGCGATGTTGGCGTGGCCGGTATCCAGCACATAACCAAAGGCGGCCGGTGAAAAGGGGTCGGCCCGGCGGAATATGTCGCGCGACCATTGGCCCGGCTTGCAGGCGTAGCCGTTTTCCAGGGCGATGCGGGCGCAGGAAGCCTCGGCCCGGGCGGTTAATTGATTCATCCCTTCGGCGATGCGCCCCTCGGCCGCCGGGAGGTCGGCAAAATGCTTGCCCAATACCTGGATGTGCGACACGACGGCGGTCGCGCCCAGGGCATCGGCCGCGTCGAGGCACAGGAGCAGGTGATCCACCTGCTTTTGACGTTCGGCGGGATCGGGGCTGGTCAGGTCTCCCACATCCCGCGAATGGAGGGACCAGACCGTCACGCCGTTGTCGGCGGCGGCGCGGCCGATGCGCTGGATCGAAGCGGCGTCGGCGAAATCAAAATGGTTTGGATTGATGTAGGGGCTGATCTCCATTCCCTTGAAACCGGCCGCGGCGGCGATGGGAAAATGATGTTCCGAGAGCGTCTCCTTCGACCAGACGCCGCTGTTGATGCCGGGCTGGTTGTGGAGCGCGCCGGGCGAAGGAAGCCGGTTCAGCTGGGCGAGCAACTCCGGCATGCGCTGCTCGATCTCATGAAGCGTGCGGCGGAAGACCGGTTCGGATTCGGATGTGCCGTCGGCGTCGGCGGGATCGGGAATGTCCCAGTGGATGCGATACGGATTTCCTTTCATTCGCAGCGGCAATCGCCGCCGCGCTGGATCCCCGATCGTCACCACCACATCAAAAGCCCGATCCGAAACGGTCGGGATGCCTTTGGGATGGTGGGCCGAGGCATCCACGCCCATTTCGCGCATCAACCGGATGGCCATCGGATGCAGCTGCGCCCATGGCTCAACGCCGGCCGATTCCACCGCGACCGCCCCGCCGGAGCGGAGCATGCAGGCCGCCTGTGCCAACTGGCTGCGCCCGGCGTTGCCGGTGCAGACAAACAACAGTCGAACTGGATGGGTTGGTGATGCCATTTGGAATAACGTTTTGAGGTTAAAAACCGTTCATCGTTTTTCAGGATCGACCCAGATCGGCGACGACCAGGCCAACGTGCCGTCGGCGCGGGTGAGGCGGATATAGTACCATGTCGAATCCTGCGGCAACGGGCGGGTGAACCGCCACTGGACCGTGGCTTGCTTCGGCTCCAGCTTTTGAACCGTCCCCTCCGGCCCGACCAGTTCCAATGAGCGGATCGGCTGGTCGGCCGCCGCCTCGACCGCGATGGACAATTCTCCGTCGGGGGTGATTTGCGAGCCCATCGGCGCATCATTGATGGAAAAGAGCAGGATCGTCCGGTGGTTCATCGTGGCGAAGACCCGCCGGTTCCACAGGGCGTCAAAGACCGCCTCCCGCGTCAATTCCGGGGCCCAGATGCCGACGATCCCCTGCACGCGGGTGAGGTTGTAGGCGGCGGGCATCGTCTGCAGGAAAGGAACGCTCAACCCGGGCCGCCCATCGTGCGTGTCGCCGCTGCCGATGATGCCCAGCCGGTAGCCGCGTTTCAGGGCGTCGCGGACGTGCCGCCCGGGCGTTTCGCCCCGGCAAAACTGGATGGCAAATTCATTCCCCTCCCCGGCCGGGCGCTCGCTGTTGCCCCAGACGCTGTGGATTTCCACCAGGCGCTCGATGTCGGGGGCGTGGCCGTGGGACCAGTCCACCCCCATCTGCGTGTTGGCCGAGTGGTGCGGAACCACCAGCGCCCCGGCGGCGCGGGCCGCGGCGAAAAAATCATCCAGCTTCTCATATTGCGGGTTCCTGCAGCTGAACATCGGCCCGGCATCGCCCCGGTAATAGTAGTTGCGATGCCCGTGGACCATGCTGGTCCATTCCCCCGCCACGAGCGTGGCGAATCGGCCGGGGGCGTTGAACTGGTTGGTCACCTCCGTGAAATAGCGCCACTGCGTCTGGCTCAGCGCCTCGGTGTGGTCGGTCAGGGCGCAGACATCCAGAAACGCCTCATCCCGGGCAAAGGCATAGAGCTCCTCCGGCACGCGCAGGGCGTCGGAAAAGATCGTGTGGACGTGCAGGTCGCCCCAGTAGAGGCGCAGCGGCGGGGATTGTGCCTCGACGCGAACGGGATTGCTGATTCCTTCCAGCCCCGTTTCAGGATCGCGCAGGCGCAGGCAATAGGTGCCCGCGCGCGTGAATCGGAAGCCGCCGGCGCGCCGGATCGGGCGCGGGTCGCCTGGAACGATCCCGTTGAGTTCCGGGTTGAAATCAACGTGTGCCGGGCCCACCAGCCCCTTTTCTTCGGCCACCGACAGCCGCCCGGTCCAGGTGGGGGGGACATCGTCCAGAAACTGGATGCCGCGCGGCGAGCGGTTGAACGGACCGGCCACGCTCAGGGGGTGCCGGTGCCATACCCCGGCCGACGCGGCGGGAACCGGATCGCTCGTCAGCCGCAGGCCCACCTCGAACACCTCGCCCGCCCCCAGTACCGAGGGGGCGACGATCTGGATGCCCCGAAGTTCACTGCTCGATGGAGAGGCCACTGAGTTCCTCCGCGTGCGAAGCCACTTTCACCAGCGCATCGCCGATCCGGTCGATCGCGGCCGGCTCCAATCCCAGCAGCTGGTGGTTCAGGCAGATCGCCCTTGTCCCCACCCCCTCGGCCACGGGACACTTTTTTCCGGCGATGCGATACTGCCGCTTGTCCAGGTTCCAGAGCTTGTGGTTGTAAACCGGCCCGTGCGTGCCCCCGGCATTGACGCCCTCGGCCGCCAGCGCTTTGTAAATCACCGGCATCGCCACCTTCGCCAGCGGTCCGCCGTCGGCCAGCAGGGTGAACATGTAGTATCCCTGCGGGCCGGCCAGCCGCCCGCGCGACTGCACGCGCAGCCCCGATCCCTCCACCGACTTCACCCGCTTCTGTAGCCGGGCGGCGTTCTTGTTGTAGGTGCGGATGCGCCCGCGCAACGCCTTGAGCTGATTCTGCAGGATCACGGCCTGGAATTCCGTCGCGCGGAAGTTGTGGCAGACCAGCCCCGGCGGCGGGCCGCTCTTGGCGCCTCCCTGGGCGCTTCCGGCGGCATAGCCGATGTGCTTGTAGCGGAACAGCCGCTCGGCCAGTTCATCGTCACTGGTCAGGCAGATGCCCCCTTCCCCGGCCGCCACCGTCTTGGACTGTTGAAAGCTGAAGCTCCCCACGCGCCCCCAGCTTCCGGCCCCGCGACCGTCCCAGACCCCCCCGTGCATGTGGGCGCAGTCCTCGATCACCTCGATGCTGTGCTTTTTCGCCCAGGTTAAAATCGCCTCCAGGTCGGCCATGCCGCCGTAAATATGCACGGGAATGACCGCCCGCGTCCGCGGCGTGCGGGCCTCCTCCAGCTTTCGCGGATCAAGGCAGAGCGTCGTCGGCTCGATGTCCACGAAGACCGGTTTGGCCCCCACATAGTGAACCGCCATGCCGGTGGCCATCCACGTCAGCGCCGGGATGATCACCTCATCACCCGGGCCGATCCCCAGTGCCGCCAGCGCCGCCTGCAGTGTGACGGTGCCATTGGCCATGATGATTCCGTGTTTGGCGCCGTGGTATTTGGCGAACTGTTTGGCGAAGGCCTGCTCGCGCTGGCCGTTGAAGCTCCATTTTCCGCTGCGGTAGATGGCGGCCAGGTCCCGTTCGGTGGCCGAATCGACCGGCGGCCAGGGGGCGGCGACCGGCTTGGAAAAGACGGGCTTTCCGCCCAACAGCGCCAGATCGCTCCCGTTTGCGGATGTTCGCGGCATGGACAATCGCTCCTCGATTTGCAGGGCACGCCGGAGGTGTGCCGACGCCCTTTTGGGCCAGTGACGGCACGCGATGGCGTGCCCTATGTGGAGCGATAGACTATCATCCAGCCGGCGCCGCTCAATGGAGAAAAGAAGAATCTCATGGACAAAACAATGCGCCATCCCGCCTCCTCCCCGCCCGAGCCCTGGACGCTGCGGGCGCTGCGCTGCGCGCTGGAATTGACCGAGGCCCACCTGGCGCCCTGGTCCGCGCCGCCGGCGCGCCAGCGCCAAACGACCCGGGGGCGCTTTCCCTCCGGCCTGCACAGCCACGCCGTGCCGGAGGTGTGCCTGGTCCTGGCGGGGCGCCCCTTCATGGACATTGAATCCCGTCGGTTTTTCATGGCGCCGCCGGCCGTGGCGGTGCTGCCCCCGCAGGTGCGCCATTGCGAGGGATGGACCGATCCGCGCCAGGCGTATGAGGTCTCCTGGGTTTCCCCCTCGCAGGTGTCGGTCCATATCTCCCACGTCGAGTACGGCCCGGCGACCGGGTGGACCATCCGCCAGCGCCACACCCTGGCCTCGCCGGCCGCCCAAAGCCTGCTGGACCTGTTCGGTGCGCCGCGCGCGGCCCCGGCGCCGCACACGCTGGAACGGCTGCGTGGCGATTTACTGGCAATCTACGGCCAGTTGCATCAGCAGATCACCTCCGCGCCGGCCGCTCCTTCCCACCCCCTTCCCTCAAGCGCCCATCATCCGGCCCTGGAGCAGGTGCGGCATCTTCTGGATCACCACCTGGGCGAACGCTGGACACTGGAACAACTGGCGCATCTGACGCGGCTGACGCCCAATTACCTCAACCGCCTGTTCAGGCAGTGGACCGGGCGGAGCATTCATCAGTACCTCACCGATCAGCGCATGACCCAGGCAATGCGGCTGCTGCGCGAGAGGCGCTGGCTCATCAAGGAGATCGCCCGCCAGGTGGGGTATGACGATCCGCTCTACTTCAGCCGCGCGTTTCATCGCCACCACGGGCACTGGCCAACGCAGATGCGTCCGTAGGCGGCCTCGCCGAGGCCGCTCGGGATCAACGGCCCCGGGGGACGATGTACAACGACAGCCAGGCAGCCCCCCCTACGCGCTCCCCAGATAATCCACCGCCTCGCCCACCGTTTGGGCGACGACATAAAGCCGTTTCGCCTTGGGGCGGATGAAGCCCCGCTCAATCCCATGCTCAATCATGGCCAGCAGCGGGGTGTAAAAATCGTCGAGGTTCAGCAGGACGATCGGCTTGTCATGGCAGCGCAGTTGCTTGGCGACCATGATCTCGAACAGTTCCTCCAGCGTTCCCAGCCCGCCCGGCATCGCCAGGAAGGCATCTCCGCGCTGCTCCATCATTTCCTTGCGCTGTCGCATCGAGCCGGTGACCAGCAGCTCGTGGCACTGATGATCCGTCACGCCGGCGTCCACCAGCACCTGCGGCGTGATCCCCACGACCTTTCCGCCGCCGGCCCGGACGGCGTCGGCCAGATGCCCCATCGGCCCGATGGCGTTGCCGCCGTAGATCAGCGTCCATCCCGCCGCGGCAATCGCGCCGCCCAGTTCGGCGGCCGCCTCGAAATAGTTTCGGGAGACATGCTCGCTGGAGGAGCAATAGACGGTCAGGGAGTGGATCATGCCCGCCAGTTATCATTGGACGGACCCTTTCTGGCAACTCCCAGCCGCCGATGGCACCGGCGCCGTGGATCGTCTAGTCCAATCAGAGCGCGAGGGCGGACCCTGTAAAAACAAAGCGAGGATCGATTGTTGACAATCGATCCTCGCAAGGCGGTACATGCCCGCCCCAAGTTCATCCCATGAGGGATGGCTCAAATTCAGGCGATCTTGCGGCGGCGGAGCAGCCCCAGGCCGCCCAGACCCAGCAAGCCGCTCAGCCCGCTCCAGAAGGCGGCCGGCAGCGGAATCACCGGGGGCGGGGTGCTCCCGCTCACAGGGATTTCCTTAAGGGTGAAGGCGTAATCGCCGGTC
>JBIQLO010000223.1:0-6244 GCA_044464175.1 Planctomycetaceae bacterium | reverse complement strand
GGGAAGGGAGGGCACCTGGGCACGAGTCAGCGAGTACGCTGACGTCGTGGCACCCACGCGGGAGGGCCCGCAGGCGCAGCGCGGGGTTGGCGATGCAGGTCTACAGGCTGCGTCCCACCGCGCAATGCGGGGTCAACGACCCCGCCTACAGGACGGCAGTGGCGCGGGGCGTTGCGTGGAGGGGGGGATTTGGTACAGATGGGCGGCGCACGTGGTTCGGGCGGTGGATCGATCTGTCATTGGGTCTCTCTTGCGATGGAAAGCCAAGCGGGACAATCAGGGCGGGCGACAAAGGGAAGCAGGCTATGAAGCGAACACAAGGGTTGGTCTGGGGTTTTTGTCTGTTGGCGGCGACGGCGGTGTTTGGGGCCGGGGCTCAGGGGTCGACGGCGGGGAAGAATATAGCGCTGGGGCGGCCGTATGTTTTCAGCGCGGCCCCGTCGCGCATCTGGGAGAACCTGGCGGTCAAGGGGACGGGCCGAACGCCGGATTACTGGTCGGTGCTGACGGATGGGAAGCGAATCGGGAAGCCGGGGTATCTGTTTTCACCGGGGAGCGTCAGCTTCGTGAACCTGCCCTGGGTGGAGGTGACGATAGACCTGGGTTCGGAGCAGGCGATCTCGCGGATTTACAACGATCATCCCTCCCGGCCGAAGGCAGGGATCATCCAGCCCCACAGGGAGGTGTACTATGTGAGCGCGGATGGGAAAGTCTTTTATGAGGTGGGGTCGTATGTGAATCCCAAGGACCCGCCGACGGTGGAGAGCGATGCAGCGCGGGCGAATTTTTTTGAGGGGATCATGCGGTTTGATTCGGGGGCGATCCGGACGCGGGGGCGGTATGTGAGAGTGCGGACCTATCCCTGTGCCGGGGCGGGGAACAGTTTCCGGAGCGTTCACTACGATGAGATTGATGTGATCGGGGCGTCGGATGAGAAATCGGCGGCCGGCTGGAAGCTGGACACCTCCGCGCCGTCCGTGTCGGGGGATGGAATCAAATTGGAGCGGGACCGGCTGGGGTATGCGTATGAGCCGGTGGACTGGAACGCGGTGGAGCAGGCCAATCCGCTGTGGTATGCGCTGGTGCCTTACAGTTATCTGGGGGAGGGGCGGATTGCGCTGTCACGCGGGGGCGTGGAGATGCTGACGTTCCGGCCGGAAGTGTGGCGTCGGGGGAAGATGGAAGGGGTGGTTTTGTCCTGCACGGTGCCGGCGGCGTTGAAACTGCTCGATGGTTCGACAGCGCGGAAGATGATCCAGACGCCCTCGGCCGACGGGCGGGCGGTGACGTATACCTTTGAAGTGGGGGAGAAGCCGGAGGCGGGGCTGACGGAGCCGTTTTTACTGATGGAAACGCCGGCGGAGCTGAAGGAGGGACCGCTGGGGACGATTGAATTTGAATGGCATTATGTGCTGGACGGGAAGGCGCATCAGTCAAAGCGGCAGCAGCTGGAGCTGGTGGTGGTGGGGCCGGTGGAATCGGCGCGGCCAAAGCGATTTGAGACGGCTATTTGGGTGCCGTATCTGTTTCGGCAGTTGAAGCAGAAGGAGCCATCGCTGGAGCGGGTGCTGAAGTATTACCAGGGGCTGGGGTTCAAGAGCGTCAACGGACAGGATGGGGCGTGGGTGCACGAGGCGGGAGAATCGCTGGGGATGCGGGTGATGGGGGCGGGGCTGCTGCCCAACGGGTTGATGTTCGACATGTGGAACGCGTTCGGACAGAAGGGGCAGGTGACGGAGGACAAGCGGTTTGTGTTTTATCCCAAGCGGGAGAACCCGCCCTATGGGATCTGCCCGGAGGTGCTGGCGAGCGATGCGTTTCATCCGACGCTGCTGAAGGCGACGGAGCGGCGGCTGGAGACGGCGGAGGATGTCTATTCGAACTGGGAGCCATACATGTTCCTGGGGCACGGATGCGCGTGCGACCGGTGCCGGGCGGCATTTCAGGCGTTTTCCGGCTGGTCGGATGCGAAGATGAAGGCCGCGTGGCCGGCGATCGTGGCGGATCAGGGCTCGGCGGTGCACAACCGGTTTTTGTCGATGCAGATGGGGCGGATTCTTCGGACGATGCAGGCGACGGTGGATGAGGCGAACAAAGCACTGGGACGCGCATCGCCGGCGGTGTTCGCGCCGGCGATGGCGCCGAAGTATTTTGACCCGGACGACGCGTGGAACCATATGCACGATCCGGCGGAGTATGCGGGGAGCCTGCGGCGGCTGATTCTCTGGGGGTATCCGTACACCTTCAACGGGCTGGGGATGAACCTGCTGGATCGGATCGGGTGCAACAACACGATGATCCGGGAGTGGGGGTGGGTGGAATCGACGCTGGCGAAGAAGGGCAAGTCATTGCGGGAGGTGGGATGGCTGTTACTGGCGCCGGACCAGGGGGCGCGGTTCACCACGTTTCCGAAGGATGTTTATTATCACCTGATGCTGAGCTTTGTGCGCGGGATGCGGGGGTACAGCACCTATGGATCGACGCTGCCGACGACGGAGCAGATGGCGCTGCTGGGACGGGCGCACCGGCAGATCGCGCAATACGAGGATGTGGCGTTTGATGGAGATGAGATGGCGGGGGTGAGCGCAGCGCCGGCATCGCCGACGGCGGCCGTGGCGGGGGAGATTGTGGGGACCGCGCGGGGGTGGGCGCTGAAGGATCGGCGGGTGGTGGCGGTGGGGAATGATGCGCTGCAGCGGGTGTACATGAAAGTGGCGATGGAGGCGCCGGCGGGGCGGTATTGGCTGATCGACCGGGAGGGGCGGCGGGCGTATGGGAAGGATGGGAAGGGATTTGAGGCTTCGGCGCTGAAGGCGGGGGTGCTGGTGCGCGTCGAGGCGAAGGACTGGGTATTTCTGGAACTGGGGCAAGAGGTTCCCCAGGGGTTTGAGGCGGTGGAGGCTGGGCGGGTGAAGGGAGAAATGGAGCGTGAACGGGCGGAGCTGGGGCGGTTTGCGGAGCGGCTGAGGTGAATCCGACGTTTTTGGCGCTTTCGTGGGGAGTGCCATTGTGGACTGGGGGTCGATAACGAGAGGTGCATTTTGTCGCGGGGAAAAAAAGATTGCATGGATGAAGTGGATTTGGTAAACATGAATGGTCAACATTACCAACCGGGCAGCGAAATTGGCGACTCTATCGAGCATAGCGCAGGAGGCGGGGGTGTCGGTGGCCGTGGTGTCGCGGCTGCTGCGGGGTGATCCGACGCTTCGGATCAGCGAGGGGCGGCGGCGGCAGATCATGGCGGTGCACGATCGGATGGGGCCGGTGCAGGTGCGGCGGCGGTATGGGAAGATAATTGTTGCGCCGGTGAGCCGGACATTCAATTCACGATGGGTGGAAGCCAACCTGCTGGCGCATCCGCTGTATCGCAGCTTCAAGGAAGCGCTGGAGCAGAAGGGGTTTCGGCTGCATTTTGATTTTGTGGATTCGGGGCGAATGGAGCGAACGTTTGAGGCGCTGATGCGTTCGCCGGCCAGCTGCGGGGGATTTCTGATTTTGAACGGTGTGGCGAGTCAGGACTTGGCCGATGGGCTGCGGGAGAAGCAGTATCCGCATGTGTGTCATGACTGGGCGGCGGAGCGATTTGCGATCAACACGGTTGATGTGAATCAGGCGGATGGCTTGCGGCAGGCGGTGGATCATCTCTTTTCACTGGGGCACCGGCGGATCGGGTTTCTGGGGCATCGCGAGTCGCACCGTTATCCGATGATGGGGGCGGCGTTGCTGGGACTGGGATTGGCGGTGGAGGAGGGGTTGAATTGCTGGGTTGAGCCGACCGGGCGGCAGAGCGGCCGGGAGCGGCGGGCGGTGGTGCGGGAGCGTGTGGGACAGTGGCTGGAGGGGCGGCCGGCGGCGAGCGCGCTGGTGTGCGAGAACGATTATGCGGCGTTGGGGGTGGTGGATGCGTTGCCGGAGGGGGGGTTGGGGGCGGGGGCGGATTTGTCGGTGGTGGGGTATGACAACATTGAGGAGCGGGGGATGGAGCCGGCCGATCGGGCGATTTTGACGACGATCGACAATCCGGGGGAGCGGATCGGGCGGCGGATGGCGGAACTTTTATTGAATCAAATCGTGCATGGGCAGACGCAGGTGGTGCATGAGCGGCTGCCGGCGAAACTGGTGGTGCGGGAGACGACGGGCAAGCTCAATCATGGGTCCATTCTGGAGGCGTGACATGAAAGGCATCAACATGGGGCGACAAAGGGGATTTACGCTGGTGGAGTTGCTGGTCGTCATCGGGATCATAAGCGTGCTCATTGCGATGCTGCTTCCGGCGCTGAACAAGGCTCGGGAGGCGGCCAACACGGTGGCGTGTCTATCGAACATGCGGCAGGTCACGCAGGCGATCATGATGTACGCCAATGACAACAAGGGATATCTGTCGCCGACGTATTTATACGGTCAGCCGGATCCGACCAAGGCCCAAATCGTCTGGCCTGCCTTATTGAGCGCGAAGGAGTATGGCTACATCAAGAATCCGGATGTCTTTATCTGTCCGGATCGTAAGAATATGGCCTTACAACCTAAAATGACGAAGGCGATGCACGACGCAATCAAACAGACGGACTCGCAGTCGTCTCGGACGGGCATCTACAATGCCGGATGGGTTTACGTCTCCTATGGCGCAAACCAATATGGATGCATGCCGGATCAGAGTGCGATGGCACTGACGCCGCCGTATCGGCTGCTGAAACTCGGGGCGCCGGGGTTCAACAAGGCGGACATGATGATTCTGATCGACGGATATAATCCCGGCTATGCCGCCAGCGGATACTGGGGCGTTTATGCCGCCCGGCCGGGGACCACTAATTTTTATCCCTGGGTCCACGGGAGCGGGGTGGTGAATTGTGCGTTCATGGATGGGCATTGCGCCGGCGTTCAGGCGTCGGCTGTGGGATGGGACTACCGGCAGAAGAGCTGGATAACGGTCCCGAGTCTGAGCGCTTTGCTGGCTTCCCGGCCGTGGTATTGGGGCGTGTACGATAAATAATGGAACCAAGTAGAGGGGCTCGGCCCACCATACGGGAGCAACGAATGACGCGGAAGTTTGGAATCGGAGCGGCTTGCGTGGGATTGTTCTTGGGCGGCAGCGTCTGGGCCGCGGGGGAGAATGTGGCGCTGCACAGGAAGGCGACGGTGTCGCCGCCGTCGAATTATGAATTCACCAAGAATCGCAATCCGAACCAGTTGACGGACGGGATTTATGCCAGCACGCATGCGAAGTGGGATGAGAAGCATCAGTCTTCATCGCTGTGGGTGCAGGAGGGGACGCTGGGGTGGGCGCATAAGAAGCCGGTGATTGTGACGATCGATCTGGGGTCGGTGCAGCCGATTTCGGGGGTGATATACAGCACGGCGGGGGGGCGGGCGG
This sequence comes from Planctomycetaceae bacterium, assembly GCA_044464175.1. Lineage (GTDB taxonomy): Bacteria > Planctomycetota > Phycisphaerae > Tepidisphaerales > Tepidisphaeraceae > JBIQLO01. Next base: position 873 of record JBIQLO010000223.1, on the reverse strand, counting down.
GGGTGAGTTGGCCGGAGGCAATTTATATCGCCACGAGCGATGATGGGAAGGCGTGGCATTATGCGGGGGATCTGGTGGCGCTGTCGAAGAAGGCGGGGCGGCAGCCGCCCAAGGAGGGGTATGCGAATTTCAGATACATTGCGCGTGATCTCAAGACGCACGGGCGGTATGTGTCGTTGGGGGTGGATGAACCGGCGATGGTGTTCGTGGACGAGGTGGAGGTGTTGCGGGGGGATGAGGCGCTGCTCCAGGCGCCGGCGGGGCGGGAGATTCCGGCGATGGAGGAATTTTTCGCGCAGGCGACGATCACGTCGAAGGCGAAAAACCGACTGAACGCGGACATCGATTCGGTGCGGGGTTTGTTGAATAAAGGCGGCTTGCCGCCGGAGCAGGTGAAGGGATGGGAGGGACGGTTGCAGAAAGATGCGCAGGCGACGGCCGAAATGGAGCCGCTGCCGCCGGACTTCAAAACGATCATTCCGTTGACGGATGTGCATCGGGATATTCTGGCGGTGCACGGGGAGGCGCTGGCGGCGCGGGGATTTAAGCCGCTGACCGTGTGGAAGGTGCATCGGTACGCGTGGCGGCCGCTGGTGGAGACGCCGCAGGAGGGGCACGCGGCGGCGATCGACCTGTCGATGCTGAAGGATCAGATCCGGTCCGATTCAATTCTGCTGACCAATGCAACCGGCCGGCCGATGACGGTGGGGGTGCGCTTGAAGGATGCGCCTCAGGGGGCGGAGGCGGGATGGGTGCGGCTGGAGTCGGCGATCTGGACGGACACGCAGGCGAACGAGCCGGTGCAGGATGCGCTGATGCCGATGGAGCCGAAGGCGGGGGCTTATTCCATGACGATCCCGGCGGGGGTGACCG
>JBIQLO010000222.1:0-6288 GCA_044464175.1 Planctomycetaceae bacterium | reverse complement strand
TGCAACGGACCACGGATCACGGACAACGGACCACGATTTTCATCTTCTCGTCGGGTCGGGGTCCATGGCCCGCCGTCCGAATGCAACGGACCACGGATCACGGACAACGGACCACGATGCTTAAGTTCTCGCCGCCTTGTCCGCCCGGGAGGGGGCGACGGTGACCGGCTGGTTCTGCCGGGTCTGGGCCAGCTTCCGCTGAAGTTCCCCCCGAAGCTGGATCAGTTCATCCCGCGGGGCGGGCAGCTTGCCGATCCGCTCCAGCGACTGCTGCCAGCAATGGGCCGCCTGGGCCTTGTCCAGAAGGCGGTAGAGGGTGTCGCCCAGATGGTTGAGGATCACCGGGTCGGGGCTCTGCCCCTGGGCCGCCTTCTGCAGCTGCTGGCGCGCCGATTCAAACCGCCCCTGCTTATACAACACCCACCCCAGGCTGTCGAGAAAGGAGCTGTTCTCCGGGTCGATCTTCAGCGCCGCCCGGATCATCGCCTCGGCCTGGGCCAGGTTCTTCCCCTGCTCGGCCCAGGTGTACCCCAGGTCGTTGTTGGCCGGGGCGTAGTCGGGGTCCGCCTTGAGGGCCTGCTGGAGCACCGCCTCGCTGGTGGGCTTTTGCCCGGCCAGCTGATAGAGGTGGGCCAGGAGATAGAGCGTCTCGGGGTCGTGGACCCGGGCCCGCGCCGCATCGAGGCCGGCGAGGGCCTTTTGCGGCTGCTTGGCGTCGCCGTAGGCATCCACCAGCTGCTCCAGGATCGTCAGGTCGGCCGGATGCTCCGAGCGCAGCTGCTCCAGCAGCGCGGTGTACTGCTGGGGGTGGCCCGAGCCGACGAAAATTTCCCGCAGCATCGCCAGGGCGCTGGGACGCTGGGCCCCCTCCTTCACCAGGTCCATGAGAATGCGCTGGGCCTGGGGGGTGCGCCCGCTCCGCAGGTAGACCCCGGCCTGAATCAGCCGGGCGCTGGGGCTGTCGGGATTTTCCGAAAGCCACTTGCCCAGCGTGCTGACGGCCCGGGGGGCCTGGTTGGTCTGGATGTAGTATTGAAAGAGCGCCCCCCAGGCGTCATCGGCTTTGGCGTCCTCCCCGACGATGGCCCACAGGGCCCGCTCATACTCGGCGTTTTTGCCCTGGCGGTGGAGCACCGTCGCCTGGGCCAGTTTCACATCCGACCCGTCGGCCCCCAGCTGGATCGCCTGGGCCAGGGCCTTGCTCGCCCGATCCCACTGCCCCTGGCGCAGGGCATCCAGGCCGTGCAGCTCGGCCGCCAGGGCGGCATCCCCCTTCCGGGCCGCCAGGTCCGCCAGCTTGCTTGAGGCCTGGGCTTTTTGCGCGGCGGTCCAGCCGTCTCGCCCCCAGTAAACCCCCTGCATCGCCTCGTAGGCCGGGGCATACGGGGGAGAGATCTGGATCGCCTCCTCCAGCAGCTGGCGCGCCTGGGCCGAGCGCTGCCCCATGTCGGCGATGCGGGCCATCCAAAAGAGCCTGGCCGCCCGGGCGGGCGGGTCCACCTGGATCTTCTCCATCACCGCCAGCGTCAGGCGCGGCGAGCGATCGGGGCGGAGCAGCTGCTGCCACATCGGCCCCAGTTCCTCCTGGCGCCGAGGCTGGGCGGCGGAATATTCAATCAGCACCCGGGCGGCCGAGGCCACATCGCCCGAGACGTTGTAGAGCTCGAACAGCCGCTGCAGGATCGTCAGGTCCTTCGGATTGGCCTTGAGCGCCTCCTGCAGCATCTTCTCCGCCTGCGCCTTCTGCCCGTGGTCCCCCAGCGCCCCGGCCAGGGCCAGCATCAGGCCGCGGTCGTCCGGATGGGCCCGGGAGAGTTTCTGGAGGTCGGCGGCCACCTGGTCGGACTTGCCGGCGGCGGTGTAGGTCTGGTTGAGCAGTTCCAGGCTCTGGGCCGATCCGCCGAAGCGGCGGACCAGTTGCAGGGCCCGGGCCGTCGCCTCGTCGGTGCGCCCCAGCTTCAGCAGGACGCGGACGCTCTGGGCGTTGATCTCGAAATCCTCCGGCTCATGCCGGGCGGCCGCCTCGTAGGCGTTAAGCGCCTCCTGCTCCTGCCCGCGCTGCTCGTGGAGGCGGGCGACGTCGAGATAGAGTCCCTCCGGCTGGCTGATGAGCATCATGAGCTGGCGGTTGCCGCGCATGGCGATGTCGGGATGCTCCAGCCGCCCCAGCAGCGTGTCATAGACATCCAGCGCCGCCTGAATGTATCCCTTCTGCTGCAGGGCGCGGGCCAGGAACAGGTCGACGGCCGTGGCCTCATCCCCGTTGCCCCGATAGTCGGGCGACAGCCGCGCCAGGCGCAGGTGCCGGATCGCCTGGTCGAGGTTTCCCTGCCCCAGGTACTGCCGCCCCAGGCTCGCCTGCGCCCGGAGGCTCTCGGGGCGCAGGGCCACGGCCTTGTTCAGCGCCTCAATGACCTGCTCATCCCCCGCGCCCGGCCCCTGGCGCGCCTGGGCCAGGGCCATGTAGAGTTCGAAGCCGTCGGGGTCGAGCGAGATCGCCCGCTGCAGGAGCGTGATGGCGCTGAAGCGCCGCCCCTCCCGCATCGCGTCGCGCGCCTTGGCATAGAGGAGCAGCGCCTCGACCGGCGGGCGGGAGGCCCGGGTGGTGGCTTGGCGGGTAGTGGGCAGGCGTGGGATGGGGGTCAATTCACTCAGCGGGATGGCGGCGGGATCGGGCTGGGCGGCCGAGGGGCGGGAAGCGGGCCTGGTGGCCGATGAATCCGCCGGCGGCGCGGCCTGGCGTCCGGCACACCCCCCCGCCAGGGCCAGGGCCCCCGCCAGGTACAATCGCCGGGCGGAGGCGGAACGAAAGAGGACCGATGGAAAGGTTCGGCAATGCATGGCGGCTCCCATCATAGCGAATGATCCCGTTCTCCGCCTTCCACTGCATTTTTTATCCTCCCCCCGCCTGTGGGCGGCCCGGCCGAGGCCGCGGCGCAGGTCGCCCGGAGTGCCCGCGGGGAGGGGTCAGGGGATCACCTTGTTCAGCGGGTAGGTGATGATGCCGGTGGCCCCGGCCCGGCGCAGCTGCGGGATCAGCTCGCGCTCCTGCTTCTCCTCCAGGATCACCTCGACCGCCACCCAGGTGGAGTCGGCCAGGCGGCTGACGGTGGGGCTCTTCTCCGAGGGCAGAAGTCGGAGGATTTCCTCCAGCGACGGCTCGGGCACGTTCAGCTTCAGGCCCACCTTGGCCCGGGCGGCGATGGCGCCGGTCAGCAGCATGGCGATGTTCTCCATCTTCTGGCGCTTCCAGTCGACGGCCCAGGCGTCCTTGTTGGCGATGAGCCGGATCGTGCTGCTCAAGAGCGTGTCGATGATGCGCAGGTTGTTGGCGCGGATGGAGGAGCCGGTTTCGGTCAACTCGACGATGGCATCGAGCAGGCGGGCCTTGATCTCGGTGGTGCCCCAGGAGAACTCGACCGTCACCTTCACCCCGCGCTTGGCGAAATAGTTGCGCGTGGTGTTGACCAGCTCCGTGGCAATGATGGCGTTGTGCAGATCCTCCGGGCGCTGCACGGGGCTCTCCTCCGGCACACACAGCACCCACCGCGCGGGGTTGGCGCTGGCGCGGGAGTAGGTCAGTTCGCAGACCTGGACGATGTCGTTCTCATTGCCGTTTTCGACGATCCAGTCGTAGCCGCACAGGCCGCAGTCGATGATGCCGTCGGCGACGTAACGGGAGATCTCCTGCGAACGGAACAAAACGGCCGAAATCTGCTCGTCGTCGATGCGGGGGAAGACCGAGCGTTCGGGAACGCTCACCTTGTATCCGGCCCGCGCGAACAGGTCGATCGTGGATTGCTGCATGGAGCCGCTGGGAAATCCCAGCCGAAGCGTCGATGGGGGGAGTCGGTCGGTCATGGTGTCGTGGTCCGTGGTCCGTGGTCCGTGGTCCGTAATCCGCCTTTTCGGACAACGGACCACGGACAACGCACCACGATTATTTTTTCCCTTTCTTCTTGGCCGTCGCCTCGGCGCCGCCGGCGGCGGCGGTGCGGACCAGGCGGTAAAACTCGTAGGCATCCTCGGCCTTGATGTGGTGTTCGACGAAGCGCTGGGCCTCCTCCAGCGACAGGGCCGGGTCCACCGCGCCGCTCTGGGCGAGATAGTCCAGCATCTTCTGGTCCAGCGGGATGCAGTTGCCCTCCAGGGCGTGGAGCATGATGAAGGCCTCGACAAAGGGGTGGATGTCGGGGATCTCCTTGAGGAACTGCCGCGCTTCGCGCTTGTTGAGCGTCCGCAGCCGCTCCAGGCTCATGGTGTGCTCGTGCTCGAAGATGTAGTTGAGCGTCTGGGTGATCAGCGCCACGCGCTTTTCGATCTCGGGATAGCGTGCCCCCAGCAACTCCTGCACCTCCAGGTCGGTGGCGACGCGCAGCTCGTTGAGGTCCACGAATTCCTGCTCGATCAGCGCCATCGCCTGGTCGGCCCGCTCATCCTCCACATCGTAGGACATCGCCCCGCGCACCAGCGCCCGCAGGGGGTCCAGCGCCTCCAGGGGCGGCGGCTTCTCTCCCTTGCGCAGCCGCTTGAACAGCGACTTCAACTCATCGGCGTATTTGGGAACGGTTTTCATGGGTCTGTAATTTGTCAGTTTTTATTCGTTATTGGTTGTTTGAATTTTGTGAAATCGGGGCATCGCAAAATCCAAATAACCAGTAACCAACAGCAACTTTTCACTCCTCTTGCGTGTCTTGCGGGGCGGCCTCGCCGGACGCCTTCGCCTGGCGCTCGCGCTCGACCTGGCGCAGCAGCTCCAGCACCTCCAGCTCCTTTTTCAGCTTTTCATCCAGGTGGAACCGGACCAGCGGCGCGGTCCGCAGCGACAGCGCCCGTGTCAGCTTGCCCCGGATCATCCCCGCCGAATGGCGCAGCGCGTTCAAGGCGGCGGTCTGCTTGCCCGCCTCGCCCATCACGCTGATGTAGACGTCCGCCATCGAAAGATCCTCGCTGATTTTGGCGCGCGTCACGCTGGTCATGGCCGGAATCCGCGGGTCGTTCAGCTCCCGCTGGATGATTGCCGCCACCTCCTGCTGAATCGCGCTGCCAAGTCGTTCGGTTCGTCGGGACATCTCGATTCATGAAGGCATGAAACATGAAGCCGTGAAACATGAAGGGAGTTCGCCGCTTCATGTTTTCATGTCTTCACGCATTATGCGTTCATGTCCTTACAAAAACTCAATCCGGTAATCCGTCAGGCTCACCGCCGGGGCGAGTCGGACCAGATCCACAATTTTGCTCAGCGCCCCTTCCACATACCGCCGGTCGGTTCCCACCATCGCCAGCCCCAGGATCGCCCGCCGGTGCTCATCCAGCGCCCCCACCTCCGCGATGGAGACGTTGAAGCCATGGGCGATGCGGTCCTTGATGCTCCGGACCGCCTGCCGCTTGTCCTTGAGCGACATGGCGTCGGCGATGGCCAGCTCGATCTGTAAAATGCCGATGGTCATGCAGGGGCGCCGGCCGTGGACCGCGCGATTTCAACACGCCCGACGGCCGGGGGTCGAGGGCCAATTCTTGCCTACAGCGTCCGCTCGATCGTCTCGCGCACGTACGCCTCCATAATGTCGCCGACCTTGATGTCATCGTAGCCGGCCAGCTTGATGCCGCATTCCATGCCGTTCTTCACTTCGCGGACATCGTCCTTGAGGCGCTTGAGGGATTCGATGGACAGGTCCTCGGTGACAATGACGCCGTTGCGGGTCAGGCGGATCTTGCTGCCGCGCTGCACGTGGCCGTCGGTCACGAAGCAGCCGGCGATGTTGCCCAGGCGGCTGACCTTGAAGACCTGGCGGATCTCCAGGTGGCCGTGCAGGCGCTCGCGCACCTCCGGCTCCAGCATCCCCGAGAGCGATTTCTTCAGATCGTCGAAGATTTCGTAGATGACGCGGTAGGTCTTGATGTCCACGTGGTTCCGCTCGGCCAGCGACCGCGCCGCCTCCTCGGTGGTCACGTGGAAGCCGATGATCGCCACGCGGTTGTCGGTCGGCTTGGCCTTGGTCGCCATCGCCAGCTCGACATCGCTCTCGGTGATCGCGCCCACGCCGCTGTGGATGACGCGCACCTTCACTTCCTGGGTGTTCTGGTCCGTGACCGTCGCCACCAGCGTCTCGAGGCTGCCGGCCATGTCCGCCTTGATGATCAGGTTGATCGTCTTGGTCTCGCCGGCCTTCATCGTGGCAAACAGGTTTTCGCTGGTCAGTTGCCCGCGCCCGGCCAGCTGCTGCTGCCGCGCCAGGGCCTGCCGCTCCTCGGCGATCGCCCGCGCCTCCTCCACCGTCGGCACGA
>JBIQLO010000221.1:0-6304 GCA_044464175.1 Planctomycetaceae bacterium | reverse complement strand
TCCACGAAGAAGACATCCTGGCGATTGTTGCCCCGCTGGGTGATGTGGTGGGGGAAGCGCGGCAAGACGATTCGGGCGACTCGCGGCATGGAGGGCATCGTAGCCGCCGGGGGGCGGGGCGGGCAAGGAAAAAACAGGTGCCTGTCCCGGATTAAGAGCGAGAGAAATAGGTGACTGTCCCGGATTAGGTGCCGAAGTTTTTTGTTGTTTTTTGCGCTGCGCGTTTTGTCGCCAAAAGCGCAGCGCGGGGGGGGAGGGGCACGAGTCAGCGAGTACGCTGACGTCGTGGCACCCACGCGGCTGTCGTCCCACCGCGCAATGCGGGGTCAGCGAAGAGCGCCCATAGAGCGGTGAATTCCCCAATGGGGGGGCGGGCTTCTATGATGGGCGCGTATGGACACACCCGCCTTTGGCCATGATCCGGTTCTTCTGGAGGAAGTTCTTCACTGGCTTGATCCGCGCCCGGGTCAGACAGTGGTCGATTGCACGCTGGGGCGCGGGGGGCATGCCGAGGCGATGGGGGGGCGGCTGGGAAGCGACGGGGTGCTGATCGGGCTGGACGCCGATCCGCGCAACCTGGAGTTCGCCGCCCAGCGCCTGGCGCCCCTCCCCTGCCGCAAGCGGTTTTTTCATGCGAATTTCGCGGAATTGCCGGAGGTGATGGCGGCGGTGGGGCTTGAGGCGGTGGATGTCATCCTGGCGGATCTGGGGTTGAGCACGAATCAACTGTTCAATCCGGCCTATGGGCTGTCGTTCGCATCCGATGCGCCGCTGGACATGCGGATCGATCCGCGTCTGGAGTCCACGGCGGCCAATCTGGTGAACCAACTGGGGGAGGGGGAATTGGCCAACGTCCTATATGAATTGGCGCAGGAACGCTATTCACGGCGAATCGCCAGAAAGATTGTCGAAGCGCGATCGGTTTCGCCGATCAACACAACGGAGCGACTGGCCGACCTGGTGCGGGAGGCCATCGGCCCCCGGGGTGGAGCCCCGGGGCGCATTGATCCGGCCACCCGGACCTTCATGGCCCTGCGGATGGCGGTCAATCAGGAGATGCCGAATCTGGAGGCCCTGCTGGAGCAGGGACCGAGGCATCTGGCCGGCGGCGGGCGCATCGGACTGATCAGCTTTCAGTCGATGGAAGATAGAGCGGTGAAACAGGCGTTTCGGCAGGCGGAGCAGGCCGGACTCGTGACAATCCTCACGAAAAAACCCATCTGCCCCGGCGAAGCCGAAGTCGCCCAAAACCCCCGATCCCGTTCGGCCAAACTCCGCGTCGCTCAGAAGACGTAGGGTCCGCATCGCGGACCTTCAGCGTAAACGGTCCATAATGCGGACCCTACAAGGGATGCCATGACGCGCGAAACCAAAATCGGATTGCTGGTGGGACTGGCCTTCATCATCGTGATCGGCATCCTGCTGTCGGACCACCTGACCACCTCAACCGAACCGCCGCCGGCGCAACTGGCGCAGGCGGGAGCGAGCATCCGCGCCGGGATTGCGGTGCCCGGGGCGGCGGTGGCGCCGCCGGCCGTTGTCGTGCCTCCGGCCAACGTGACGCCGCAGGCGACCGTGCTGACGCCCGGTGACCTGGCGCCCAAGGCGGCGGTGCAGCAGATCGCCATCGGTCCGGCCGCCCAGCCGAACACCCCCCCCGCCGCTGCCGAGCAGCCGGCCCCCGCGGTCTCCGTGGCGGCCGAACCGGCGCCGGCGACGGCGAGCGCCCACCCCCCCACCGCTCTGGCCGACGCCGCTCAAAAGGCAGGGGAAGCGATCGTTCCCGTCAACGCCCATGAGCCAACCCGGCTGGTGCCCCAGAGCGCAGCGTCCAAGGCGCACACGTATCAGGCGGTCGCCGGCGACACCCTCTCGGGCCTGGCGGCGAAGCTGCCCGGCGGTAACACCAAGGCCAACCGGGAGGCGATCATCGCCGCCAACCCCGAACTCAAGGCCAATCCGAACCTGATCATCGCCGGACGGACGTACAATCTTCCCACGCCGGTCGCCGCCGCCCAGGCGCCGGCCCCCGCGCACAGCGCCGCTGGGGCGGCCCCCTCCTCGCAGCGGTGGTATACCGTCAAGGCGGGCGACAGCCTCTGGAAGATCGCCAACGAACAGACCGGGACCCCCGCCACGCTGGACACCATCCGCCGGCTGAACAAGGAGACCCTGAACGGGAAGGACACGGTGCGCATCGGCATGAAGCTCCGCCTGCCGGCGCGGGAGGAAGTGGCGGCGACGAACTGACCCGTATGTTTCTTCAGGCCCTTGGAGCCGCGACCGCCGAGGAGCGGGCCTGATGCAAACTCCGCTCTCTGACGGTCGCGGCTCCGACGTTATCCGGAAATGATCCCCCCAATCCAATAACCATGCTTAAACTGCTGATCTGTCTTGTCGCCAGCCTGGTCCTGGGCGCTCTGGTGCTTCAGCTCCGCCAGCAGAAGCTGGATTTGAACAACGAGGTGAGCCGCCTGCACCGGCAGATCGAAGACCGGCAGGCGGCGTTGTGGAACCAGCAGGTGCAAATCGCCATCTACACCGCCCCCAACGCGATCCGCAACACGATCGACAGCCAGAACCTGAAGCTGGTGCCGCAGATGCCGTAGGGGCCCGCCTCCTCCTCGCTGCAAATTCCCTCCTATTCAAATCTGAATCGAGCCCCGCGGCAAAGCGGGGAATTTTGCGCATTGACCGTTTTTTCGCAGCCACGCATGATGGAGGATTGGCTTGGTGTCTGTTGAGGGAGGAGAAATTCCCTTCAATGGAGGTGTATCATGGCCATCGATCAGGCGCGTCTCGAAGCGTTCATGGGTCAGGCGGTCAGCGATATGGGAGGGGCGATCAGCGTGCCGCTGATGATCCTGGGGGATCGGCTTGGATTGTACCGGGCCATGCGGGGGGCCGGGCCGGTCACGTCGCAACAACTTGCCCAAAAGACCGGCACGGCCGAGCGCTATGTCCGCGAGTGGCTAATGAACAACGCGGCCGGGGGATATGTTCAATATGACGCGGGCACCAATACCTTCGCGCTGCCGGAGGAGCAGGCGATGGCGCTGGCGGATGAGACCAGCCCCTTCTATACGCAGGGGGCCTACGAGATCATCCTTTCCCTCTTCCGCGATCTGGACAAGTTCGAAACGATGTTCCGCACGGGCGGCGGACTGGAATGGGGGGATCACGATCATTGCCTCTTCAGCGGCACGGCCCGGTTCTTCAAACCGAACTATGCGGGCAATCTTCTGGCCCACTGGATTCCCGCCCTGGACGGCGTGGAGGCGCGGCTGGAAGCCGGGGCGCGAGCGGCGGATCTTGGGTGCGGGTTCGGGCACTCGACGATGCTGATGGCGGGCGCGTTCCCTCGTTCCACGTTTGTCGGATTCGATTATCACGCTCCGTCCATTGAGGCAGCCAACCGCATGGCGCAGCAGGCGGGGCTGAAGAATGTTCAATTCCAGACCGCCCTGGCGACGGATTTTCCCGGCGACGGGTATGACCTGATCACCTGCTTTGACTGCCTGCACGACATGGCGGACCCGGAAGGGGTTGCCCGGCAGGCGCGGCAGGCCATCGCGCCCGACGGGGTCTGGATGATTATTGAGCCGTTCGCCGAGGATGCGCCGGAGAAGAACCTCAACCCTGTGGGACGGATGTTTTACGCGGCCTCGACGATGATCTGCGTGCCGGTTTCGCTGGCAGGACACGGGCCGGCGCTGGGGGCTCAGGCGGGAGAAGCCCGGCTGAAGGAAGTCGTATCGGCGGGAGGATTTACGCGCTTTCGCCGGGCCACGCAGACGCCTTTTAACCTGGTGCTGGAGGCAAGGCCATAGTCCGCGGCATGTTGGGGAGCGACAAGCGGGACGCCTGTCCTACCCCCCCGCCACATAGCGCCGCCAGGCCCGCTCGAGGTCGGCCTCGCTCCAGCCGTAGCGCTGTTGCAGGGCTTTGTCTACTGCCATCCCTTTTTTCACATCGTCGAACATCGCCAGGAAAGCCTGGTGGTTGCGGGCCATGAGGGTTTGGACCAGGGTCTGCATGACGGGATACCAGGGGGCGTCGGGGTGCTCAAGTTGGAATATCTCGGCGATGGAGCGGTGGGCGCCGGCCATGGCGCGCGCCTGTTCGATGGCCTCGGGCCGGGGAAATTCGCTGGAGGCAACCACCTCGGCCAGCCCTTCGTTGAGCCAGGAGGGCACCAGTTCGTTGGTGCGATAGCGGGCGATGAAGGCGTGGGTGAACTCGTGGGCCAGCACGTAGGCCCAGTCGCGCCGGGCCTGGTCGAGGTTGTTCCCCTCCACCTTGGGTTTCCACATGACCAGATGGCCGATGCCGTCGGTGCGCCCCCAGTAGTATCCGGCGACGCGGTCGTTGGCCTTGTAGTGGTCCACTTTCTGGGAAAATTTCAGGAAATCGGCCTGCCGGGCCAGCATGTAGACCGGCAGCTTGCCCAGAAAGATGTTCTGGCGCGGGGAGAGATTGAACTGCCGGCTGACGGCGGCGTAGGCTCCCTCCAGGTTGTCGCGCAGGAAGTCGGTTTCGCGGGGGTCCCAGTCGGTGAAGATCAGGCAATGGTCGGTCTGCACCTCGCGCAGGCGCAGATGCAACTCCCGGGCGATCTGCACCGCCTGCTTGCGGGCGGCGGCGATGGCGGCCTGCTGCTGCTGGGGGGTGGCCTGGATGTAGGCGCTGGGCGCGGCGCCGGCGCGCGCGCCTCCTCCCGCCAGCGCCCAGGGCGCCACGGCGAGGCATCCGATGAGAATGGCTTTTGCGTTGATCATCATTCCCACTGAAACGTGATTGGGATTTCGATCTCGGGATGGAGGCTGCGGTGGACGGGGCAGGCGTGGCCGGCGCGTTCGAGCATTTGCCGCTGCTCGGGGGTGGTTTTGCCTTTCATTTGAATTTCGACCACGAGTTTGGCGATGCGGCGGACGGGGGCGGAGGCCATGTGCTTTTCCACGCGCGCTGTGGAGCCGCTGAGATCGATTTCATGCCGCTGGGCGACGATGCCCATGGTCGTGAGGATGCACCCGGCCAGCGCGACGCCGACCAGATCGGTGGGTGAGAAAGATTCTCCCTTGCCCATGTTATCAACGGGGGCGTCGGTCAGCAGGGTGACGCCGGAGGGGCCGTGGGTGGCCTGGCAGCGGAGCTGGCCCTGATAAATGATCTTGGATTCCACCATGGATTGAATTCTCCTGCTTGGGTTCGATGAAACAGCGCAACGATGTCGATTATAGCGGGCTTGGGAGAGCGCCGCCAAGATGACAGGATTGACAGAAAATGGGAAGGTGGTGTATAATTGGATAAGAGCGGCAGCAAGCCGAACTGGCGGCAGAAGTCAAGAACGAGGTTATCGGTCGTTAAGAGAGGGGGCGGGGGAAAAAGGGAGGAAAAAGGAAGGGAAAAGGGGGTAAAAGGGGAAGATGGGTAAAAAAATAAAAAAAATTTTTCCGGGGGTGGCAGGTATCTGTTCAACCTGTGAAAAACTTCTCAAATGTCGATTTGAGCGTGATTTCGGCGCAAAAAAGGGAAAAAAAGGGGGGAGAAAAGGGTTTCCCATCCTTCCATTTTTTTGCTCTTGACAGGCTTGCAAGATAGCAGACGGGGGCGTAATTGGGTGCCGTTTCGTCGGAGGACTGAGGCCAAGGGCGGCCTCACCCGCTGTTCCTTCGTGACGAGTTAGTATCCCTCACAAGAGGTTCGTAAATGGCACACCGAAATTCCCTCAGTGGATTTTGCGCACAGTTTGTATCGAGCGTGTTCGAGGTGGCTCGCCGCTGTTCTTCCTGGACGGCCGAGCGTTCTGCCCGTTTGAATCTCACTTCCCCCCCCGCCCGTGGCTCGCTTTTGGCCGTTCAGGTCGACGCGCTGCTGGCTCCGGTCGCTCTTGACCGGGAATTTCAGACCAAGAATCCGGCACGGATGAACAAGGCTTCCAGCGTTTTGATGCGGCTGGAGAATCTGGAGGAACGGCGGCTGCTTTCGGCGGCGGTCCTGGACAATGGCGTTTTGCGGCTGGAGGGGAGCAGCAACGATGTCAACCTGATCTCGGTGGTCAGCGCGGATCGCAACCATCTCAAGGCGACGGTGAACGACACCCAACTGACGGTGGACCTGAGCAAGGTGCAGAAGATTCAGATCACCGGCGGCGATCAGTCCGACTCGATCTATGTCGCCGCTGACATCACCGTCGGCGCCAACATCAACGGGCTGGGCGGCAATGACTTCATTCAAAGCGGCGGCGGCAATGACGTGATTCACGGCGGCGGCGGCGATGACTACATCAGCGCCGGCGCGGGCC
>JBIQLO010000220.1:0-6320 GCA_044464175.1 Planctomycetaceae bacterium | reverse complement strand
GACCGGGGAGATCATCGCCACCATCGACGCCGACCTGCAGAACGATCCGGAGGAGATTCCCCGCCTGCTGAAGATGATGGACGGCTATGACATGATCACCGGCTGGCGGCAGAAGCGCAACGACACCTTCAGCCGCCGCGTCCAGACCAAAATCGCCAACCGCGTGCGCAACTGGATCAGCGGCGAAACCATCCAGGACTCGGCCTCCAGCCTCAAACTTTACCGGCGCCAGTGCCTGGCGGGGATGCAATTGTATAATGGGATGCATCGGTTCATGCCGACCCTGGTGAAAATCCGGGGCGGCCGCGTGCTGGAGACGCCGGTCTCCCACGCCCAGCGGCACGCGGGGACGGCCAAGTACGGCCTGCGCAACCGCGCCTTCCGCGCCCTGGTGGACCTGTTCGCCGTGCGCTGGATGAAGCAGCGCTGGCTGAATTACGAAGTGAAGGAAGTGGAACGGTAAATTGTTGTTTGTCATCGGGTATTTGTGATTGGCCTCCGGACGGCCAACAACAAACAACCAATGACAAAAGACAAATAACAAGTGACAACAACCATGACCATCGACGGACATGACATCGGCGTGTGTAGCTGGTCCCTTCGGGAGCCGAACCTGGAGGCGACGGTCGAGCGCGTGCGGGAGCTGGGGCTGGGGCACATGCAACTGGCGCTGGGCCCGCTGCTCCAGATGGACGAACCCGGCCGGCGGCAGGCGCTGGAGACGCTGAAAAACTCCGGCCTCACCCTCACCGCGACCATGATCGGATTTCCCGGCGAGGACTACAGCTCCATCGCCGCGATCCGCAAGACCGGCGGCTACGCCCCCGATGACGCCTGGCCCGCCCGCAAGCAGCGCACCATCGCGGCGGCCGAACTGACCACCCAGCTGGGGGTCACCTTGCTCAGCACGCATATCGGCTTTGTCCCCCCCTCCAACCACGAATCCTATCCCAGCATGCTCGACCGCCTGCGGGAGGTTTCGGACATCCTGGCCAGCCGCGGGCTGGAAATGGCCATGGAAACCGGACAGGAGCGCGCTTCGGAGCTGCTCCAGTTCCTCAACGATCTCAACTGCCGCAACATGCGCGTCAATTTTGACCCGGCCAACATGATTCTCTACGGGGCGGGCGATCCGATCGAGGCCGTGCGCATGCTCGGGCGGCACATCCGCCACGTCCACATCAAGGACGCGGTCGGCTCGGACAAGCCGGGCGTGGTGTGGGGCAAGGAAGTCCCCTTTGGCACCGGGCAGGTGGGGCCCAAGCGCTTCCTGAGCGTCCTGCGGGAGGTGGAGTTCACCGGTCCGCTGGTCATCGAGCGCGAGGGAGGCGAAAGCCGCTACCGGGACATCCAGGCGGCCTTGAAAGCCCTGAACGAGGCGGCCGAGTAACGCCGGAGCGATCATGCGACTTGGAACCCGCGGCAGTCTGTTGGCCCGGCGCCAAAGCCAGTTGGTCGCCCAGACGCTGGAGCGGCTCCATCCGGGGTTGAAGGTGGAGCTGGTGGTGATTCAGACCAGCGGCGACCGCATCGCCGACCGTCCGCTGTATGAGGCCGGCGGCAAGGGGCTGTTCATCCGCGAGCTGGAGCTGGCCCTGCTGGAGGGACGAATCGACCTGGCCGTCCACAGCTACAAGGATGTGCCGGTGACGATGCCGCTGGTCAGCCAGGAACACCTGACCATCGCCGCCGTCCCGCCGCGGGCCGAGCCGTGGGATGTTCTGATCAGCCGCGCGGGCCGGTCGCTGGATCAGCTTCCGCCGGGAACCAGAATCGGAACGGGGAGCCTGCGCCGCAAATATCAAATCCTTGCCCAGTTTCCCGCCCTGACCATCGAGCCGATCCGGGGCAACATCGACACGCGCCTGAAAAAATATACCGACGGGCAGGTGGACGCCCTGATTCTGGCAAAGGCCGGGCTGGAACGGGCCAAGCTCTACGATGAGTCGTCCATGACGCCCCTGCCGCCCGAGCGAATGCTCCCGGCCGCCGGTCAGGGGGCCTTGGCGCTGCAGTGCCGGGCGGACGACCGCCAGACCCTCGACCGGGTCGCGGTGCTGCACGATCCGCCCACCCAGCAGTGCGTGGAGGCGGAGCGGGGGGTGGTGCAGGGATTGCGGGGCGACTGCACCTCCCCCATCGCGGCGCTGGCCCAGGTGGAGGGAACCCAGCTATGGCTCAGGGCGCTGGTGGCGGGCTCCGGGCCCGACGGCCAGGCGCGCACCGTGCGGGGCGAAGCGCGGGCCGATGCCCCTGGCAACGCGGCCGAGGCGGTGGTCCAGAGCCTTCTGGAGCAGGGCGCTGAAGCGCTGCTGCATGGCGCCCCCCAACCACCGCCCGGGGCGTGAACCACCCCAGCAGGGAGGGCGTAGGAGTGAGTGGCGATGCCATTGACCGTCGCTCTGGGAAGAAACTAGGATATAGTTGTGGGTGTTCGCGGAGGCGCGGCATAGGGGGTGTATATTGATCCGGATGCGCGCCGGCGCATTGGGAAAGCGGCGGGAGTGCTTTGGATACCGGTCGCGGCAAAATTCTGATTCTTTCGGGCCATGCCGATCATGCCCCGCTGGTGCAGTGTCTGCGGGCGCAGGCCGAGGTCGTGGAGATTGCCTCCCTCGACAAGGCGATCGAGGCGCTGCGCCGGGAACATTTTGACGCCATCTTTTCGGATGCGGCCGATTTCCTGCCGCTGGAACGGGCCCTGGTTTCGCAGCAGGCGAATCTGGTCCTCAACACCGTCGGCGAGGGGGTCTGTATCGTCGACGGCCAGGGCCGCTGCAACTGGATGAACAAAAAGATGCAGGCCTGGCCGGCGAAGGTGCATGAAAAAGTACGCACCACGCTCCGCGAAGCCTATGAGTTGTTCAGCCGCCAGTCCGCCCCCCACCCCGCCGACACCCCCACCTTCAGCCGATCCAAACGTTACGCCCTCAACATCGAAGACCATCAATTCCTGGAGATGATCGTCTCTCCGGTTATCAGCCCCTCGGGCGAGGTGGTGCAGGTGGTGGCCGTCATCTGGGATGCCACCGGCACTCGGCGGCTGCAGCAGAAGATCGACGCCATCGACAAGGCAGGCAACGAACTGGTGCGTCTGGAAGCCGACGCGATGGAAAAGATGAACGTCGGCCAGCGCCTCAAGCTCCTGGAGGACAAGATCGTCCGTTACGTGCGGGATCTGATGCATTTTGACCATTTCGCCATTCGCCTGCTGGACCGCCGCAGCAACAGGCTTGATCTGGTCATCAGCGCCGGGCTGCCCCCGGACGCCCTGGCGGTGGAGATGTTCGCCCAGCCCGAGGGCAACGGCATCAGCGGCTACGTGGCGTCCACCGGGCGCTCCTATATCTGTCCCGACGTGCAGCGCGACCCGCGCTACGTCATGGGCCTCAACGACGCCCGCAGCACCCTCACCGTGCCGCTGCGGCTGCACGACAAGGTGATCGGCGTCTTCAACATCGAGAGCCATCAGCCGGCCGCCTTCACCGAGGATGACCGGCAGTTCGCCGAAATCTTCGGGCGTTACGTCGCCATCGCCCTGAACATCCTGGACCTGATGGTGGTCGAGCGTGTCAGCACCAGCCACAAAGTCGCCGACAACGTCTGCACCGAGGCCGCCGGCCCGCTCAACGACATCGCCTCGGACGCCAATCTGCTGCTGGAGGAATACATCGGGCACGACGACCTGCGCCACAAGCTCCAGCAGATTCTGGAAAACGTCAGCACGATCCAGAAGTGCCTGCGCCAGGTGGCCGAGGGCTCCAACACGACGATTCTGGGAGCGGCCCAGGTGAAGGAGACCCGTGCCGATCCGGTCCTCAGCGGCGCGCGCATTCTCGTGGCCGACGACGAGCCCAACATCCGCACCACCCTCAGCGACGTGCTGCGGAAATACAACGCCCTCGTCACCGCCGCCACCAGCGGCGGCGAGGCGATCGCCCACATCGAGCAGCAGGAATTTGACCTGATCATCAGCGACATCCGCATGCCCGACAAGTCGGGTTATGAGGTCTTCGCCGCCGCCCGGCGCAAGTCGGAGACCGTGCCGGTGATCCTAATGACCGGTTTCGGGTATGATCCCAACCACAGCATCGTCCGCGCTTCCCAGGAGGGACTGCACGCCGTGCTGTTCAAGCCGTTCAAAGTGAACCAGTTGTTGGACGAGGTGCGCAAAGCGCTCCAGCCCCTGGCGGCCGGGTAAGGCCGCCCGCAATTTCAATGAAGGAGACAAGCATGAATCGGAAATGGATCGCGGCGGCGATGGCGGGTGGACTTCTGGCGACCGCGCCCTGCCTTCAGGCCGGACCCGCCACGCGCCCCGCCAGCGCCCCGACCACCCAGCCGGAGTCGAAGGAGCGCACCCTCCCCTCGGGCCTCAAGATCATCGAGCTGGAGCCCGGCCACGGCGACCGCCAGGCCAAGGCCGGCGACACCGTCGTCGTCCACTACACCGGCCGGCTGACCAACGGGAAGAAGTTCGACTCCTCGCGCGACCGCCATCAGCCCTTCTCCTTCCAACTGGGCGCCGGACAGGTGATCCGGGGCTGGGATGAAGGGGTCGCGGGGATGAAAATCGGCGAAAAGCGGCAACTGGTCATCCCGCCGGACCTGGCGTACGGCGACCGCGGTGTACCGCCGGTGATTCCCCCCAACGCCACGCTCGTCTTCGACGTGGAACTGCTGGCCATCCGGTGATGGCGCGACTGGGAAAACCAAAGTAAATCCAGGATTGAGACACCCGATTGGCGGTAATGCGTCAATGTGATTTCGTCGCATGGGCGATCCGCGCATGCTGCGCCAAAACCGAACTCCCCTGTCCGATTAGCCGGTTTTGAGGCGGTGCGTCTTGAATTTTGCTTCGGATTTTTCCCAAAAAGTGCGGGATGGGACGCTACGGCGTGCAGATATCGCGCAGATACCGGAAGGAATAAATCCCCGTGGCATGCTGGTCCGACCACTCGATGCGAATGGCGTAATTCCCCACCAGTTCCGCTTTCAGCGCCGTGATCGGCTGGGCGAAGTTGCCCGGCAGGATCTGCAACCGCGACTTTTTCGCCTCGCGCTCCTGCCGCACCTCCCGACACTTGGCGCACGGGCACATCGTCCGCAGGAGCGAAATCGGATAGACACAATGCTTCCCGTCCGCCCAGTCGATCTCCAATTGTCGCTCCCGCTGCAGATTCATCCGCACCGGCCTGATCTCATCCGCGCTTTCCATGCGCCTATCATAGGCTCAAACACCCCCCGGAGGAAAATCCCCCCGCTGCAACTGGACGCGGCCGCTGCCGGCGGGTAAGGTACCCTGCTCGAAATCGAAAGGAGAGTCGCATGGCCAAGCCACGCCGCCGCCGCAAAGTCGGCAGCAAAAAGCGCAAAGCGCGCCGCGATCGACGCAAACGATAATACCTTCGTGGTCCGTGGTCCGTCATTCGTGGTCCGAAAGGATTCGCGGATAACGGGCCACGGACCACGGACCACGGACCACGGACCGCGCATTATGTCCGAGATCTTTTCAGACCGCCTTCTCGACGCCATCGACGCCAAAGGTGCGCCGATCTGCGTCGGGATCGATCCCATGTTCGACCAGCTGCCCCCCGCACTGGCCGAACGGGCGGCCTTGCGCGGCGCGACCGAGCCCGAACGGGTGGTCGATGCCCTCTTTGATTTCACCATCCGCATCCTCCGCCGTATCGCCCCCCACGTCCCCTGCGTGAAATTCCAGTCCGCCTATTTCGAGCAGCACGGCGCTGAAGGGGTCGAAGCTTACTTCAGCCTCGTGCAGGAGGCCGCCGAACTGGGACTGCTGGTCATCGGTGATGTCAAACGCGGTGACATCGGCTCCACCGCCGCCGCCTACGCCGCCGGCCACCTGGCCGACCCCCCCGCCGCCGAGGATGAGGAATGGCGCTCCCCCGACGCCATCACCATCAACCCCTTCTGTGGGCTGGATTCCATCGAGCCGTTCGTAAAGACGGCCCGGCAGTTCGACAAGGGGCTCTTCGTCCTGGTCCGCACCAGCAATCCCGGCTCCTTCCAGTTGCAGGATGTCGCCCTGGCCGATGGGCGCACCTGGAGCGAGCATCTGGCGGACTTGCTCAAGCCGGTCACCGAAGCCGAGGGCCTGGTGGGCAAATACGGCTACAGCGCCATCGGCGCGGTCGTCGGGGCCACCCAGACCCACACCATGACCTCCCTGCGCCAGCGCCTGCCCAAATCGATCTTCCTCCTGCCCGGCTACGGAGCCCAGGGCGCCACCGCGGACATGACCCGTGCCGCCTTCACCGGCGGCCGCGGCGCGATCATCTCCGCCAGCCGTTCCA
>JBIQLO010000219.1:0-6365 GCA_044464175.1 Planctomycetaceae bacterium | reverse complement strand
CGTTTTCCCCAATCGACGATACTTCATCGCAACCTCTCGATGATGCGCTCCGGCTCAGGGAGCTTTGTTCCCGAATCATTCATATCTCGCCCCACAACGCGCATTGTGACGGCGAATTCACAATACCGTGGTGCGAAGTCCAGCAACATGCTGAAAGTGTGCGTCTTCCGTGGCAAGCGGCATATCCGCCTCAAGGCAGAGGGACGCAATCCACACATCATTCTCCGGAATCGGCCGTCCCTGCTGTTTTAAGACGGGTGTCGGCGTATATCTCGACTGTCTGAAATGTGATTTCCAAAATACGGCAACTCGAAACCAGCTTCAAAACTTTCTCAAGATTATCGGCGTGGCGGGTTGAATTGAGTGCGCCATAGATCAATTCCCCAGCCACCGGCACCGGAATCCAGAACTGCGCGTCAAGGGCGATTAGACGCTCCTGGTTCACCGTGCCATTGCGAAGGGCGATCGCCTGATTAGTGTCCAATGCCAGATTATTTCCATTCATCGGCATCTATTTTTTCAAATTCCCGCTCAATGACCAACCGCATCTCAGCGGCGGCATCGTCCGGCAGAACACCAATGCAGTCGGCCAAGGGAGAATGCTGCTTCTCGATGATGATATGGACCTGATCCCTGTCCCGCAGGTCCGGCAAGGGTTGAAGGGGACGGAATACCCCGTTTTCATAAATGGCCGCAATGGTGGTCTTCGTTCAGCAGGCTCCTTTGCCTTATTATACCCCCGGCTCCCACCGCGTCGCCCAGTCGTGCCGCACCCCAAGCAAATCCAGGACCTTGCCCGCCACGAAATCGGCGATCTCCCCGATCGACGTCGGGTTCAGATACAGCCCCGGATTGGCCGGCGCCAGGATCGCCCCGGCATCCGACAGGATTTTGTAATTGTTGACGTCGATCGGCGACAGCGGCATCTCCCGGTGCACCAGCACCAGCCGCCGCCGCTCCTTCAGCGTCACCGCCGCCGCCCGCGCGATCAGGTTATACCCGATCCCATGGGCGATCTCCGCCAGCGTATTGCTTGAGCAGGGCACCACCGCCATCCCCTGGTGCAAAAACGACCCGCTGGCGATCTTCGCCCCGATGTCCCGATAGTTGTACAGTGTGATCCCGTGATCCGCCCGCCCTCCCAACGCCTCCAGATCGATCCCCTCCATCCCCAGCTCATCGTGCAGCAGCCGCCGCCCCGCCGGCGACACCACCAGGTGCGTCCGCACGCCCCCCGCAGCCAGCCCCCGCAGCAGCCGCTGCGCATACAACGCCCCTGACGCGCCCGTAATGGCGATGATCAAGTCCATCCCCCCATCATACTCGCCCTTGCCACTATTCCGCCACTTTCGGCCGTCATTTCGCCCATCACGGAGGTCGCATTTTATTGCCCGGTGCAAACTGTATCTATCTGTACCTCATCCGAGAGGATGTCTTCCTATGGTCCTTGGATGAAAGTTCAAAGCCTGCCACGCATCACTAATTAGCCGGGACGGCTGCCGGCGGCCCCTGGTCCCGCCAGAAGTTGATCCACTGGGTGTGCGCCGCGTCGTTGATGTCGCCTTCCCGCACTGAGCGAACGGAACCGTCAACATAAAGGAGATTGGCGGTTTTGCCGGGATGTCGGAAATCGACGTTGCGTGTGTCCAACATGATCGCGCCGCGCCAGGTGTCGTTCACCGCCGCATATTGGAAATGGCTTTTGGAATCGCCCACATAGATGGTCTGCGTTGCATCCTCTATGCGAACGACCCGGGCGAATCGATTGTAGGGAGATTGAAAGGGACTGGTATAAACATTCATGCCGTAATTCAGGTTGATGTAGTTCGGCTGGTCGATGTATCCAAACTTGGCCATATTGGGATTCGTGGATTCCTCCACGGGCGTTTGCGAGGCGGGACATAGAAAAATTCGCCCTGAGGGAAGATAACGGCTGCTCCATTCATGATCCGGCACATGCGAGCCGGGCGATGCGGGGATTCCCATCAGGTAATGCGCCCACCAGTTTTTGTAGGTATAGCGCGTGTCCGGGGATTGCAGCGGCGGCAAATACCCCTTCGAATCGTTCGCATACATCATCGCCGCCTGCCCGATCTGCCGCAGGTTCGACGCGCACTGCACCGACTTGGCCGCCTCCCGCGCCTTGTTCAACGCCGGCAACAGCATTGCGATCAGAACGCTGATGATCCCGATAACGACCAGCAGCTCCACCAACGTGAACCCAGAGACTCCTTCGCCCGGTACGCCGGGAGAGGGTTGGGGTGAGGGTCTGGTCGAAAGATGATCCATGGAACTTCCAGCATACTGAATCATGGCTATCTCCTTTACGGTTTATGCCGCAGCCAAAAAATCGTTCCCACCTCGACCTGCTTCGCCTCCACCACAGCCTCCGCTCCCTGCTTCTGAAGCGAAACCGGTTTCAGTTCGCCGCCGGGACCGATCTCGACGGCCTCATCCACTTGTGCCCACCCAGGCAGCTTCACGGAAATGCGCACACCCTTCAGCGGCGGGGCGGTAAACCCCTCCACGGTGCTCTGAAGCGTCCGGTTCGTCACCACCACCAGGATATTCTGCGGATCGCTCAGCAGCGCCGACGCCCGCACCTTGTCCGTATTGGCCGACGCCCATCCCACCGGCGTGGACCGCGCCGCCACCTTCCCCGCCGCCGCGATCTGCTGGTGCAGCGGTGTCATCGAATCCCACAGCGCCTTGTCGCGTCCCGCGCCGCCGCGCCCCCCGCTCGAACCGGAATGGATGTAATGCACAAACCCCTTGGCGCCCCCCGCCAACGTCTCCAGCAGTTGCCAGTGCATCTCCCCGGTCGTGGGAAACCGCCCGGTAAATTTCCGGTTCACCGCCAGCGGATAAAACTGCGTCACCCACAGATACGGCTGCGGGCTGGTCGCCTGCCGCAGCGACCGCATCTGCCCCAGCCACACCACCGCCGGCCGGACCTTCCCCAGGTTGTACTCATGCGTCGCCGCGTAATCGGCGATCTCCGAGTACACCTGGTAGTTCTTGTCCCGGAACGTGCTGTCCAGTTGCAGATACACCGGCCGGCTCGGGTCCATCTCATCCAGCAGTTTCCGCACCGCCACATACGTCCGCGCCAGCGCCCCCACCCCCTGTCCCGTGTAATAGTCCGCCCCATCCGGTTCATCCGGCAGCGAATAGCTCCCCAGCCCCGGTTCCTTCGCCGCCGCCGCGATGTTCTTTCGCGTCGCTTCCACATCCAGCGGCACATACCCCTTTGCCTTGCGATCCCAGTGCCCCCCTACCTGCGGCACCCCATCCCCCTCCATCCCCGCCGCATGCAACGCCGCCAGCGTTTCCGGCGGCAAATACCGGAAGCTCACCAGCAGATTCAACCCATGACTGGCATACTCCTCCGGCCGGGGCACGCCATAGGTGCCAAGGATATACCGCCCCTTGATCGTCCGACTGCAATAGATTGCCCGACCCCCATCGCTCAGCCGCGCCTCGT
This sequence comes from Planctomycetaceae bacterium, assembly GCA_044464175.1. GTDB lineage: Bacteria > Planctomycetota > Phycisphaerae > Tepidisphaerales > Tepidisphaeraceae > JBIQLO01. The sequence continues at coordinate 2,881 of JBIQLO010000219.1, read as the reverse complement.
ATATATGCCGCGACCCCAGCCCGAACCCCTCGGGCGGGCGCACAATCGCCATCGCCGTCCTCTCAAATCCCTCCCCTCCTCGTAAATCCGCCTGTCCCGTCACATCCTTCCCATCCACCAGCACCTGCTGAATCTTCCCTTTCACCCCCGTCACATACAGATACGCAACCTTCCCATCCTCTGAAAAATCGATGTCGCTGAACCGCGCCTTCGGCGCATCCGGCGCGATCACCGCGCTGATCCGCCCTCCCGCCTCATCCCCCACCGTCAATGCCACCGGCTCCCGCCGCACCGTGTCCCGCAGGTTCACGCGCACCTGCGCGATCTGCCCCGCCTCCAGCTTCGCCGGCAGCATGTCAAACCACGCCGCCCGCCGTTTCGGGTTCAGCGGCCAGGGCGCATCGCTCTCCTCAACCCCGTCCACCCACAATTTCGTCAGCGTCACCGGCTTATTCCCGCCGTTCCGCACATAAAAATAGGCCGTGCTGGAATCCGGCCGGAACCATTGCGCATACGCCTCCAGCCCCGACCCCGCCTGCCCCTCCCGCGCCATCGGCCCGGCGTACGCCATCACCGCCCGCGGCGCCACGATCCGCAGCCAGTCAATCTGAATTTCATCCTCCGCCGTCGGCTGCCCCATCTTGTATCCCCACCGCAGCGCCAACTCCTCTACGTTCTTGCCCCATCCCGACCGCCCTCGCATATCGGCCGTATAAACATCAAACTGATCCTTCAGCTCGCGCTTCCCATTGGCATCCACCAGATACGTCTTGCCGTTCACCAGCAGCGACGAGGGCGTCGGCCCCAGCCGCCGGATGCGCGCGATGATCTTGTAATACTTCTGCCCGTCGATTTTCCCTTTGTAGGCTCCGATCGAGGGCGAGGAATACTTTCCATCGGCCGTCGCCCACAAGAATCCCCCATTGCCGCCCCCTTCGCGCACCTTCGCGTGCCACGCCCCGGAAAAGACCGGCTTGGCCCCCTCGTCAAAATCCCATGCATGCCCCAGTTCCGTCGTCGCGTAGTCGATCCCCAGCGACTCCGGATCGATCGGTTTCACCCGGTCGGCCGGAACCTGATCCGCCGCAATCGTGTTGAACCGCAGCGTGTACCGCCGCGTCTGTCCCGCCGCCAGCGACCCCTCCAGCTTGAACCGCAACTGCGCCCCCAGCCCCTGATCTCCCGGCAGCCGCACCACCGCCACCTCGTGCGCCACCGGCGCACCCTCCGCCGTCAGCAACTGCGCTCCGGCCGGATCCAGCACCTGCCCCTTCACCCCCAGCTCCTGCGCCAGCCGCCGCTGGCTCGGAATCACCGCCACCACCGACGCCCCGGCCGCCTGATCCCCCGACAGCGCCTTGACGAATACCGGCGCGGTCAACGCCTGCCCCGCCGCCCCCATCGGCCAGATCGCCAGTCCCAGCAGAACCGCCCCTGCTCGAATCATCGCCCTCCGGTCCCCTCTCCAGGTAATCCGGGAGAGGGTTGGGGTGAGGACCTTTCGCAGTTCCCGCATGATCCCACCAATGCCGCGACACCGAGTTGCACAATGATCCATTCCAATCATCCTGTTAACGCCCATCAATGCTTCCCATTCGTCCCACATTCCCGCTGGCTGAATCCACTCCTCCCATCAAGCTCGATCCCCGCACCAGCAATTCCGTTGGCAGCATCACCCGTCTCGTCCCCTCTTCCGGCCGCTCCAGCAGATCAATCAGCAGGTCCGCCGCCGCCTGCCCCATCCGCCGCATCGGCTGCCCCACGCTGGTCAGTTGCGGCGTGCTGCACTCGCTGTAGACACCCCCGTCAAACCCCACCACCGACACATCCCGCCCCACCGCCAGCCCCGCCTCGCCCAGCGCCCGCATCGCCCCGACCGCCGAGGGATCCGAGGCCGACACCACCGCCTCCGGCCGATCTCCCCCGCTCAATCGATCCCGAACCGCCCTGTACCCGCTCTCCATCCAGTCGGGCTGCCCCACCGTCAGCACCGGCGGCGGCGCCACCCCGCACTCCCGCGCCCCATCCAGAAACCCCGCCATGCGCTCGGGCATCGGCCCGTGTTTGACGTTCGATCCCAGCACCCAAACCGCCCGCGCCCCCAGTCCGCACACATGCCGCATCGCCGCTTTGGCCCCTCCGTAGTTGTCGCACAACACCTGCCCCACCCCCGGATGCGCCAGCCGCCGCCCCACCAGCACGATCCGGACGCCCCGGTCGGCCAGTTCCCGCAGCGCCTCATCCGTCAGTTTCTCGGTTGATCCCCCCAGGACCGCCATGCCCGGAATCCCCTTGGGCCCCAGCAAATCTCGATGAAACGCCAGCGGATCCCCCCCATGCTGAAAACTGGCGATCAGCAGCCGATGCCCCCGCGCCACCGCCTGCGCTTCGAATCCCCCCGCCACCGCCATTGCCCAGGTGTCCGGCAAGTGGCTCACGCACACCATCAGCAGGTTCGATCGGGTCCGGGCCAACTGCGTGGCAAAGAAATTGGGCCGATACCCCATCTGCTCGGCCGTCTCCACAATCCGCCGCCGCGTCTGGTCGCTGAATCGCCGCGCCCGCGGATGGTCCCGCAGTGCCAAACTGATGGTGCTCTTGGACAACCCCAACTCACTTGCGATCTGTTCCAGCGTAACCGACATGGGATCCCTCAATCAGACAGGTCAACCGGTTGTATCCACAGGGACAACCGGTTGACCAACCCTACCAATCCGGCCGTTCCCCTGTCAATCTTTTTTTTCATCCCACCCACACCTGTCAATCTTTTTTTTCATCCCACCCACACCGCACTGATGAAATAGGACCGACTCCCCGCCTCTCGCCCCCGCCCGTTGACGACCCATCTCTCCCAAGATCCCGCTACGTCAGCGTACCCGCT
>JBIQLO010000218.1:0-6397 GCA_044464175.1 Planctomycetaceae bacterium | reverse complement strand
ACATCCAGCGCCGCCTGCTGCGAGATGGTTTTGGCCGCGTCATCCACCCGCAGTTGCGTCGTCCTCAGGACGATGCACGGCCCCCCGATGGCCGTCAGCGACGGGTCGGCCTTCAATAGCCGATCCGCCAGCGCCATTCGACCATACTGCCACTGATAGAGCATCACCGGCATCCGCATCGGCTGGCCGATGTCGCTGAACCGGCCCGGATCATCGCTCGCCCAGAGCCTGGCCAGGATCGGCGCGTTGTGCGTCACCGCATCGGTCAGCATCCAGGCCATCGGCCCGGCCCCCACCGGTCCGCCCGCCACCAAGGCATCGGCGGTATAGACCGGCGACATCCCCGGCCGAAGCGCCCCGAAAATCAGCCGCTCCCGCACCACCGGCTTCTCGCCCGGCAGCGTCAGTGTCATCCGCATCACCAGCGACTCAATGTGCGTCTTGGGCTTTTCGGCGCTCGATTCGCCCCCCAGCGCCCCGCCGAATCCGCCGATCACGCCGCCCCCCAGTTGTTTGGCCCCGGCGATCCGCCCATCCGAATCCACCTGATGCACGTTTCCCGCCAGGTCAAACGCCTCGGAGGCCCGGGACGTCGCCCCCACGTGCAAAATCGCCTGGAAGTCCTTAAACCCGCTGACAAACTTGTACCAGTCCTCCTTCGTCCACGTCGCCGCCGGCTTGGCCGCTGCCGTTGCGTCGGCCGGCACGATCTCCAGGCGGATCGGTTGGCGAAACAGGTCCCCCAGCGGCTCGCTCCGCGTCAGCAGCGTGATCGGATGGGCCGGGTCCTGCCCCGAGACGCTCATCAGTAACTCGATCGAAAACGAACTGGTCATCTCCTTCGGCGGCTGATCCATCATCCGGGCCGACCCATCCTGCGCTGTCGCCGCATCCAGCGACACATCCAGCACCTGTTTCCCCACCACCACCGCCACCCGCTGGCGCGCCGCCTCGACCAGTGCCGCCCGCCATGCCTCAAACGCCTGTCCCTTTTGCCCCGCTTCCGCCAGTTGTCTTTCAATCCACGGCGTCCCCACCGCCGCCACATCGAACGCCTCATCCAGCATTCCCTTCCACCGCGCCCGCTCCCGGGCCTGCTGCATCTCCACATTCTTCAAAGGAATCCCGAAGCGCTCCAGCAGCGCGGCGGCCGGATGCTCGGGGGCGGCCTGGGAAGCTTGGGCAAAGAGGGCGCGCATCGGCGTCTTTGCTTTCAAAAATGCCTCCACCACCGCCGCCGCCTGGGCATCCGTCCGCCGCGACACCCGGAACCGCGCCCCATACCCCGCTTCGGCGAGCACTGCTTTCAACAAGTTCGCCCGGTCCCAGTCCCCGCCCGCCTGGGCCGCCAGCGTCCCCTCCGCCCCGCGCACGGTGCCCAGGGAGGGCTCATACGCGATATGCGTCTTGACCCACGCCGCCAGCGCCGCCGGGTCGCGCCCCAGGCGCATCACCACCGCCGCCGGACTGAACGGGCATGCCTCCGGGCGCAGCGCTTCGGTTCGCCCCGCCTGGCAAAACTGCACATATCGATCTCCATCCGGGCGCTGCGCCCCCCGCAGCGTCCCGGCAAGCATCCCCAGCAACAACCCGACCCCCACGGCTCCTCGTCCCGGAATTCGCATGGCGGCATTATCCGTTGGAAACAAAAAAACATGAAGGCATGAAAAAGACGCATCGGTCCTTTTCATGCCCTCATGTTTTCACCTCTTCAGGTACTGTGTCACTCCACTTTCGCCCCGCACTTGGGGCAGAACTTGGACCCGGCCGGCACCTGTGCCCCGCAGTGCGGGCAGAAGCGCTTGGCCGCCACGGCCGCCGGCGCGGCCGCGGGGGCGGCGCCCTGCGGGGCGGCGGGGGCCTGCTGGGCCGGAACGGCCGCGGCGGGCTGGGCCGGCTGGTTCTTCAGGAATTTGTCGATCTTGGGCAGGGCCTTGCGCAGGGCGTCATCCAGCGCCAGCCGCAGAATTTTGCCCTTGTCATCCTCGCTCATCTGCAGGTCGGCATCCGAGGTGGCGTTGGCCCCCAGGATGTCCACCCCGATCGCCCCGGCCTTGTCCTGCTTCTTGTACTCACTGAAGCTGGAGGTCATCAGCTCGCCGGTCGTCGGGTTGACCAGCCGGATGTCCACGCCGCAGGAGGTGGTGATGACCACATCCTTGTTCTTGATGTCCGCGCCCCCGACGAGGTTCCCCACCTGCGCCAGCCCGAAGCCGCGCTCCTTCTTTTCCGTCTTGACGCTCAGGTTCGTCACCTTCCCCAGCAGCAGGTAGTCCACGCCCCGGATCTGCGCCGGCCGGGCCAGCTCATCCGACTTGACGATCCCCTCCAGGTTCTGCTCGTTGAGCAGCTTCTGGAGCTGGGCGCGCTCGATCACCTTGAACCGGTCCGACTGATCCAGCAGCGTCGACATCTGGTCGGCCGCCAAGTCGTCCAGGTCCGCCCCCGAGCCGAAAGACCCGCTTGCCTGCACCTTGAACGGCGGCACGCCCACGCGCGGCTTGTTGACGCCCTGGGGCGCCGGGGGATACTTGCCCACGTTCTCCGTCAGCGTGTCCTGCGAGGCCGACTCCGAGGAGCTGGCGCATCCGGCCATCATCCCGGCCCCCGCCAGCGTCAGGCACATCGCCGCCACGTACAATGATCTCACCTTCATGAAAATGGCTCCTTCCCAAAAAACCAATTCGGCCGTTCGGCCCGAAAAACGGCGGGGTTCCACGACCCGCATCACCGGATGCCTAGGGAACCTTCCGCCGGCCCGATTGTCAAGCGCGCCGGTTGCATCCCCGGCCCCGCGATGCTACTCATGATCCACCCGGCAAAGGTCCCTTCCATGAACCCACCCGCTTCCCCATCCCGCTCAAACCCCGCGCATGCCCTGGACAGCCTCCGCCCGGCCATGCTCGCCTACTTCCAAAGCGCCCAGGACCTGACTCCCGGCCCATACCACGGCTCGTTCTGGAGCGAAAAGGCCTACCATGGCCCCCAGCTCGACTTCCACGCCGGCGGGGCCCATCACCACCGCGGCGCCGGCAGCGCCGCCCTGGCGTTGCATCTGGCCAACGACGATCCCGCCTGTCCCATGAAGCGACAGGCCGAATGGGCCTTCGACTGGCTCACCTCCCGCCAGCACCCCTCCGGCGGGTTTCAGGAAGTTCAGAACAACGACCGCTTCTCCGACTGGGAGGGGACCGGCCTGGAGGAATGCTCCACCATCGCCACCGCCTTCGCCCTGCGCGGCATGGCCCTGGCGTTGCTCCACGGCCTGCCCCCCAAGGCCGCCTACGCCCGCTGCCTGCGGGATGCGGCCCTCTGGCAGATCGGGATCGAGTGGCCCGCCGGTTCCGGTGTTTTCCCCCACCACGACCGCTCCCCCTACAACTGCCTCAATGCCAACGCCCATGCCGCCGAATGGCTCATGGCCGCCTACCGCGCCCTGCGCGACATCTATCACCAGCCGATCAACTTGCTTCTGGAGGCCGCCCGCCGCGCCACGCTCAACACGCTGGAGCACCAGCACTCCGAGGGGCACTTCCCCTACCGCGCCGGCGGCGGCGTCACGATCAACTACACCGCCATCGTGATGTGGTGCCTCTTGAACGTCTTTGACCTGGCCCCGGAGCATTCCTGGGCCGCCCGCCTGGAGGCGCGCCCCGCCTTCGAGCGCGCTGGAACATTCCTCCGCGAGTCGTTCCACCCCGAGACCGGCTTCGACTGGCAGGCCCGCGAAACCTCCACCGCGCGCGGCAACATGCACACCTACCTGCTCACCTGGAACATCCTCCAGCGCCTCGGGGGTGAGCAGAACCAGAGAGCCGCCGACGCCATCGCCCGCTTCCTCCTGGCCCGCCGCACCGACTCAGGGCTGCTGCCGGTCAAGGACAGCGGCGAGGTCATCACCCACTGCCTGCCCATGCAGGCGGATATGTGTTTGTGCCTGTACGCGAACCCTGAAAACAGGAAAACATGAAACATGAAGCGGCGAAAGGCCGCTTCACATCTCATGTCTTCCTGTTTCACCTCGTCACGGTTTAGATTTTGACGGTCTTGACCAGCTCCTTGACGTGGTCGACCGAGCTTTGGAAGGCCTTTTTCTCCGCCTCATCCAGCTCGATCTCGATGACTTTTTCCACGCCGCCGCTGCCCAGGACGCAGGGGACGCCGACGAAGTAGCCGCCGATGCCGAACTCCTTGTCGCAGTAGGCCGCGCAGGGGAGGATGCGCTTCTTGTCGCGGATGATCGACTCGGCCATCGCCACCGTCGCCGCCGCCGGGGCGTAGTAGGCGCTGCCGGTCTTGAGCAGCCCCACGATCTCCGCCCCGCCTTTGCGGGCGCGGTCCACGATCTGCTCCAGACGCTCGGGCTTCACCAGCTGCGTGATCGGAATGCCCCCGGCGAAGGTGTACCGCGGCAGGGGGACCATGTCATCCCCGTGCCCGCCCAGGAGCAGCGCCTGCACATCCTCCACGCTGCACCCCACCTCCGCGGCCAGGAAGCTGCGGTACCGGGCCACATCCAGCACGCCCGCCTGCCCCACGACCCGCTGGGCGGGAAAGCCGCTGGCCTTCCAGGCCACATAGACCATCGCGTCCAGCGGGTTGGAGACGACGATCAGCACGGCGTTGGGCGAATGCTTGGCCACGTTCTCAGCCACGCTCTTGACGATCCCCGTGTTGGTGTTGATCAGGTCATCCCGGCTCATCCCCGGCTTGCGGGCGATGCCGGCGGTGATGATCACCACATCCGACCCGGCCGTCGGCTCATACGTCGTCGCCCCGGTGATTTTGGCGTCAAACCCCTCCACCGGCGAGGCCTCGTACAAATCCAGCGCCTTGCCCTGGGGCATGCCGTCCACCTGCGGAATGTCCACCAGCACAATGTCCCCCAGCTCCTTGCTGGCCGCCCAATGGGCGCACGTCGCCCCCACGTTTCCGGCCCCGATGATCGAAATCTTCGCTCGACGCATGAAAAAAATCCTTTCCTGAGTGAATCCTCAATGAGACGAAAACGCCCATTATCGGCAAACCGTTGCGGGTTTCAATCCTGCGGGCGCGGGGATTCACCGCACGCGGAGAACGCGGAGAAATAGCCACAGATGGGGCACGGATGGACGCAGATGGATTGGCTTCGCCACGGCGGAATGCCCTCCTTCGGCTTGCTCCTCAGGCAGTCGGGGCGTATTCTTTCGGCCATCATCAATTAATTGCGTCATTTTCCGCGCGGGCTGCTGATTCTTACCGAATTGCCAGCCTATTTAGGTATCAGGAGCTTACCTTGGAGAAACGATATCAGGTTTTCGTAAGTAGCACCTATCGGGATCTTGAGGATGAGCGAAGTGAGGTTATGCATGCGCTGCTGGAGTTGGACTGCATACCTTCAGGAATGGAGCTCTTCCCAGCGGCAAATGAATCCCAGTGGAATTTGATCAAAAAGGTGATCGATGACTGCGATTATTACCTGTTGATACTGGCGGGCCGCTATGGTTCGATGAATTCTGAGGGCATGGGTTATACGGAGATGGAATACCGGTATGCGCTTTCAAGCGGCAAGCCCATCATAGCCTTTCTGCATCGCGACCCTGGAAAGATCATCGCGGATAAAACCGAGGCCACGGCCGAAGGAAAGCAAAAGCTGCAGGCATTTCGTGCCCTGGTGGAAAAGAAACACTGCAAACATTGGGAAACGGCTCAGGAACTCGGCTCAGTTGTCAGCAGAAGCTTGATTCAATTGATCAAGTCAACTCCGGCAGTCGGCTGGGTAAGAGGCGGCGAGCTTTCGGAGAGCGGGATGACAACGGCGCACCTCGAATTGAACCGACGCATTCAGGAGTTAGAAACTGAATTATCTCAGGCGCGAGCCGCAAATCTGGAGTGTTTGGAAGGGCTGGCGCAGGGAGAGGAGGTATACCCGATCCATTTCACATTTGCTGCAATAGATCCGCAAGTTCGTGAAGGGATAATTTTTCCCTCCAGTTTCAAGCCTACTTGGAACGCATTGTTCGCATGCATTGCTCCCTTGATGATTCATGCGGCAAATGATCTTCAACTCAAACGCGCGATCAATGAATTTGTACGAAGTCGAAATGTCAAGCGGATCGAATCGCTGGATATGATGCGACATAAGTCACTGGACCATTTCGAAGTTAGTGACGAGGACTTTCAGACCATCACGATTCAACTGCTAGCCCTAGGACTCATTACGAAGGCTCCAAGAGAAAGTAGCGATAATGGCTACGGCAACTCTTGGACCCTTACGCCTTATGGCGACCAGATAATGATGCAACTACGTACCATCAAGCGCAACGAAGATAGTTCGCCGGGTGCCACAGGTCAGTGTACTCCGTTCAATCAAGCCACATAGGTAACACATGTTCAAGAGACATGGGTTACACTTTTT
>JBIQLO010000217.1:0-6400 GCA_044464175.1 Planctomycetaceae bacterium | reverse complement strand
CGAAAACGCCAAGGACACCGCCAAGTCCACCGCCGACAAGCTCAAGGATCAGGCCGATAACGCCAAGGACCAGGCCAATGACATGGCCAACAAGGCCAACAGCAACGCCTCGGATGCCGCCAAAAACGCCTCCGAAAAGCTCTCCAAGAGCCAGCTCGCTGAGAACGCGGCCAAGCAGTTGAACCAGGTCAAGCAGTACATCGACGACAAGAAGTACGACCTGGCCGACAAAACCCTCGACCAGCTCGAGGCCAACAAGGCCTCCCTCCCCGAAACCATCCAGAACCAACTGCCCACCGTCCGCAAGTCGCTCGACGCCGCCAAGAAGGCCGCCGCCAGCAAAGCGGAGGATTGAACCTCAACCCAACCCCAACTCAAGACCCGCCCCCGGCGGGTCTTTTTCGTGCGCCCCGCCGCCCTCCGTATTGCGGGTAGACGCCCGCCAACCGATGCGGTTATACTCGCCCCGTCTCGGAATGAGGCGGAATTCGCTGATGCCCCTTCCGCCGAATGAGCGTGGCCACCGCCAATTTGTTTTTTCAGGAAACCGACGAACGGAGACCGGGCATTTGATCGACAACGCGGACCCAACCCCCTCCGCCGTCCACCCTGCGGCGGCATCCCCGGAGGATCATCAAGACCCCCGTGCCCTGCTCCTGGCCAGCGAGGAACGCCTCCGCGTGGCCCTGGAGGCCGGACGCATGGGCACTTGGGAATGGTCCATCCCCACCAGCCGCGTCGTCTGGTCCCCCAACCTCGAAGCCCTTCACGGCCGCGCCCCCGGTTCCTTCAAGGGCACCTTCGAGGATGTCCTCTCCGATGTCGATCCGGAAGACCACCAGCGCCTGATCAACACCGTCCAAACCGCCCTCAGCCAGCGCACCAACTACCAAATCGAATACCGCATCCGCACCCTCCAGGGTGAGCTGCGATGGGTGGAGGCCAGGGCCAAGCTCTTTTGCGATGCCGACGGCCAACCCTTGCGCATGGTCGGCGTCTGCATGGATGTCACCGACCGCAAACGCTCCGAGGAGGCCGTCCGCCAGAGCGAACGGCAGATGCGCCTGATCACCGACGCCCTGCCCGCCCTGATCGCCTACGTGGACCGCGACCAGCGCTACCTGTTCAACAGCCGCGCCTACGAGCAGTGGATCGGACAGTCCTGCCCGTCCCTCCGGGGCAAGCGGATACGCGATGTCGCCACCAGTGAGAGCGTCTATGAACGGCTCCGCCCCCACATCGAAAAGGCCCTGGCCGGCGAACTGGTGCGGTTCCCCTCGCGCATGACCTACCCCGACGGCATCACGCGCGACGTGGAGGTCACCTATTCCCCCGACATCGACGCCGGCGGACAGGTCAACGGCTTTGCCGTCCTGGTGGTGGACGTGAGCGACCGCAAACGCGCTGAGGCCGAGCGGGAACGCCTTCTGGCCAGCGAACGCGAAGGGCGCGAGGAGGCCGAACGCATCAGCCGCCTGAAGGATGAGTTCCTGGCCACCCTCAGCCATGAGCTGCGCACGCCCCTCAACGCCATCGTCGGCTGGTCCCAGATTCTCCGCGGCGGGCGCCACACCGCCGATGATCTGGCGATGGGCCTCCAAACCATCGAACGCAACGCCCACGCCCAAACCCACATCATCGAGGACCTGCTGGACATGAGCCGGATCATCTCCGGCAAACTGCGCCTCCATCTGCAGCGGGTTGACGTCAGGGAAGTCCTCCAGTCGGCCCTGGAGACGATCCGGCCCGCCGCCGACGCCAAGCAGATCGCCCTAAACCTGAGCTTCGACCCCGCGGAAAACAACGCCAACCTCCTCCTTGCCGACCCAAACCGCCTGCGGCAGGTTCTCTGGAATCTCCTGACCAATGCCGTGAAATTCACCCCCAAAGGAGGATGGATCCAGGTCCACATGAACCACAGGGATTCCCAGCTGCACATCTGCGTCCGCGACAGCGGCGAGGGGATCGAGCCGGCCTTTTTGCCCCACGTCTTCGACCGCTTCCGCCAGGGCGACGCCTCCACAACCCGCCGTCACGGCGGATTGGGCCTGGGGCTGGCGATCACCAAGACCCTGGTGGAAATCCATGGCGGCAGCATCGAAGCCCACAGCCGTGGACAGGGCCTGGGAGCCCTGTTCACCGTCTCACTTCCGCTGCGGGCGGTATTGCCGGAAAAGGAGACGTCCGCCGCCCCGAAGGACTTGCCGCATGAAGGCCTGGCCCCGGCATCGGATGGGGCGGCGAATATCTCCCTTCAGGGGGTACGGGTGTTGGTCGTGGACGATGAACCCGACGCGCGCCTGCTCATCAAACGGGTATTGGAACAGGCCCAGGCAGTGGTTCACGTCGTCGGATCGGCCATCGAGGCGATGGAGCAGATCGGGCGCCAGCTGCCGGACATCCTGGTCAGCGACGTCGGCATGCCCGAGACCGACGGTTACTGGCTTATCCGACAACTGCGCCGGCTGGACCCCCGGCAAGGCGGCAAAATCCCCGCCCTCGCCCTGACCGCCTATGCCCGGCCCGAGGAGCGGTTGCGCATCCTGCGCGCCGGGTTTCAAATGCACACCGCTAAACCGATCGACTCGGTCGAGCTGACCACCATCGTTGCCAGCCTCGCCGGACGCATCGGAACGGCGCACTAGCAAGGGGCGGTGATAAATTGCCGCACCCGCCGGGCAATTCTTGCCCCCCCTTGTGCCTGCCCATATGATCGACCGCGACCAAGGGAGCCAAAAACAATGGAATTTCGTACATTCGGTGATACGGATTTGAAAGTGTCGGCCATCTCGCTGGGATGCTGGGTCTTCGGCGTCAACTGGTGGGGCGACTACTCCGACGAGGATGCGATGCGCCTGATGCGCTTCAGCCGCGATCAGGGCATCACCTACTTCGACTGCGGCGACGCCTACGGCAACGGGCGGGCCGAGTCCCTGCTGGGGCGCTTCATCGAGGAGGCCGGACGCGACAAGCTCCAGATCGGCAGCAAGTTCGGCTATGACTTCTACAACGATCCGGGCGTCCCCGGCTCTCACAAGGAGCGCAAGCAGGATTTCTCCCCGAAATTCATGCGCTTTGCCCTCGAGCAGTCCCTCAAGCGGCTCCGGACCGACTGCATCGACATCTATCTCGCTCACAACATCAAGCTGCCCCAGTTCAACGATGAACTGTTCGCCGAGCTGGAGAAGGTGAAGGAGGAAGGGAAGATCAAGCTCTGGGGCGTGGCGCTGGGCCCGGCCATCGGGTGGCGTGACGAGGGGATTGACGCCCTGCTCCACCGCGGCGCCAAGGCGGTGCACACCGTTTACAACCTCTTTGAGCAGGACCCGGGGCGGGAATTCTCCGAAGCCGCCCGTACCGTCCACGCCGGGGTGCTGGCCCGCGTGCATGACAATAGCGGTGTGCTGAAGGATCTGATCAAGCCGGATATGGTGATGAGCGACAACGACCACCGCCGCTTCCGTGACCAGGCCTGGAAGCAATACGGCCCCCGGAAGGTGGAGAAGATTCGCCATTACGCCGCCGATCACCAGATGACGATCCACCAGCTTGCCTGCAAATGGCTGCTGGCCAACCCGACCGTCACCGCCATCACCGGCACCTTTGTCAACGAGAAAGAGGTGCGCGAGGCGGTTGAGTCACTCGACAAGTCGCCGCTGAGCCGCGAGGAACTGGAGCAACTGGCCCGCGACTACGACAACGACTGGGGCCTGGGCGAGGAGGCCCACCCGTGTGACCTCAAGAGCAGCACCGCCCCGGGCGGAAAAGTCCGCAGCGGCTATCGCCCGCTGCCGACGGCGGTGGCGTAAATCCTGGGACCATTTGCCCTGGAGGCATTCATGCCGGATGAAACCCTGTTGCTTCTGATCACCGACGTTCGCCGCAAGACGCTGCGTCTGATTGACGGGGCCAGCGAGGCAGAATTGCGCTACGCCCCTCCGGGGCTGGTCAACACCCTTTTGTGGCATGCCGGGCATGCCCTGGTGGTCAATGAGCATCTGGGGCTTGCCGCCGCCACCGGTCAGCCGCCGCAGGACCCCGAGGGGTACTTTGGCCTGTTCAGCTGGAAGAGCCAGCCGGCGAAGGTGAAGGAGTGGCCGGCGGCCGCGGAGGTGGTGCGCCGGCTCGAGGAGCAGCGCGACCGCCTTTTGACGGCCGTGGCCGCCCTGAGCGAGGAACAACTGGACCGCCCGTTCGGCGACCCGGCTAAAGGACGCACCGTTCGTCATTCGATCCTGCACGGCCTGCACGATGAAGCAAATCATCAGGGAGAGATGTGGCTTTTGAAGAAGCTCTACGCCAAGCAGCTTGGCGTGCATTGATACGCCGGTTTCCGGCTAGCTGAAGGAGGCTCCATCCCCATGCACGCCCTGGCCCGCACCAACACACTCATTGAACAGGGAATGGCGCAGGGGCTGCACATCGGGGCGCAGCTCTATGTCTCACTGGATGGGCAGGCGGTGGCGGATGAGGCGTGGGGCGAGGCGCGGCCGGGCGTGCCGATGAGGAGCGATACGCTCATGCCGTGGCTGTCGGCGGGCAAGCCGGTGACGGCAATTGCCCTGGGGCAGTTGTGGGAGCGGCGGAAGCTGGATGTGGATGATCCGGTGGCCAGGTTCATTCCGGAGTTCGCGGCCAACGGGAAAGAGGCCATCACGCTGCGGCATCTGCTGACGCACACGGGGGGAATACGGGGGACGCAGTCGGGCTGGCCGGAGGGATCGTGGGAGCAGATCATCGGCTCGATCGCGCGGATGCGCGTGGAGCCGGGGTGGGCGGTGGGTCAGAAGGCGGGGTATCACGCGGCGACGAGCTGGTTCATCCTGGGAGAAGTGGTTCAACGGGTTGAAGGTGAGCCGTTTGCCAAGTATGTCCAGGAGCGGGTCTTCGAAATGAGCGGGATGGAGGACTGTCATGCGACCATGGACCGGGCGACGGCGGCGGCTTATGGCGAGCGACTGGGGGAGATGTGGAACACCAAGACCGAGGGGGCGGCCGAGCCGGCGAAGTTTGAAACGCCCGAGCGCCGGGCGATGCTGTCACCGGGGGCGGGGCTCCGAGGGCCGATCCGGGAATTGGGCAGGCTCTATGAAGCCCTTTTGACCAAGAATGCGGCCTTGCTCCAATCGGCGACGATCGCGGCATTGACGGCGCGGCATCGGACGGGGCTGTTGGATCATACGTTCAAGACGGTGGTGGATTGGGGGCTGGGGTTTATCCTCAATAGCTGGTTCTATGGGAATGAAAATCTGCCCTACAGCTATGGGCCGCACGCCTCGCGGCGAACCTTTGGGCACAGTGGGGCGCAGTCCTCGGCGGGGTTTGCCGATCCGGATCGCGGACTGGTGGTGGCGTTTGTCCTTAACGGCATGTGCGGCGAGGTGCTGCACGCCCGTCGGCAACGGGACTTGTGCGCGGCGCTGTATGAGGACCTGGGATTGGCGTAAGTCTTTATTGGCCTCGAAGTTCCGTCTCGGCCCGATGCCAGTTTTCCTCGGCGGTGCCCCCCTGCCCTGAGACATAGATTTCATAAGCGCGCTTGGCGATCATTTCCTGGGTCACGGCGCGCGGGGCGGCGGATTTGGCCGGGGCGGTGGTGGCGGAGGAGCCGGTGCGGGCGGGTGAGCCGGGGGTGGTGGTGCGTCCCTTGGGGGTGGTCTTGGGCGAAGTGGTCGATTTCTTAGCCATGTTGGTCTCCGAATGGAACAGGCGGCGGGCCTGTCTGGCATTGGCTGTATCAAATTCCGCCAGCGTACGCAATGGGAAACTCATCAGGCGATCGGCGGGGTGGGCTGGCGGATGAGATTGTTCTTGAGGAAGTCCAGAATCTCGCGCTCGTGTCCCTCGGGCTTCACCTTTTCAAAGACCTGGGCGATTTTGCCCCCCTTTTCAATGACAAAGGTGGTGCGGGCCGCGCCCCAGTACTTTTTGCCGTACATGCTTTTTTCCACCCACTGGCCATACTTCTCGGTGACGGCGTGGTCGGCATCAGCCAGAAGGGGAAAATTGAGGTTGAACTTGTCGTGAAATTTCTGCACCTCCTTGAGGGGGTCGGGGCTGATGCCCAGGACGACGGTGTCGGCCGACTGGTAGTCGGGGGCGGCGTCGCGGAAGCCGCAAGCCTCCTTGGTGCAGCCGGGGGTATCGGCCCTGGGGTAGAAATAGAGGACGACGCGGTGATTCTTGTAGAGATCACTGAGGCGGATCGTCTGGCCGTTGGTGGCCGGGAGGGTGAAGTCGGGGGCGGTCTGGCCGACGGCGGGGGTGGAATTGGACATAGTGGATCTCCTTCGTGGGTGATATTTAGGGCCGGGGTGGGCACCCCGGTTCTCGATCATTGTGGGGTCGGCGACCCCGGCTACAGGGCCCGGGCCAGCCACGCGCCGGCCAAAGCCGCCCC
>JBIQLO010000216.1:0-6455 GCA_044464175.1 Planctomycetaceae bacterium | reverse complement strand
AATCTTCGCTTCCCGCCTCGACGCGGCGGGCTGTGCGTCCACCGGCAATAAATCCTCCACGATGGCGGAAAACTGCGAATCGGCCTGCCCGCTGGACAGGTAAAGCGGCGTGGATTCCCACTCCTCCATGCCCAGATCGAGCTTGATCTCCTTCAGCGCCTCGCCCGCCTGGGGAAAGGGAGGATCGGCAAAAGCCGCTCCCCGGACGTGCGAAAAATCGCGGCGCCAGACCACCGGCCGATCCGCGCCAAACGCCTTGAGGCCCGCCGCGATGCGCTGGGATTTTTTCTGCACCCCACCCTGCAGGATGAGCCTTTGCAGGAAATCCCGCGCGGCCGCGGAAACCGCTATTTTCTTTTCGGCCAGCTTCTCGGTATTGATGATCCGAAAATACTCCAATCCCGCATACCACACCTCTCCCTTGCCGTACTGGTTCCGATACAGCACCGGCGCTCCGCCCCGCAGCAGCAGCGGCTTAGCTGTGGTGAGTTTCCGGGGGCTGTAATTGGTGTAGTGGCCGAAAATGTCGGCCGCCGCCTTGGCGTCGGGAATCAGCGAACGCCCTTCGGGTGTGACGGTAAAGTCCCCGCCGCGGATGACGCGGTATCCTTCAGCGCCCACCCAGTCCCGTGCGGGCCCTTTCAATTCCCGCAGCGACGACAGAACCGGGCCACTCAGCAGCAGTCGGCCGCCGCTTTTGACATAATCCTGAATCCAGCCGATTTCCCGCTCATTCAGCGCCGGCACCCCATGCGTGATGATGACCAGCGAATAATTCTTCCACACCTCCGCAGAGGTGTATTGCCCCCCATCCTCAAAGGTAATCTCATTCGGCTCCAGGATGTCCCGGCGCAGTACCTGACGCTCATAGGTGCTGTAGCTGGTGCCCATCATCAGCACGGGCTTGTCCGCCGCCCAGCCTGCCGCCACCAGCCCCAAAAGGCACCAAAGACCGATCAACCAATGTGCGCGCTTCATGCCTGCCTTTCACCAAGGAATCAGCAATTCCCACCAGCGTTGCCTCTGACGGATCAGGTTGCCGGCTTGACATCCGTCTTTGCCGGCTTTTTCGCGGGCTTGGTATAGTCCAGCGGGATGATCGCGCTCTCGGGCTTGCCCAGGTAATGCCCCACCGTCTGATGCCACTGGCGGATGTTCGCCTCCAGCGTCTGGGCATACAGGCCTTCATTAAGGCTGAAGTCCGCCCGCGCGGCATTGAGCATCTGGATTCGCTTCTGCCCCAGTTCCCACGCCCGCTTAAGCCACTGATCCTGCTCGGCCAACGTATACTTGAACGGCTCCTTCAAGCGCGCTTCAAAGTAGTCGCGGTTATCGTTGAAATCCGGATTCTGAAATACGCGCCGGGGTAGCTGCGCGGTCGCCTGCCACTCAAAATGCTCCAGCGGGAAGCCGCTGCGCCCCAGCTTGGAATAGAGGCCGGTCAGTTCCGTCATCAGCACGGTGTAATCATACCCATGCCGCACGAAGGCCAGCCGGGTTTTGAGTCCGGCATCCTCCCCCGCCTGCCGGTCCGCCTCATCCAGTGCCGCACCGGCCGTTTTGAGCGTCTGGGGGTCAAACATCTCCCCATAGCTGTTGACCAGTTGGTTGTATCCGGAGGTCATCTTCTTCTGGCGCCAGGTGCGATGGACAGCGGCGCTGAGCGTCTCGTAATAGGTGCGGACCGCCGGACCGGCCGGGCCAAAGGCCGCATAGAACTGGTCCAGCGTCTTTTCCGGATCAGCCTGGGGATTCCACAACTGATGCGTCAGCACATAGTAATTTGGCGCCTGCGTCGAGAAATTCTTGCCCGTCTCGCCATAGGCCCCCATCATCCCGGCGGCATATCCCAACTTGACCTCCTCGGCAATCTCCCGCGGATAGAGGATCGGCAGGTCCAGCCAGTAATGCACGCCCCAGTATTCGCGCATTACGATCTTCACGCCCTTGGATTTCCAACCTTCGGTGAACGCCTTGTACTCCTGCTCCCCTTCCGGGAGCATCATGTTCGAGGCATACGACGTCATCGAAAGATAAATGTTGTCCGGCAGATGATCGATCTTCTCCGGAGGCTGGCGGGAAAAACTGTAGGCGAAGGTTCCCACCCCCACCTCCGGGCGCAGCTTTTTGACGCGCTGGGCGATGTCGTTGACAAAATCCCAGTAGGAATCGCCGATGCTCCCCTTGGCGCGGCATGCATCGCATTCACAGAAGCCGTATCCGTCATTGGCCGACACCGAGATGATGTCCAGCTTCTGATTCCCCGGCAGCGCCAGCAGCCGCTTAGTGAATTCATCCCGCAGGGCGGGATTGGAAATGCACAGCTGCGCCGGAATGCGCTTTCCCGCCACCAGCGAAAACCATTCGGGGTGCGACTTGAAATAGATCGACGGCGGGATCACTTTGGCCCATGCGTGGCCGAAGACGGCGTTCAACTGGTCGCCCTGCCGCGTGCGCCGGGTCCAGGTGTTCCATTCGCTCCGCCGCTGGGGAGCCCAGAATCGCCCGTATCCCGCCATCAATTCCCGGCGACGGAATACCGGCGCGCCGCTGCGGTGGATCGAGTCGATCGAGAGCTCCGGATTCGATGGGATCACCTCCCCGCTGGGCCCCGGCCAGAGCCAGCGCACCCCGCAATGTTCCTCCAGAAACAGCGACACAGCATGGCCCACCCCGGCGAACTTCTCCACCGATTCGTTGCTGCCGCTCAGGAGCAGCCCGCCCGGCACGCTCGCCAGCAGCCATCCCTCCCGATCGAGCTTGGCCGCCTGGGCGTCAGGCTCGGGCCAGAAGCCGCTGCCGACGTAAAAATGCAGCCCCTGTGCAGCCGCCTTTGCCTTGCCCTGAACCAGCGGCAACTCCCGCCCGGCGATCTTATTCAAATGATACTGCAGGTCCTGCGCCGCCTCCTTCACCGGGCGCGGCGCGTTCTCGGAAATCACGATGTCGCGGTATTGCGACAGCTTTGTCGCGGCGTGGCCCACGGAAATGAGGCACAGACTCAGCAACACGACGGTCCATTTGATCGACATTCCCAAACTCCCAGATTGTTTCGCGTTCAAGTGATGCGCCGATCGGCGCCGCTCACCAGGTATTGTCCCAGGTTTCATTGACCAGCCACAGCCGCTTGTACTCATCCGTGGTGGAGACGCCCAGGAAGGCCTTATCCCCCTCACGCACCGGTGCGACATGCCCATCGAGGTAAAGCAGGTTCATGGAATGGTCGTGCCCCCAGAAGAAGTACTTGGTCTGGCTGTTGAGCCCGTGAAGCTTGCTCCCGCCCCCGACAATCCCGTTCTGCTCCAGGATCACCATCTTCTCCTGCGGCTTCTTCACTGACGAGAGCTTGTGCGGCCAATACGTCCAGTCCATCGGCTCGGGTCCGCCGCCGCCGCCGCCCAGCATCTTGACATTGCCCGTGTAGGAAACGTTGGATGCCGTAAAAACAGGGAGGCCCTTGGCCCATGACGGGCTGGTCGCCGCCTGCATCTTGTCCGGGTTGGCCGGGCACTGCCACACCTTGGCCATCGCCAGGGTCCGCACCGTCTGAGGCACGCCCAGGTAGGGATCCAGCAGATAGTGCCAGTACGTCTCGTCCGTCGGCAGCCATCCCTTGTTTTCGTTGGCATACTGGTGCATCGCCTGCCCGATCTGCCGGAGATTGCTCGCGCATTGCACCTTTTGCGCCTGCCGGCGCGCCTTGTTCAACGCCGGCATCAACATTGCGATCAGGATGCTTATGATCCCGATCACGACCAGCAGTTCCACCAGCGTAAAACCGCGTGCCCGACTCGATAAGCCTGATGCCGAGGCCGCGGCATTGTCCGCACGGATATCTGAAAAGTACTTCATATAAGTTCCCTGTTCGAATAATCGCCCCATAAAAGTTGGTCGTCCGCTCATTCCGGCGGCGGCCCCACCGTCTGTCCCTCCACCAGCCGCGCCGGCACCGTCGCCTCCAGATGCTTCAATTCCCCCCGCATATTCAGAAGTTGTTGCAGCAGTTGCCCCCCCATCAGTCCCACCGCCCGGGCATTGTAATCCACGCAAGTGATCTGCTGCCCATTGGACAGCGTATGCCCCAGGTTCTCCAGCCCCACGACCGACATCCGCCCCGGCACATCCGCGCCTCGGGCGATGAACTGCTCGCCCAATGCCCCGGCCGCCGATGTGCCACAGAAACAGGCCGTCGCCCCCGCCGCCAGCATCCGCTCCGCCTCCCGCGCAAATGTCGCCGTCTGGCTGAGCTGTTCGGGAATTTCCAGATCAATTGGCTCCGGCAGGCCATGCGCTCCCATCACGTCCAGCACCCCCGCCCGGATTTCCCGCGTGGACCGCCGGCGCGGACTTAGAAAGTCCAGTGCGATCCGCCGGTGCCCCCGCTCGATGAGGTGTTCGGCCACCAACCGTCCGGCGCTGTAATGGTCCATGGCGACGCTGCTGAATTCGGTATGCAGCGGGCGCCGGTCCAGCGATACCACCGGAATTCCCAATTCCATGGCCGTCTCGACATACCCCCGGTCCTCGCGCAGCCCCATCGCCAGCATGCCGTCAAATTCCCGCTCCTCCAGGCTCCCGCGGAACAGCGGGTCCGCTTCGATGCTCCGCTCCACCTGGAAAATGCTGACCATCGCCCCCGGCTGGTCGAATGCCTCCTTGATCCCCGCGATCCACTGCTGGCAATATTCCACCAGCACATCATGCAGCAGGAGCCCGCGCGAATAGACCGCCGCCACCCGGCACTTGCGCTTGGCCTGCCGGGGGCGATATCCAAGACGAAGAATCGCCTCCTGCACCTTTCGCCGCGTCGCCTTGCTGACGCGGTCCGGCCGGTTCATGGCCAACGACACCGTGCTGACGGCCACATCCGCCTCGTGTGCAACATGAGTGATCGAATACATCCGGCGCATGGGAATCTGCCAGCAAGGGAACGGATTCAAAACGTAATCTGCGCCCCTAGAAATGTCAATCAAAATCTTCCGTCAGAATTTCGATTCGCCCCGGCCCCCACGGGGCGGCCTCAGCCGCCCCTTGGGAGAAAGCACGATGTCTAATGGCGACACATTCACAACCACGGAATCCAAATTCAACTCCCCCTGATTTCAATGCAGCCAACGCTATAATCGTCCCCGGAGGTGAAAGATGGGCAGCTTCTTCGGTTCCGTCCAGATCCGCTCAAACGATCCGGCCGCAATCCGCCGGGCGGTTGAGGCCGTCGCCAAACGCCGCAAGGCCAAATTCCTCATCGCCCGGCCGTGCGGCGGCTGGATCGCCGTCTATCCCTTTCAGGGCGGGCAGGATGAAAAATTGGCGGCCGCCGTGGCCAAGGCGGCCGGTTCGGATGCCGTCTATACCGCGCTGCACGATGACGATGTCTTCACCTACGCCGTCTGGCGGGATGGGGCCCTGCTGGACCGGTACAATTCCTGCCCCGATTACTTCGGCGAAGTCTCCCCCGCCGCCAGGCGCCGTCTCGCCGGCCGCCCGGCCCAATTCGCTCACCTGCTACCTGATCCCAAAGATGCCGAAGCGCTCAAAGCCGATCTTGCGGGCGATCCCTGGCAACAGTTGACCACCTTCGCTCAGCGTCTGGGTCTCAGCAGAATCGAAACCAGCTACGACTATCTGATGGGTGGTGAAATAGATGACGTGGAGGACTGGGAACAGTTCGTCCATATCCCGGATCGGGGGCCGGAGATTCGGCGTCAAAGGAAAGTGGAGGCGGACGCGGCCGGGCAACTGGAGCAGTTGAAGGAGCAAGGTTTTTTACTATATGAAGAGATTCGAGCCGGCAAGGAAGAATTTCAGCCTCTTCCCATTATTTCCACAGGGGGCGGAGAGCGGGAATTTCTTTACGGCTGGAGCAGCGGCTTTAGTTTGACCCGCGGCGATATCATCTCACAATCGCCGGTATCCCTGCACATCTTACGGCCGCCTTTTTGGATGGGGCCGACAGAGACGGGAGTCAATATCGGATGGGGGCCACACCAATTGGCGACCGATCGCGGTGGGCGCTATCTTGCCTTTGGCGGCGCCAGGGGTAACTGGTCCGGCGAATTATGGAACCTGGCCGAACGACGTAAACTGGCCGATATTCCTCAAGCCCGCGCCGTGACGGCGGTGGGATTCACGAGCGATTCGCAACACATGCTCTCATTGTCGGAAGGGCGGGTAACGGTTGTCTCAACCGTCGATCCGGCCATCCATCGAGCGATCTACGCCGACACGACCACCAAAACGTTTTGCGTGCATCCCTCCGAACCGGTCCTCGTCTGCAACATCGGGAACAATCAAATTGCCCTGATCGATTTTAACACGGGCAATACCCTGACTCGGCTTCAATCGGGCCCCATGCAATCCGACGTGGCCCGGCAACTCTGGCGGGCTCAATTATCAGCTTGGGAAAAAATGGGCGTCAGTCCGGAGCATCTGCAACAATTGGAGGGAGAGGGCTC
>JBIQLO010000215.1:0-6486 GCA_044464175.1 Planctomycetaceae bacterium | reverse complement strand
ATGCGTCAGTATTAAATTCGTCCGGAATTTCCTGTTCCCCGGGATCATTGAATCCCGCGGCATAAGGCGTCTGGTACCAGCGTTCGCGCAGCGAATCTGGCAGGCGTGCGGAACACCAGGGGCAAAATCGAATCAAGATCGCAGCATTGCCACCTCGGGGTATATTGATGCGATACTCGTTCCATGGCTTGATCCAGAGTATTACTGGATTCCTGCCTTGTGATTCCCATTCCACTGGTTCGGAAATGAACCATGCCATGTCCTGACAGCAGTGTTGATCGGAATTTGTTCCGCGCGCGAGACAGAACTGCCGTCTATATACATCGCTGTGATAGGTGATCCGTTCCATGAACGGATAACATACCAATTCGCAGGGGCGGCTTCAGCCGCCGCCCCCCCACCCCCGCAATCCCCCTTGCTCCTTTGCCCATCGTCCCGCCCCGATTAAGATTTCCTCCCATGAATCCCATCACCCGCGCCATCCATCTCGACTTCCACACCATGCCCGGCATCCCCGATTTCGGGAAAAACTTCGACGCCCAGCGCTTCGCCCAAACCCTCAAGGACGCCCGCGTCCAGTACATCGCCGCCTTCGCCAAGTGCAACATCGGCTTCGCCTACTACCCCACGGAAATCGGCACCGTCCACCCCCACCTGAATTTCGACCTCCTCGGCCGAATGCTCGACGCCTGCCACGCCCAGGGCATCGCCCTCACCGCCTACTTCAACGTCGGCCTCGATCACGAGCTGGCCCGCAAGCGCCGCGACTGGACCGTCCAGAACAAGGACGGCCAGGTCATCTACGGCGACCGCACCGCCAACTGCTTCCGCAACATGTGCATGAACTCCGGCTACCGCCCCCACCTCCTGCGCATGATCCGCGAGGTCCTCGAACGCTATCCCGTCGATGGCATCTTCCTCGACATGATGCACCCCCACGCCTGCTACGGCAACGAATGCCTCGAATCCATCCGCGACCGCGGCCAGGACCCCCTCAACGATGCCCACATCCTCCAGTTCGCCCGCGACAGCATGATCAGCTTCTGCCGCGAAGTGAAGGAACTGGTCGGCGAGGAAAAATACCTCTACTTCAACGGCCTGGGCTACAGGGAAACCGCCGGCCTGCGCACCCACGAGGAGATCGAATGCCTCCCCTCCGGCTGGGGCTACGACTTCTTCCCCGCCCATGCCGCCTACGCCCGCAACCGCCCCCGCCCCGTCTTCTACATGACCGGCCGATTCCACAAAAACTGGGGCGACTTCGGCGGCCTCAAATCCAAACCCTCCCTCCAGAACGACTGCTGGGATGCGATCAGCAACGCCGTCGGTATCTCCATCGGCGACCACATGCACCCCCGCGACGGCCTCGAGCCGGCCGTCTACAAGGTCATCGGCGAGATCTACCGCGATCTCGAAGCCCTCGAACCCTGGACCCAGGGCGCCACCGCCGTCGCCGACATCGCCATCCTCACCCCCGACCAGTCCATCACCGCTCCCCAGCATGGCGCGGTCCGCATGCTTGCCGAACTCAAATACACCTACAACATCCTCGATGAGTCGATGGACCTCTCCCCCTACAAGGTGCTGATCCTCCCCGATTCGGTCCCCCTGACGCCCACGCTAGAAAAGAAGGTCCAAGCCCACCTCGCCCGGGGCCGCGGCCTCATCAGCTCCGGCCGCTCCGGTCTCAACCCCGAGCAAACCGCCTTCGCCCTGGACGCCTGGAACCTCACCTACGACGGCCAGGACCCCTGGAACGCCTCCTTCTTCAAACTGCGAAATCCCGCCAACCTGCCCGACCTGCCCGACATGCCCCACGCCATCCACAACCAGGCCATCCAGATCCAGCTCAAGCCCGGCGCTCAATCCATCGCCGACTACATCCAGCCCTACTTCAACCGCCAATGGGATGGCTTCCACGGCTCCTTCTACACCCCCCCCGACCGCCCCGACGGCCGCCCCGCCCTGGCCCGCTCCGGCTCCCTCTTCCACTTCTGCTTCAACCTCTTCACCGACTACGCCGAGCAGGCCACCCAGGCCCACAAGCAGCTATTCCATTACTGCCTCCAACAGCTCCTGCCCGACCCCGTCATCATTGGTGAAAATCTCCCCTCCACCGCCCGCCTCACCCTGACCCGCAAGGGCAGCCAGCGCCTGATTCATCTGAAGCTGACCCACCCCGAACCCCGTGCCAACGGCCGCTATGGCATCGTCGAAGACCTCCCCCGCCTCAGCGGAGCGCTCCTTCGCCTCAAGGCCGACACCCCCCGCTCCGTCTACCTGGCCCCCTCTAAAACCCCCCTCCCCTTCGAATCGGCCAACGGCTACCTCCGCATCCTCCTCCCCCCCATCGAAGGTTACGCCCTCATCGTCGTCGAGTAACCGGTTTCCCCCTCCCCCGCTTTGCGCAACGGGGCAGGGCAGGGAGGAAGCGCTTCCAAAAACCCGGGAGCCGCCGCCTCAAAATCCTACAATCCCGTTTCTACAGAATCTTGAACCAGCTCAACAAAATGATCGCCAGCAGAATCCCCATGATGATCAGCACCCGCTGAACGCTCTTCCATTCCGTCTTCCAGTACCCCGCCTTGGTCGCCTGCCGCTGCAGGTTTTCCATCATCTTCTTCTGCCGGTCCTTGTCGCACGTGGCGCAGTACTTCTTGCCGTCGATGTCGATCAGCTTCTCCTTCGGGAACGTCCGCCCGCACGAACGGCACTTGGCCTCCCCAAGCGCCTCTTTGTCTGCCTTGTGGCAGTCCTTGCACCAGTACCCGCGGCTGTCCTTGAACCGCGTGTGCCCGCTCACATCCCGTCCGCAATGACAGCAAGTCTTGACCATGAAATCAGCTCCCTGCCCGCCGTATCGTCAACCGTCGGCGGACGCCTGGACTCCTTTCCCAAAAATCGTCATTTCCCCCGCGTCTATTTGATCTGTGCCCCCACCTGCCATTTTTCACCTTGTCCAGCTTGATCCGGACACTGCATACTCCATTTTATGCGCAAGCCCAATCCTTGGCCATATCTCCTGCTCCTGGCCCTGCTGGCCGGGGCCGCCCCCCTCTTGGGCGGCTGCGACCGCGACAACCACAGCCCCGGCACCATCTGGTCCGACCGCGGCAACGATTCCCTCTCCCTCCCCGGCCCCGGGGCCGGCGCCCCCGCCGGCTGGGTCGGCCGCGGCGCGGCCCATCCGCGCTGAACTCCCCCCAACCCCGCTTCGGCCCAGTCTGCGACGATCTGTCACACTTCCCCACCCAACATACCAGTCTCAGCCGACCTGCCGTTTCCCTATCGCTTCACCAGCGCTTTTCTCCGCCTCCGGCGCGATCTTTGCAATGCACCGCCGCAATCGGGCAATGCGCGTGCGGCGCGGCCGCCGGTAACCCGCCAGTCTTCAGCTAGGAGCTCTCCTATGCGTTCTATCACTCCCATCGTGGCCGCCGCGGCACTGGCGATCGGCAGCGCGGCCTTTTACGGATGCGCCGAAAACGGCCAATCCCCCAATGACCAGGGGCGAAACACCTCCGGTACCATGGACACCACCGGCCAGGACTCCGGCCGCTATAACAGCGGCGGTTACAACTCCGGCACCCCCAACAACGGCGCCGGCATGAATTCCTCGGGCACCTATGACCAGGGCGGCACCGCCTACCCCGGCGGCAACCAGAATCGCACCCAGCAGGACAACATGTACCGTAACCAAAACAACCAGCGCACCCAGCCCGGCAACCAGTCCGGCAGCGACATGAACAACGGCGCCGGCAACGGCGCCAATTCCGGCTCCACCGGCACCAACAACAACAACACCGGCACCAACAGCGGCTCTACCGGCGGTGGCTCAGGCAACACAGGCGGCGGCTCCGGCACCACGGGCGGTGGCTCCGGCTCAACCGGCGGCGGCATGCAGGACTGACTTTCGTTTGATTCCTCCGTGCAGGCGCGTCATCCCCCACAGGATGGCGCGCCTTTTTTTTCCCCCTCTTCGGAAAATTTTTCCTATTTCCCCAAATCCACCCCCTCATCTGGCCGATGAGGAGGATGATGAAACTCTCACTGGCCCGTATCGATAAAGGGGGATTCGTCTGCCTGGCCGCCGACGGAATGGTCACCATGGCCGATGTCCAGGGCGCCAACAACGCCTTCGAAAGCGTTCTTGGCCCCGCCTGGGCCACCAACCAGGTCCTCCTGGACATGAGCCGCGTCACCTTCATCGACTCGGCCGCCATCGGCTGGCTCATTGACTCTAACAAGACCTTCAAGCAGAGCGGCGGTCGGATGATCCCCCATTCCATCCAGCCCCGCGTCAGGCAGGTCCTGGACCTCCTGCACATCGGCAAGGCCATCGCCATGGCCGACAACGAACAGACCGCCCAGAAAATGATTGCCGGAGAATGACATGATTCAGATGCTTACCCAGCCCAAACGCGCTGAAGCCGCCCCCGAACGGTCCCAGCTGCTCGACCTGACCCGCGCCACCCCCGAAAAGGCGATGGACGCCCTCATCGAGCACGCCGTCCAGCTCGGCGCCAGCGACCTGTTTCTGGCCACCAACGAGCAGCACGTCGCCGCTCAGGTCCGCGCCATGGGGATGATCCGCCCCATCTGCATCCTCCCCCCGGAGCTGGGTAAAAAGGTCATGTCCACCCTCAAGGCCCAGGCCGGCATGGACCTCAACGAGCGCCGCCGACCCCTCGACGGCCGCTGGATCCACGAACTGCCCGACCGCTCCGTCGACCTCCGCATCAACATGATCCCCACCCTGCACGGGGAGGATTTCGCCATCCGAATCCTCGACCGCGGCGGCGGCCTGATGTCCCTGGCCGGCCTCGGCCTCTTTCCCGACCAGCTTGACGCCCTCACCGGCATGCTCCAGAGCCCCGGTGGCATGATTCTCCTGTGCGGCCCCACCGGCGCCGGCAAAACCGCCACCATGTACGCCTGCCTCTCCCACCTTCACGACGGCAGCCGCAAGATCAACACCATCGAGGATCCCATCGAATATTCCATCGACGGCCTGCGCCAGTCCCAGGTCAACCCCGCCGTCGGCCTCACCTTCTCCGAGCTGCTGCGTTCCGTCATGCGTCAGAGCCCCGACGTCATCATGGTCGGCGAAATCCGCGACGTCGAAACCGCCAAGACCGCCGTCCACGCCGCCAATTCCGGCCAGATGGTCTTCGCCACCATCCACGCCCCCTCGGCCGCCCACGCCGTCCAGTCCATGCAGCACCTGGGCGCCAACACCCACTTCCTCTCCACCGCGCTCAAAGGCGTCATCTCCCAGCGCCTGGTCCGCACCCTCTGCCCCAGGTGCAAAACCAGCTTCGACCTCACCGACGCCCCCGAAACTTTCGCCGAGGTTCGCCCCTGGCTGGCGCCCAACGAAGGCAAAACCCTCTACGCCCCCAAAGGCTGCGAAGAATGCGGCAATGAAGGGTACGCCGGCCGCACCGGCGTCTTCGAGGTCCTCACCGTCACCCGCGCCATCCGCCAGTTGATCTCCGAAGGCCAGCCCGTCAGCGCCCTCCGCGATCAGATGGTCGCCGAAAAGATGCCCAGCTTCCGCCAGGCCGCCCTCCTGAAGGTCGCCCGCGGCGAAACCAGCTCCGAGGAAGTCTTCCGCGTCATCCCCGCCGAGCACCTGGAGGAATAAAAGTGCCGCTCAAGTGCCGCCGACACCTTCGTCGGCGGAACCCGTCTTCCGTTCCATGGAAATTACCCTCGGGCATGCTGCGCGAAAAATTCGGCAATCCGCTTTTTATCCGCCTCCCCGCGGGCGACCGCCATTGTCAGGTCATATAGTTCCCCTTCAGGAATATCCAACTCCGCGCCGTTGAAATCGAGAAACACCAGCGCTGCGACGGCCCCGGCGCGCTTGTTGCCATCAACGAACGGGTGATTTTCCACAATATGGAATAAATACGCCGCCGCCATTTCATACGGAAAATCGTGCAGAAATGCGCCGCCGAATTCCATTTGCAGCTGGGTTACGGCTGATTCCAAAAGACCGATGTCCCGTATGCCGGGTTCTCCGCCATACCGTTTGATTTGGTCGGTGTGTAGAGTCAGGACATCCGCCATCTGGAGAAATTCCGGCGTCGTGCGTCATTCCGCCAGGCGTTTGAGATCACTGCCGAACTTGCGATTGATTTTGTTCAGTGAAGCCCGAAGCTTTTTTTGCCGTGATCGATCCCGGATGGGCGAAATCAGCAACAGGTCGCCGTTGTTGGTCAACTCCAATGGCGTATCGGCCGAAATCCGGAGCATGTCCAAAATAGGCTTGTCCAGAACCAGCGCCAAGCTGTTACCATGTTTAATCAGATTCTTAATCATAAAAAATTTCCTTGCTCGTATACACGAAGTATATACCATCCAATGGACGTAAAGCAACATGGACCTCCTCCAATCCATCCTCGGCAAACTCCTCACAGGCCTGATCGCCCTGGCCGTCATCGCCGCCGCCATCTCCTGGTGGCGCATGGACCCCGCCCA
>JBIQLO010000214.1:0-6515 GCA_044464175.1 Planctomycetaceae bacterium | reverse complement strand
GCCGATCCAGGCGGCCATCAACGGGGCCAAGGAGATCAGCTTCACGATTTTGTCCATGACGGTGTCGCTGTCGGTGGTCTTTTTACCGCTGGTGTTCATGCCGGGGCTGGTGGGTCGGATTTTCCGCGAGTTCGCCGTCACGATTGTGGTGTCGATCATCTGCTCGGGCATCGTGTCGCTGACGCTCACGCCCCTGATGTGCGCCCGCATCCTCAAGGAACGCGGCAAGCACATGAAGCAGAACTGGATCGAGCGGGTCATCGGCGGGACCGAGCACCAGGTGCTCAAGGTCTATGGACGGTCGCTCTGGTTTTTCCTGCGGCATCGGTGGATTTCGGCCATCACCTGGGTCGTCTGCCTGGTGGGGACGTTCTGGCTGCTGTACAAGCTGCCCAAGGCGTTTTTGCCGGTCGGCGACAGCAGCTTCGTCCGGGGCGTCATGATCGCCCAGGAAGGCACCTCGCCGGATCAGATGCACGAATACCAGAGCCGCGCCGAGGCGGTGCTGCATTCCAACCCGGCGGTGAACATGACCTTCACCATGACGGGCGGTTCGGGCTTCTTCGCCTCCAACCAGGGTTTCCTGCTGGCGTTTTTGAAGGATCCGAGCGAGCGCGCCCCCATCGAGCAGGTGGCGGGGCAGCTGATGGGCGGCATCGGCGGGAGCATTCCCGGCGTGATGGCGTTCCTGCAGCCCAACCCCGTGCTGCAGATCAGCACCGGCGTGACCAGCCAGAACCAGGGGCAGTTCGCCTACAGCCTCTCGGGGATCAACCCGCAGCAGGTGTACGAATCCGCGCAAAAGCTGATGGAAAAGCTGCGCGAGTACAAAGGGTTCGCCACGGTCTCCTCGGACCTCTATAACCACACGCCGCAGTTGACGATCGACATTCTGCGCGACCAGGCGTCGCTCTACGGCGTCTCGGCCTCACAGATCGAGACGCTCCTGCGCAACGCCTACTCGCAGAACTACGTCTACCTCATCAAGAAGGCGACCGACCAGTACCAGGTCATCATGGAGGTGAAAGACACGGCCCGCGCCCAGCCGCGCGACCTGTCGCTGCTCTATGTGCGCTCGGATGACGGGCAGCGCCTGGTGCCGCTGAGCGCGGTGGCCAAATGGAGCCAGACGCTGGGGCCGCAGACGGTGAACCACATCAACCAGTTCACCAGCGTGACCATCTTCTTCAACCTCAAGCCGGGCGCGAACATTGGCGACGCCACGCAGTTCATCGAGAACGCCGCCAAGGACATCGTCCCGACCAGCATCCGCGCCGGCTTCCAGGGCGAGGCCCTGACGTTCCAGGACACGGTCTATCAGCTCCTGATCCTGATGGCGCTGGCGGTCTTCGTGATGTACGTCATCCTGGGCATCCTGTACGAAAGCTACGTCCATCCGCTGACGGTGCTCTCGGCATTGCCGGTGGCGCTGGTGGGCGGATTGCTGACGCTGTGGATTTTCGGGCAGGAGGCCTCACTCTACGCCTTCGTGGGCATGTTCATGCTCATGGGCATCGTCAAGAAGAACGGGATCATGATCGTGGACTTCGCCCTGCAGCGCATCGGCGAGGGAATGAGCGCTGAGCAGGCGATCCACGAGGCGAGCATGGACCGCTTCCGCCCCATCATCATGACGACCCTGGCGGCCGTCATGGGCATTTTGCCCATCGCCCTGGGGTACGGAGCCGACGGCAAGAGCCGGCTTCCGCTGGGGCTGGTGATCGTCGGCGGGCTGCTGGTGTCGCAGTTCATCACGCTCTACATCGTCCCGGCCCTTTACCTCTACATGGAGCTGTTCCAGGAGAAGGTGCTGGATCGCACCACCTTCTTCCACTCCACGCGCATGGCCCACGGCGGCATCCCGGTCCGCGAGACCGAGGAGGAACGCCGCGAGCGCATGGCCGGTTCGGGCGAGAACGGCGACGGCCGACCGGATCGGATCGAGGAGAGCGTGGGCGTCTGATGCCCGGCGGTTTGACTCGCATAGAGCCGCGCACGAAGTAAGCGGGAATGGCGCCATTGTCGCAAACCGCTTACTTCGTGCGCGGCTCCTTTTCGCGCTGGATGCATGCGGGGGCTACACGAGCACACACAACGCTCCAAGATACATTCCCAGGCAGCGTCCCGCTCGCTCACGCTCGCGGCTCGGTCGCTTGTTCAATTGGGCAGCGCCAGGCCGTATGATTTCGCCCATGACCTCGCAGGAACTGGCCGCGTCCGTTGAATTGCTCAAAGACCGTCTGGACCGCCGGCTGGTGCGGCGGTGGGAGGCGGGACGGTTTGCGGATGAATTGTTGAGCCACCTTCGGCGACGCTCGGCGCCGAAACTTCCTTTTTCGCCCGAGCGGCTGGGGCGCATCGCCCAACTGGCCCGCGAGCATGATCCGGCCGAGGCCGACTGGGAGAGACGCATCGCTGAGGAAGGAGTGGCCGGGCGGCTCTATGCGGCGTCCAACCCCTATTGCGACCGCTTCGCCCAAATCGACCGCAGCACGTTCAATTTCACCCGGTTCGAGCATGAGGACCCCGAGGCGCTGCACGGCCTGAACCGGCTGCGGACACTGGCGTCGCTGGGGCGCATTTACTGGGAGGAGCAAGATCCCCGCTACTTCAACGCCCTGATGGACTGGTGGGATTTTTATGACCGCGTGGTTCCCGATCCGACCGAAGCGCAGATGGCGGGGATTCACGCCATCGGGCCGGTGGGAATGGCCCCGC
The DNA here is from genome assembly GCA_044464175.1 of Planctomycetaceae bacterium. Lineage (GTDB taxonomy): Bacteria > Planctomycetota > Phycisphaerae > Tepidisphaerales > Tepidisphaeraceae > JBIQLO01. Next base: position 3,797 of record JBIQLO010000214.1, on the reverse strand, counting down.
CATATGCGGAACTCGACGGATTCATCCGCCTGATGAATTTCTGGTGGGCGTTCTGGCTGAGCCTCTTTGCCGAATCGATGACGGGGGATCGCTGCTGCGTGCTGCTGGCGCGCTGCCTGCGCTTGTTCGATCTGGTGGCGGGGCGGGGCGTCAAGCGGCACGAGCACAATTTCACCAGCATGCAGTATGAGGCGGTCTATCACTGGGCGATGGCGCTGCCGGAAATTCCGGCAATGACGCCCTGGAAGCATGCGGCCCGGAACATCCTGGAAAGCTCGCTGGATCGCGCGGTTTTCGAGGATGGGGTGCAATGGGAAAAGAGCGTCAGCTATCACATCGGCTGCATCCGCTGGTACGGTGCGAGCTGCCACCTGGGGCGGCTGAACGGCGAGCCCTTTGCCCCGGCGTATGAAGAGCGGCTGCGCAAGATGGGCCATTATGCCGATGCGCTGGTGACGCCGGATGGCATGAGCGTGCCGCAGTCCGACTCAGATCGCACCCGCGGGTGGGAATCGGGGCTGGCGCTGCTGCGGGGCCTGTTCCCGGAGGAGCGCTTCACGCACGAGGTTCGGCCGACCTATTGGAGCTTATGGATCACGGATGGAACTCTCTGGCCGAGCGGTCAGGCGGTTTCGCCCCCGCCGGTGCGGGTGTTTGAACGCGCCGGCGTGGCGGTGGCGCGGCATCCGGATGGGAACCAGATGCTGGTGCTGGACAACGGCCCGACGGCGGCGGGGCATTCGCACCGGGCCAATCTGACGATCCATTATGAAGCCCTGGGTAGGCCGGTGATCGTCGATCCCGGGCGATGGATTTACGGGCAGACGCCGGCCCGTCGGTGGGCCGTCAGTCCCGAAGCGCACAACACGGTGGTGATTGAGGACCAGCCCTGCCGTGCTGAGGAGGGCACCGGCATCGACCGCCCGAGCTTTTATCAAATTGCCCTTCCCGGCGACCCGCGGCTGGGGGAGATCGTGCATGAATCGGCGGATGGGGTGGTGCGAATCGAAAGCCAATTCAGCGGGTTTGTGGACGATTCCCGGGCGCGGGTGACGCGTCGGCTTTGGATGCCGGTCGGGCCGGACCAGCCCTTCCTGGTGGTTTGCGATCGGATGGAGGGGTCGGCCCCGCACCAGTGGACCAGTTCATGGCTCTGGCCGGCCGAGGCGCCGATGCGCCCGGCCGACGGCGGCTTTCGGCTGGCGTTGTCCACCGGTCCGCAGGTGGCCCTGGCCGCATGGGATTCGGGCGGGGCGCTGAGAATGCGCGATGATCCGATGTTCTGGTCCCCCAATTACGCCGAGAAGACTCCCGCCCGCTGGACGCGCTGGAGCACGCGGGGGGAGCGGGTGTGGCGCTGCTTTGTTCTGGCCGTCGGCTCGACGCCGGCGAGCATGCCGGCCATTCAACTGCGGGAGGCAGCACTGGAAATCCGGGTATGGGACCGGCACATGGCGCTGGAACTTTGATTCCGGCCGCAGGGTTTATTTCCCGCCTTTGATTGGGGGCACGTCGATGTCCAGGGCGGTGGCCAGGTCGATTTCGTGCTCCTGTTCCTGGGCGATGATCTGGCGCAGCACTTCGCTGAGGGCGAATTCGCCCAAGGCCTCGGCCTGGCGGATGCGCTGGCGGTAGTTCTTGACCGTTTCGCGCTCGTTGTCCAGGTCGAATTTGAGCATGTCCAGAGCCTTGTCGGAGGTCTTGACGGGTTTGGGGGCGACGCCGGGCTGACCGCCGAGGTAGTCGATCTGCTTGGCAATTTTCAGGGCGTGGCCCAGCTCTTCGGCCGCGTGCTTTTCCAGCTCGGCGGCGATGTCCATGTATTGGGCGCCTTTAATTACCTGGCTGTAAACGACATAGGCGATGATGGCCTGGTATTCGCGGGCCAGGTCCTCATTCAGGTTGTCGATGAGCTGCTGGCGGGTGATGTTGATGTCCGGGTCGTCGGAATGTTTGTTGGGCATAAGGTTCCTCTGGTTTGTGTGCGGGAGGCGGGATGCCTCCCTTGCCAGATGGAACCTACAGCGGGCTGGAAAAGGGCGTCAACGGGGAAAAGGTTGATGGGCGGTCCCGTTGAGGCCGCAGCGGGGTCAACGACCCCGCCTGCAGGATTATTTGTTTTTGCTCAGCTCGAAATCCAGGCCGCCGCGCAGCTGGATGTTGCGCTTCTTTTTCGGGGCGGTCTCCGCGGGGGCGTCGGCGGCGGGGACATCCTTCAGGGAGAGGGCCAGACGGCGGTTGTCCTTGTCGATGTCGAGGATGCGGGCGCGGACCTCCTGCCCGACCTGCACTACCTCGTCGGGGCGGTTGACGTGGCGGGAGGAGAGTTCGGAAATGTGCGCCAATCCTTCCAGGCCCGGCTCCAGTTCGATGAACGCGCCGAAGTCGGTCAGGCGTGTGACGGCGCCGGGGACGACCATTTCGCGGGTGTAGCGTTCCTCGACGGTGGACCAGGGGTCGGGGCCGGCCTGTTTGAGGCTGAAGCTGATGCGGCGGTTGGCCGGCTCCATGGAGAGGACGACGAGCTTGAGGGTGTCTCCCTCCTTGACCAGATCGGAGGGGTGGCGGATGCGCTGGTAGCTCATTTCGGCCACGGGGAGGAGTCCTTCCACGCCTTCCTCCACCTCGATGAACGCGCCGAAGGACTCCACCTTGGTGACGCGGCCGGTGACGGTCATGCCGGGGGCGTATTTGGTGGCGGCGTCGGCCCAGGGGTCGGTGCCGATGGCCTGTTTGAGGCTCAGGGAGAGCTTGCCGGTGTCGGGGTCGATCTTGAGAATTTTGACATCCAGCACATCGCCGACCTTGACGAATTCGGCGGCATTCTGGCGGCCGCGCCGCCAGGTCATTTCCGAGACGTGCAGCAGGCCGTCCATGCCGCCCAGGTCGACGAAGGCCCCGAAATCCATCACATTGCGGACGGTGCCGCGGCGGGTCTGGCCTTCGGCCAGTTCGGCCATCAACTTCTTTTTAGCCTCTTCTTTTTCGCGCTCCAGGACGTTGCGGCGGGAGAGGATCAGGTTGCGGGAAGCGCGATCGACCTGGGTGACTTCGGCGGTGACGCGCTGGCCGACGAAATCGGCCAGTTCCGGCACGTGGTAGATGTCCACCTGGCCGGCGGGGATGAAGCCTCGGATGCCCTTGACCTCCATCTCCAGGCCGCCTTTGTTGGAGCCGGTGATGGCGCCTTCGACGACCTGGCCGACTTCGAGGTTGTCCCAGGAGACGTTTTTGGCGGCGACGCCGGGGAGGGAGAGGAGCAGCAGGCCTTCGGCCGGGTCGTAGCGATCGACGATGAATTCGATTTCCTGCCCGACTTTAGGCTCTTCCTTGTCCAGGAACTGGAGGTGGGAGATGACGCCGAGGGATTTTCCGCCGAAATCGACGAAGATGTCTTCCTTTTCCACGCGGAGGATGCGGCCGCGGCGTGTGGATTTGCCGCCGGGGGCGGGGGTGGTTTCCGGGGCGCTCCTGGCCGGCTGTTCGTAGAGGTCGTCCAGGGAGAGGCCCTCCAGGGCGCTGTCAATCTGGCGGTCCAGATCGACGTCGGCGTTGGGGCGGAAGGTTTCTTTGTACTGCGGTTGGGATCGATTTTTGGCCATCGGTTTAATCCGTCAAAGACAGGGAATCGTAGCATGGGCGGGGGGAAAAACGAAGAGGCGGTGTCGGGGGATGGGATTCGGGCGTGGCGTTTGAGGATTGGGTTCGGTTCGTTTCGTAATTTGTCGTAGTGGCGGCGGGAGTAAAAACCGCGTTTTTGATAGCGCCAGCGGGGTATTGGGTTTGGTTCGTTTGGG
>JBIQLO010000213.1:0-6520 GCA_044464175.1 Planctomycetaceae bacterium | reverse complement strand
GCGAGTCCACCTTAATTTAGCCCAATGCGCGCCCAGTTGACGGGGAGGGGTTCACTCATTCGAAGATGGGCTTACGCTTGCATACGAAGTGACCAAGCATATTAAGGGTTATTTGTGATTGGGATGTATATTCATGGGTAAAAATGATGGTCGATTCCGTAAATTTTCAAACTCGTGAAGAACAGCCGGCTGAAATGTTCGCAATGGAATGCTTTTCTATAGTGGGTGTAGTGGAGTTGTTTGTTGCACTCTCAATACGACGGGCCATTGCGGAGCTCGCAAAAGTTCACCCTGGTCAATTGCGATCATCGGATCGATTCAAGGTAGAGTTGCGAAATCTTCCCTTTTGGGACGACTACGAGAATCAAATATTTGTCGATCAAATCGTGGATATCATGGGATTCGCTCTGCGTGAAAAACAGTATGATAAGGTATCTAGCCCAGAGTTTTCGGGAAAACGGTATACGATTGCGGAGTTTGTTCAGCAATACCGATGTGTTCTTGATTCACAGCAAGAACGCTTGATTGCTCAGATGGCAGCGGCGTAGGGTCCGTACCTGTGCGGACCATTCGCGCAGGAAGATATTCATTGGCAAGCCGTAGTGTAAAAATATTCGACCGAACATCACGCGGCCTCTTTCCGATGGTAAAAACGCAGCAATACTCCAAGGCGCTGACGACAAACTACGGGGCTATCCCGGGAGCCGAAGGAGATCTTCTCGGTTGGAAAGAGAATGGTATTCCCGAGCCCCTGATGCGGGCGTTCATGATGATAATGCTCAATATATTCGCCGACGGCATGTCTCAACGACGCTTCACCGAAGAAGATCATGCGGTCAAGGCACTCGGACTTGATCGAGCGCACGAAACGCTCGGCGAAGGCATTCAGGTTGGGACTGCGGGCCGGCAGTTTGATGGCTTCAATTCCGACGCTTCGGAAGATCATATCGAATCCCGAAGCGAATTTTTCGTCCCTGTCATGAATGAGATAGCGACAGCGGACGAGAAGACCGCAATCGGTCATAGTCAGATTCCGTGCAATTTGCTTCATCCAGCTCTCTTTTGGACTGGCCGTGATGCCTCCCAGATAAACCTTCCTCGTGCCGACATGAATGAAAAACGAGATGTAGAAGGTGACCAAGCCCAGTGCCGTCCAGACTTCAGTGGTCAGAAAATCGGTGGCCAGAAGGCAATCCACGTGGGATTTGGAAGGAATAGGGGGACACTCCTCCTTTTTGCCCCATTGGGTGAATTAAGGGGTAAGGGGGACACTTCTCCTTATGCCCGGGGCATCCTATTAGGCGCTCCGCGCTGCTTGTGGGCGCTCTTCGCTGACCCCGCATTGCGCGATGGAGTGACAGCCGGCGGGCGGGGTTGTTGACCCCGCCCTGCGTGGTTTGGCGACAAAACGCACAGCGCAAAAACACCAAAACACTTCATAAAAAAAAGAATTATCGCCCCGGGCGATATCAAAAACCGCGATTTGGAAAATCGTGCTGCGCTTTTCGTCGCCAGACCGCGCAGCGCACCCAGTAAAGGTAGAGGAGCTAAAAAATGATCTGCCCGTTTCTGCCGACTGCCATCTGCTACTCTCCCCCCATCTTCTCCCTCCGTGCCTTCGGCCAATCCAACCGAACCCAAAACCGCTCTGGTGCATCCCAATCGCCTTTTTCCAGAATCGAATCCAAAATCCCTGGTTTCCGAACGAACCCCTCTCCCCCGACTCCCGCCCCAGCCCCGCTTTACGCCGCCCTTCTTCCCTCCTAGGATACCCCCGGTAAATGGACCCTGCCTCCCCGCAAATCGTTGAGCGGCTTGTTGCCGCGCGCGCCATGACGGATTTGGCCCAGGCGCTGCGCGCCGGGGGCGCGGCCACCGCCTCGGGGCTCTGGGGCAGCAGCGCCGCCCTGGTCACCGCCGCGTTGCAGCGCCGGCTGGGCCGCCCCATCCTTCTGGTCTGCGGCCACCTGGACGAGGCCGACGATCTGGCCGACGATGTGGAACTGTTCCACCGCCTCCGCCCCGACACGGTGCCGGCGTTGGAGCTCTCCGGCTCCCTCGGGCGGGTCAGCGAGGAACAGGTCGCCCACCGCCTGCAACTGCTCGACCGTCTGGCCGCGGCCGATGGCGCGCGCGGCACCGAAGTGCTGGTCGCTCCCATTCAGTCGCTGATGCAATCGGTCCCCTCCCGCAAGCAACTGAGCCAGTTGATCCGCACCCTGCGCCCGGGGCAGGAGCTGGAGATCGAGAAGCTGATCGTCTGGCTCAGCGAACATGGCTACAACCGCCTGGAGCAGGTCGAGGTGCCCGGCGACTTCGCCGTCCGCGGCGGCATCGTCGATATCTATCTCCCCGGCGACCACCCCCAGTCCCCCGATACCGTCGGCCTCACCGCCCGCATCGACTTCTTCGGCGACCAGATCGAATCGATCAAGCGGTTCAACCTCGACGACCTGGGATCGCTGGAATCGCTGGAGTCGGTGCAGGCATTGGACATCAAGGGGCAGCTCTCCGAGGCCGGGGAAGCGGTTCACCTGTTCAGCTACCTCGATCCCCAGACCGTCGTGGTGCTGACGCAGCCGCTGGAGATCGCCGAGCAGGCCAAGAGCTATTTCGACCGCCTGCCTGACGTGAAGGGGATCTATCCCCTCTCGGCCGTGCTCAAGAACATGGAGCGTTTCACCCGGCTGGAGTTGAGCCAGTTCGACCAGGGCTCAGCCATGCCCAGCCTCGTGGGCTCGGCGACCATTCCCCATTTCCGCCTGCCGGTGGAATCGATCCAGAAATTCGAGACCGAATCCAAGAAGGCGATCGCCGAACTGGCCGAGCTGGCGCAGACGCACGATGTGGCCGTCTTCTGCGAGAACAGCGGCGAAAGCCGCCGCTTCGCCGAACTGCTGGAACAGCACGCCGAGGGGCTCTCCAGGCGGATTGCGATTGAGCAGGGATACTTACACCGTGGATTTGTATGGACCGCGGAGAGCCCGGATTCCAGGCTCCGCGAACCGGGAGCCGGGAAGGATGAGACGCCGAAAGCCGGGCGCGCCGCGGCCCTCATCGGCCACCACGAACTGTTCCATCGGTTTGAGATGCGCCGCCGGGCCAAGAAGGAGATCGCCTCCCGCCCCATCGACTCGTTCCTCGATCTGAAGGTGGGGGATTACGTCGTCCACGTCGCCCACGGGATCGCCAAGTTCACCGGCATCCAGACGCTTGAGAAGGATGGGAAAAACGAGGAATACCTCACCCTCCGCTTCGCCGAGAACGCGGCCATTCACGTCCCGGCCAGCCGGATCAACCTGATCCAGAAATACATCGGCGGCTTTCACGGCCATCCCCAGCTCTCGCGCCTGGGGAGCGGATTGTGGGAGAAACAGAAGGCCAAGGTCTCCGAGGCCGTCATGGACATGGCGGCCGAGATGCTGGAAATTCAGGCCGCCCGCGCCGCCCAGCAGGGCGTCGCCTACCCGCCGGACACCACCTGGCAGGGGGAGTTCGAGGCGGAGTTTCCCTACGAGCCGACCGCGGACCAGCTCACCGCCGCCGAGGAGATCAAGCACTCCATGCAGGAGCCCAAGCCGATGGACCGCCTCCTGTGCGGCGACGTCGGCTACGGCAAGACGGAACTGGCGATGCGCGCCGCCTTCAAGGCCGTGGAATATGGCAAACAGGTGGCGGTGCTGGTGCCGACCACCGTTCTGGCCGAGCAGCATTACCGCTCCTTCTCCCAGCGGATGGGCAGCTATCCCTTCACCGTCGAATCCATCAGCCGCTTCAAGTCGGCCGGCGAGCAGAAGAAGACCCTCAAACGCCTGGCGGCCGGCGAGATCGACATTCTGATCGGCACGCACCGCCTGATCAGCAAGGATGTGAAGTTTGCCGACCTGGGGCTGGTGGTGATCGACGAGGAGCAGCGCTTCGGCGTCACGCACAAGGAACGGCTCAAGCAGATGCGCAAGACCGTGGACGTGCTGACCATGAGCGCCACCCCCATCCCGCGCACGCTGCATATGAGCATGCTGGGCCTGCGCGACATCAGCTCCCTCACCACCGCCCCGCGCGACCGGCGCAGCGTGGTGACGGAGGTGATCGCCCGCGATCCTCAGCGCATGAAAATGGCCATCGAGCGCGAGTTGAACCGCGACGGACAGGTCTATTTCGTCCACAACCGCGTCCACAACATCCTGGAGGTGGCCGAGGAGATTCAGCGCCTCGTGCCCGACGCCCGGATCATCATTGGGCACGGCCAGATGGCCGAGGGGGAGCTGGAGAAGATCATGCTCCAGTTCATCCGCCACGAGGCGGACATCCTGGTCTGCACGACGATCATCGAAAGCGGGCTGGACATCCCCAACGTCAACACGATCTTCATCAACAATGCCGACCGCTTCGGGCTGAGCGAATTGCACCAGCTGCGCGGGCGGGTGGGACGCTGGAAGCACCGGGCGTACTGCTATTTGCTTTTGCCGCCGGACCGGCCGGTGACGCCGGTGGCGGCCAAGCGATTGAAGGCGATCGAGGAGTATTCGCACCTGGGTGCAGGGTTCAAAATCGCCATGCGCGACCTGGAGCTGCGCGGGGCGGGCAACATCCTGGGGGCCGAGCAGTCGGGGCATATCGCGGCCGTGGGATATGAGATGTACTGCCAGCTTCTGGAAGAGGCGACGCGGCAACTCAAGAACGAGGCCAAGCCGATCCGCCCCGAAGCGCATGTGGACATCGGGCTGGGCGCGTTCATCCCGCCGCAGTACATCCCGGCCGACCGCCAGCGCCTGGACCTCTACCGCCGGCTCACCCGCTGCACCAGCCTGGAGATGCTGGCCGAGTTGCAGAAGGACATGACCGATGCCTTTGGCGAGCCGCCGCGTCAGGTGCTGCTGCTGCTGGCCTTGACCGAGCTGCGCCTTCTGGCGGGGATTTTCGGCATCGACAGCGTGATCCGCAAAGACCCGGATGTAATCCTGACGGTCCGTGATGCCGCCCGCGCCCAGGCCGGCCTGACCGGCGCTCCGGGCACGCTGCGCGTCATTGATGAAAAGACCGTTTACCTTCGCATGCCCAAATCCTATCTCGATCCGGAAGTCTGCCTCATGGTGCTGCGGAACCTGCTGATGGGCGCTTACGATCGGGAACAATCATCCGACAAAGAGCGTTGCCAGCAGCCGGTTGCCAGCGGCAAATAAGCCCGCGTCTGCCGCTGCCGTCCGCTTCCTTGGCACACTTCTTGCCGTTTCCTTCCCCGCCGCCGGATTCCGCGTCAAAGTGACGTGAGGCGGAGGTTCTCTTATTGGGAAAGGAAGGTTGTCATGTCACAACGCCAATCGTTGCCCTGGATTGCTTTGATCCTGGCCTTCACCGTCGGCATCGCGTTCGCCGCCGACAATGAAAAGGACTCCAATTTGTCCAAGCAGGACAGGCATTTTCTCATGGAAGCCGCCCAGGGGGGATTGATGGAAGTTCAGCTCGGTCAATACGCGGCTCAGCACGCTGACAGCGCCGACGTCAAATCCTTCGGGCAGCGCATGGTCACCGACCACTCCGCCGCCAATGCCAAAGTCGTCGATCTGGCAAAGGACAAGGGCGTGAAGCTGCCCACCAAGCTGGACAAGAAGCATCAGAAGATGATGGACAAGCTGACCGACAAGCAGGGGAGGGACTTCGACAAGGCCTACATGCAGGCGATGCTCCGCGATCACAAGGAGGACATTGAGGCTTTTGAGAAGCAGGCCAAAAAAGGGGATGACGCCCAGGTGAAACAACTGGCCAATGATATCCTGCCGACCCTGCGGGAACACCTGAAACTGGCGCAGAACATCGCCCCGAAGGTCGGGGTCAAGGTCGACGATCATGCCGATCACGATGATTGAGCCCAATGCCTGCCGGGGGGGCACATTGAAGGCGCAGCGCACGAGGTAAGCGGAAGGGAATATTCCTTTCCGCTTACTCTTTATCTCATGCGCGACACCTGAAACCTTCTATTTGTTGGCATCCTGCGTCGTGGTCGGGCGTGTGGTCGAGAACGACCAGTGCGACTTCAGCAGCTTAAAGAGCGGGTCCTTCTCATCCGCCCGCCGGGCCGCCTCGTCCAGCCATTGCGCCGCCGTCTGCGGGCTGCTGGTGTTGTAGGCGATGTAGGCCAGGAGGAAGACCGGGGCCGGCGACTTGAGGTCCTTGTTGGCGATCTCCTTCAGGTTCGTCGAAACCTGCGCCAGGCGGTCCTGTGAAATCAGCTTCTTGAGATCAAACTGCCCCATCGCCACGGTGGGGTCGGACAGATACGCCTGGCGCAGATGGAGGGCCGCGGCCGAGTAGAAGCCGCCGCCCAGTTCGGCATTGGCCCTCCCCATCAGGATCATGGCATTGTGGGGCGAGAGCTGGTCCGCCTGCTCGTATTCCGCAACGGCCGAGGAGAATTTCCCCAGCTTCATCAGTTGTTCAGCGCGTTTGAGATGCTCCGCCAGCTTGGGCGACTTGACCCCTTCGGCCAGGCTCTCAATCCGAACCGGTGATTGCCCACGAG
>JBIQLO010000212.1:0-6530 GCA_044464175.1 Planctomycetaceae bacterium | reverse complement strand
TGTAATGGCGCACGAGCTGGAGCTGGCCGATTTCCGGCAGCGGGGGGGGATCGGCCGAGATGAGGGAGGGGTCCATGGCGGCCGACGGCACATCCGATGGCGGTAGATCGACGGCACGGTTGCCGGGGGTGGAGAGTTCGAATAGGAGCGGTTCGGTGTTCATCTGGGGCAATGGTAAAGGGAAAACGGGAAATGGAAAAGGAGTCAGAACCTAGATGTCAGAAGACAGGAGACAGGAGACCGAGGGGTGTTGGGGTTGAGACGCAAATGGGTTCGTTGGGTAATCAGGGGTTTGGGTTCGAGCATGGGAAAACCGCGATTGGAGAGCGTCAGGGCGGTTTTTGGGGTGAGTGGCGGGGGTTTGATTGGGTTCGTTCGTCGGTGGGCGTCCAGGATATACCAAAGCGCGGCCGGAGCGGACTTGGATCGGGTCGAACGGAAGGGATTGTGAGGATGTTGGACCATGAGGGACTATAGGAGTGTGTTAGGGAGAAGTCAAGGTCTGCGGGATTTTTGGCAGGGGTGGTGCGGCGGGCGGTAAGCGCTATAGCAGATCATCGAGGGCTTTTTTGGGATCGACTGAACAGGCGGTGCATATCCTAACGAACTCGGCAACATCAACTCGACGGCTACCGGTCTCGTTTCTAGCTACCCACCATTGGGTTTTTTGTACTTTTTGGGCTAATTCCCGTTGCGTCAGCCCTGCACGCGTGCGGATGATCCGAAGATACTCTGGTACCTTCCGATAGATCAGGTCGTGATTGGGCTTGACGGACATTTCCGCCGCGATAATGCGCTTTTCGCATCTTGAAGCGTTTTGCGCATAACAGTACAATGTGAACAGTTGGCGTCCGCGACTCCTGTGATTCAAGTAGGAGGAGCAGTTCTGCGGACGTCTTTCGTACGACGTACAGCTTGGAGATTTCCGGCGATCTGTGATCGGCAATTGCCTAGTCGGTTTATGGCCGACGAGCCTTGCTGGATTGAGGATGGCTTGGGAGTTCCGAATTCACGTTTGGGAAGGATGGCTTATGCGAAATGTAACTATTCTTTCAGCAATCGTCGCAGTAGCAATTAGCGGAAATGCATTTGGGCAGGCCGCGGGACCGGTGTTGCCATCGGATAACTTTTACAAATTTGAATCTCGTTTTGAGCAAACCTATTTTACCCGCTGGTCCACATATGCCTTCCAATCTGAGACGTTGAGAATGATGGCACCAAATGCACTGACCAAATGCATCAATTTTGCTCCGCAGGCGACCCAAGTACTAGTCATGCGACTCCGAAGCGAAACAGATCAATTTACGCGGCTCGAGGTGATCGAAGGTCTTACCGAGGTCTGTAGATACAATAAAGTGGATGATTCAGGACAAAGGGCCTTGCTGGATTGCTTCAAAGACCCGAAAGAAACTCAAGTCATTAAGAATGCCATTGTCCTCTCCTTGGTTCAGCTTCATGATTTCCGCATTCTCCCGGTGCTATATAATGATCTGAATGGCAGTGATCAGCAGCAGGCCAATGCACTGAGATGGCTTCCGGAGTTTCAGAATGAGCAAGTCAATCAGCATTTGCTCAATTATTTTTGCAACTGCCACAGCACACGAAGGGGAAACTTGAAATTGGCTATTGCCGCGTTGGGCAGAGCAAAATACAAACCATCGCTCAATAACCTCCTCGCCCTCATGGAGGAACGCCGCGACGGCCAGCAGAATTGGACTGAAATCATCGCTGCCTGCGATTCCATTGAGCCACAATCCGGAACCCGATTCCGTCAGCTTCTTCTGGATGAGGATGCGGCTATCGCCAAGGCGAAGGCGGACGGCGCTAGGATGGATGCAGACTTTGAAAATGCGATGCGGACATGGCGGCAAAGAATTGCCGAAGAAAAACAAAAACGCGCCAACAAGCTGGCCGCGGCTGGTGGAGAAGCCGCGCTCAAGTGGTATCGCGCGGATCGTAATGGCTTTGGCAAGGCATTGGCGGAAAAAATTGCCCAGATATGGGCCGGAAATGGATGTCACATCAGCGACGGGCCATTCTTCCAGTCTGTAATCTCGAATAAGAATGTCGGGAATGATCACACGTCAGTATCGAGGCCGGCCGTTGTATTCGATTGCTCTATCGGCGCGGATTCGCAAGTCTACACTATAATGTATATCTTCAACGAAAATGAGGATGCAAATGCGTTGGATTTTGCGAAATTCACCGGGGCACCCGTCAAGCTTTTTGCAAGTTCGATCACTGACAATGGAGCTTCCACGAAGGAAGCAATTTTAGCCATTGAAAGCGCAATCGGCCGGGATTCAAAGTATTACGTTGATCCCAATAAGAATGCTCCGGACATCGCAACCATGTTTCCTCAGCCCGTGCGCGGAGCCAATGTGATCCCTGTCCGACAGACTCACTACGTTTGGCAAAATCAGATGGTGGCACAGAAATAAGGATAAGCAGGCGTAGAAAATCGGTCACTGCTGGAGAGCGTGGGAAAGCCACCCAATGGGATTGAGGCATGATCCTCATGGCTCGCCGTGTGCGGCGTTTCGTCCATATACTGGCATCCGTGGCATGCGGCGGCTGAAGCCGCCCCTACGGGTTGTTTTTGGAGCGGGGACGGAGCGGGGACGGAACGGCCACAGAGCGGCCCCCCAGCCAAATGCTCCGCCGGGAGTGCGGACCCGGCCGCCTTCGGCCCATCACGACGGTGTGGCAGGCTGAAGCCCACCCTACGCCGAATGCCGCCGTCTTGCGCTCATGGTCGGCGAGGCGGATCCTACCTCATTTATCCGTGTCCATCCGTGACTTTAAAAATCCTCTGTGTCTCTGTGGTGAATTTTTCATTCCGCCAGGTCGGCGTGGACGAACTGGTCGGCGTCGTGGGAGGATTCGGTTCGGGGGGCGCCGGCGCTTTGGCCGGTGAGGAGGTCCACCAGTTCGTCGATCTCGGCGCGGGTGCGCTTTTCGGTGACGGCGATGAGGAGGCAGTCGGCCAGCTCGGGGTAGTCGCGGCCGATGGGGTAGCCGGGGAGGATGTTGGCGGCGTCGGCGTCGGCCAGGACATCTTCCACGGGGCGATTGAGCTGGACCAGCAGTTCGTTGAAGTAGGGCCGGTCGGGGTAGCGCAGAGAGAGGCCGGCCTCCTGCAGGCGGGCGGCGAGGTAGGCCGCCTTGTTGTGGCAGAGCTGGGCCGCCTGGCGCAGGCCGGCGGGGCCCATGGCGGCCATGTAGACGCTGGCGCGCAGGGCGAGCAATCCCTGATTGGTGCAGACGTTGCTGGTGGCTTTTTCGCGGCGGATGTGCTGCTCGCGGGTCTGGAGGGTGAGGCAGAAGGCGCGCTTGCCCTCGGCGTCGACGGTCTGGCCGACGAGGCGGCCGGGCATTTTGCGCATGTACTGCTGCTTGCAGGCGAAGAGCCCGAGGTAGGGTCCGCCGAATTGGAGGGGGATGCCCAGGGGCTGGCCTTCGGCGACGGCGATGTCCACGCCCAGGTCGCCGGGGCGTTTGAGCAGGCCCAGGCTCATGGGATTGAAGGCCTGGATGCAGAGGGACTGATTGGCCCGGGCGAACTTGGCGATGGTTTCGACCGATTCAATGTGCCCCAGGAAATTGGGGGACTGGAGGATGATGGCGGCGGTGTCGGGTTCCAGTTCACTTTCCAGCGCCTGGGTGTCCACCACGCCCTCCTTGAGGGGGATTTCGGTGTAGCGGGCGGGCAGGTCGGAGAGGTAGGTCTTCAAGACCTGGCGGTAGTGGGGATGGACGCCCTGGGAGACGATGATCTCACGCTTGCCGGTGATGTTCAGGGCCATCATGGCCGCCTCGGCCAGGGCGGTGGCGCCTTCATACAACGAGGCGTTGGCGGCCTCCATGCCGGTCAACTGGCAGACCATCGTCTGGAATTCAAAAAAGGCCTGAAGCGACCCCTGGGAGGCCTCGGCCTGGTAGGGGGTGTAGGCGGTGACGAATTCGCCTTTCATGGCCAGGGCATCGACGACGGCGGGAATGAAATGGTCGTAGACGCCGGCGCCCAGAAAACAGGTTTTCTGCTCGACGGAGCGGTCCCGGGCGGCCAGTTGGGCCAGGTGACGGCGGAGCGTCAGCTCGTCCATGGCAGGGGGGAGATTCAGCGGGCGGTCGAGGCGCAGCGCTTCGGGGACGACGTCAAACAGGTCCTCGACGCGAGTTGCGCCGACGGCATTGAGCATCGTCTTGCGCTGTTCGGGAGTGAGTTGCGTGTAGTCCATGGATCGTTGGTTGCTGGTTACTTGTTGCTAGTTGCTGGTTGCCAGACACACGTGCCAGCAACTTGCAACTGGAAACTAGCAACCCTCTTCTCAATGCCCTGTCTTGGCCAGATATTCCGAGCTGTCCAGCAGCTTCTGCACATCGGCCGGATTGTCGGCCTTGAGCTTGATCATCCACCCCTTTTCATAGGGGTCCTGGTTGACCAGGCCCGGTTCATCGTTCAGGGCCTCATTGACGGCCGAGACGGTGCCGGCGACGCCGGTGTAGAGATCGCTGGTGGCCTTGACCGATTCGATTTCGCCGAAGCGGGCGTTGGCGTCGAATTTGTCGCCCACCTTGGGCAGGGCGATGAAGGTGATGTCGGTCAGTTCATCGGCGGCAATCTGAGTGATGCCGATGGTGACGGTGTCGCCGTCGAGCTTGTGCCATTCATGGGTCTGAAGGTAACGGCGGTCGGTTGGTGCGGGCATGGGGTTCTCCAGTAGGCGGACGGATGGGGGCCAAAAACCCATCCTACCTCTTGTAAAACGGCAGTTTAACGACTTTGGCCGGGATGATCGAGCCTTTCAGATCGGCCGAGAGGCTGGTTCCGGCCATCGAGTGGGCGGCGTCCACGTAGGCCATGGCGATGCTCTTCTGGACGGTGGGGCCCAGCACGCCGCTGGTCGCCTCACCGACCACCTGGCCATCGGCCAGGATGGGGGTGCCCTGGCGGGCGATGCGCTTGCCCTCCAGTTCCAGCCCCACGAGTTTGCGTTTGGGGCCGTCCTGCTGGATTTTGCGCAGGGCCTCGACACCGACGAAATTCTTGTTCAGATCGACCGCCCATCCCAGGCCGGCGGAAATCGGGTCGATCTGCTCGCTCAGCTCGTGTCCGTAGAGGGGCATTCCCGCCTCCAGCCGCAGGGTGTCGCGCGCCCCCAGGCCGGCCGGTTTGATGGTGGCGTCGGGTTTATCCATTTTGCCGGCCAACAGTTTCATGGCCATGCCCGCCATCTTCGCGGGGATGATCAGCTCCACGCCATCCTCGCCGGTGTATCCGCCGCGGAAGAGGGTGTATTTCACGAGCATGATGCTGCCGGATTGGAAGTGGTAGCGTTTCATCGCCTTGAGATCGCCCGGCAACACGCCGGCCAGGCGGTCGATCACTCTGGGGCCCTGAATGGCGACCATGGCGGTGGATTCGGTCTGGTCGGCGATGTCCAGGTCGAAGTCATCGCGTCGGCGCGTCTGGAGGAAATAGTCCAAAAGTTTCTGGCGGTTGGAGGCGTTGCAGACCATCAGCCAGTTCTTGGCATCGCGGCTGATGATGACATCGTCCATGACGCCGCCGGATTCATTGCAGATCAGGCTGTAGCGACTCTGGCCCACGCTCTGGTCGCCTAAGCGGCGGGTGGCGACGCGTTCGAGGAAATTCAGGGCGTCGGGGCCGCTGAAGTAGAGGCGTCCCATGTGGGAGACATCGAAGATCGAACCGCTCTTTCGCGTCTGCTCGTGCTCATCGACGATGCCGCGGTAGAGGATCGGCATCTCCCAGCCGGCAAAATCGACCATCCGCGCGCCGGCGGAGACGTGGAAATCATAGAACGGCGTCCGTTTCAGCATGGGCGGCGAGGCTATCCGTCCGGAGCGCAGGCGTCAAGAATGGGGCTGAGAGTTAGGGACCAGTTGATAGGGCATTTTCCTGCATCCCTTTTCAAATTTTCGTTGTGAGGGATTCCCGGGTGTGGTAATTTGGGTGTGGGGTGGAGAATGCATTTGGAGGGGGTGATCCATTGCGGGGCTGGATCGAACAGGATTGAGGCGTGCATGATTCGATGGCGGGCCCCTCGACACGAAGGACTATTCGCGGGGGATTACTCTTGCCCGGAGGCGTTTCATGTCAGACCAGATCACAGATGACGGGGCGGGCCTTGGCCCGCCATCGCCGGCGCATGGGGCAATACCCATCCAGCACAGGGCTGGGATGAAGAAGGGAGCCGATATGCGATCCAAAAACGCATTTACTCTGGTTGAGTTACTGGTCGTCATCGGGATCATCAGCGTTCTGGTTGCAATGCTCCTGCCCGCGTTGAACAAGGCCCGGCAGTCGGCCCAGACGGTGGCGTGCCTGTCCAATTTGCGCCAGCTTGGGCAAGCGATGCAAATGTATACGGACCTGTCCGACAACTATTTCCCGCCCTATTCCCAGCCCTCCGCGCCGGGCGCTTCATATTCCAGCGAATTGTGGCCGGGGTTGCTGATATCCACCCGCTGCCTGGGCAGCACGGCGGTGTACAAGGATCCAT
>JBIQLO010000211.1:0-6554 GCA_044464175.1 Planctomycetaceae bacterium | reverse complement strand
CCCTGCGGCAGCCAGTTTTTTCAAAAGAACCACCCCGCGCCTTCAGCCCCCCTGGTTTGCGCCGACGATAGGGAGGAAGCGGGCGGCCAAACCGGCCGGCGTGGCCGGGGCGGCGATCTTCAGCTTCGTGGGGGAAAATCCCCCCGCCGACCTGAAGGCCTGGACCTTCCAGCAGGGAGATTCGCGCACCAAGGCGACGATCACGTTCGACAACTCGGTTGCCCCCGGCAGCCGCGTGTGGCTGTGCGCCCGCTGGTTCAACCCCAAGCTCCAGCCCGGCCCCACCTGCGCGCCGGTCGGCACCTACACGCAGTACGGCGCGGGCGCTGTCGCGGGCGCGCCTGCAGCGGGCCTCTCCCTGCGCAAGGCGGCGTAAGACTGAGGCGTGAACCATGAAGACATGAGGCGGCCGATGCGCTGCTTCATGTCTTCATGCTTCACGCTTCCTGGTTCAGGTCGCCGCCTCACGCCGACGCCAGCGCTTCGGCCGGCAGGGGCTCGCCGCCGCCGTAGGCCGGGGAGACCCGCTCGAAGCTCTGGCGGATCGCCGACTCCCGGGCCGCCAGGCACATCGCCACGCTCAGCAGCCCCGCCTTCAGGTTCGCGTGGGGCGGCTGTTTCGTGCGGACCATGTTCAGGAAATCCCGCACCAGCACGCTGTCGCCGCCGGAGTGCCCCTCGAAGGATTTGGTGACGATCCTGTCCACGCGGTTGCGGTGGTGGTCGGTGACCGTCACCTCGTCGGTGTACCAGTCGAATTTGAGCGTCGCCTCGTAGCCGGTGACGGTCGCCCCGCGGGTGTGGGCGCTCAAGCGCGTGACGAAGTTCTGGGCGTAGGAGGCGTGCACGGCGTTGGCGTAGCGGATCAGGGCGCTGCCGGCATCCTGGTTTTTGATCCCCGCGCTGAAGAGGCAGGGGTGGTCCTCCCCCACCAGCGAAGCGCCCCCGGCGTCGTTGCGCCGGATCTGGTTCCGCGGACTTTCAGCACAGCTTTCGACCAGGTCGCACTTGCCGCAGTGGAGGTCAAACGGCAGCTCGCCGCCGAAGACGCGCTGGGTCGTCATCGCCGCCACCGTCACCGGCGCGGCCCCGGCCAGGAGGTTGATGAAGTCGAAGTCGTGGGTCGCCTTCTGCAGCCACAGCCCCCCCATCTCCTCGTAATTGCGGTACCAGCGCCCGAAATAGACCCCGCCGTAGGAGACGTTGTTGAACGCCTGCACCTGGTTGATGATCCCCAGCCGCCCGCTCTTGACCACCTCCATCGCGGCCGTGAACAGCGGGGTGTACCGCAGCGGGAAGGAGACGATCACCGAGTCCTCCCGCCCCTTGAACGCCTGGGCCAGCGCGGCCAGTTGCTCCATGCTGATGGCGACCGGCTTTTCCAGAAACAGCGGCAGCCCCGTGGCCGCCGCCTTGACCGCCAGCGGCGTATGGTCCAGGCAGCGCGTGGCGATGAGCAGGGCATCGTACCGGTCGGCCTGGGCCAGCAGCGCGTCGGCCTCCTTGTAGAGGGCGATCGGCTCGCTCTCCAGCCCCATCTCCTTGATCTTGCGGCCCACCGCCTCACCGTTGGGGTCGGCCACGCCCGCCAGCTGGACCTGCGGGTCCAGCTTCAGCATCATTTTGACCAGCCCCGAACCCCGTCCACCCAATCCGATCACAGCCAAACGCACCATACAAGTCTCCAGTTGCCGGTTGCTCCTCGCCGGGGATCTCTCGTCCCGGGGGCAACCGGCCGCCGGGAACCGGCAAACGCCGGTCCCTCTCAACATCCCAATGAACCCCCTGTCCAAACAGGAACGATCCTATTTCTCCTCCCACTTCACCTTCGGCGCATCGCCCCAGAGGCTCTCCAGGTCGTAGAACAGCCGCGCCTCGCCGGTGAAGACATGCAGCACCACATGCACGAAATCGACCAGGAACCAGCTCTCCTGGCCCTGCCCCGCCCGCCCCACCGGGCCGAAGCCGATCGACTCACCCAGTTCCTGCGCCTCTTTGATCACCGTGGTCATCTGGCGCGGGCTGATGCCGGTGGCCAGGACGAAATAGTCGGTCACCGGCGAGAGGCCGCGCACATCCAGCACAACCACATCGTGGCAGCGCGTGGCCGAGGCCAGGCGGGCCACCTCAACGGCGAAATCGCGGATGACCCGCGCCTCATGGCGCGAGGAATGGCCGGAAGATGGAGCGGCGATGGAAACCTCCTGGAGAGAATTACGAATTATGAATGAAGAATTTCAAATGCGAAACGGATCAGTCTCCCAGCCGGTCATTCTTAATTCATAATTCTTAATTTATAACTTTTAATTGTGCTCCGCCACCGGCACCAGCCGGTAAATCTTGCCCGTGTGTTCGGCCACCTCCATCCTGCCGCCGCGCATGCGCATCCGGCCGAAATCGAGGATGTAGAGGCAGTTGTCCGCCGGGTTGTATTTGACGTCGATCGGGCGTTCCAGGGCCTGCGGATCGTACGGCTCCAGGGCGTGGCCGGGCAGGTCGCGCGTGTTGTGGATGAAATCGGCCACCTTGCGGTTGTCCATGTTCACGCGCACCACCTTGTAGCCGGTGGGGGCGGTCATCTTCAGCCCATCGGGCCCGCCCGTGGCAAAGGGGGCCCGGTCGCCGCTCAGTGCCACCAGCGCGCAGTCCCGAAAGCGCGTCCAGGGGGCCGTCGACGGGGCGAAGGTGAACTTGGCCGCCCCGCTCAAGGGGGCGAAGACCGCCGCCAGCAGCGTGTTGCGGTCGGGACGCAGCAGCCCGCTGGCCTCATGGTCGATCAGGGCCGAGAGGTCCGGGTAGCCGGTCTTGAGGATCATCGTCAGCGGCGGCTGAAACTGCGGCTCGCTGATCGGGCGCAGGTCCGCGCTGTAGTCCGGCCAGCCGTACCAGGTGTCGCGCACCACCCACAGCAGCACGTCCGGATCATCCTTCACCGGGCGGGTGCCCCGCAGCTCCATACCCGTGTTGGTCATATATAGCCGGTTGTAGGTGTTGAACGCCAGGCCCCGGGGATTGTGAATGCCAAACGCCTCCACCCGCGGATCGCCCCCGCCGGGATCGATGCTGAAAACCGCCCCATTGGGCTTGCCGTTGGCCGCCCGGCGGATGGTGGTCTGGTTGCTGTGGCCAAACGGCTGAAAGGGGGCCGTCACCGACACATCCTTGCCGCCAAAAAGGCCGGCGAACGGATTGGGCGTGTCGAACCGCCGCCCGTGCAGTTTCAGATCGACATAGGACTGGTCGCAGACATTGCGATATTTCCGCAGCCACCCCTGGCGCCAGTTGTCGATGCCGACCACGCCGCTGTTGGTGGCCGTGCCCACCCCGAAATAGAGCCGCCCGTTGATCGGGTTGATCACCACATCCGTCACCCCGTAGTCCCCCTGGGCGGGCAAATCCGCCACCACGGTGCGGTGGCTCCCGTCATAATCGAAGGCGGTGATGACCCCCAGCCCCGCATCGTCGCGGTGGGAGACATACAGATGCCCGTTGGCCGCCGCCATGCCGCCGATGGGCCCGTAAATGCGGAAGCCAGGGGCGAAGATCGGCACCCGCCGCCCCTTGGGATAGATGTCAAACTGCGAGCCGTCGATCCGGAAGGCATAGATGTGCGGGTCCTGGCCGTTGAAGCCCCCTTCGGCGATGAAAAGCGTCCCCTCCTTATCAAAGCAGATCGCGGTGGGCGCTGTCAGGTGGGTGATGTACGGCTTGAGGTCGAACCCGCTGGGATATTCCACCAGTTGCCGGTCGATCGTCTTCTGGTCCTCGCGCGACAGCAGCCTGGGCCCGGTGGCGCAGCCACCCAGCAGGAAGGCTCCCGCCAGGCACATCGCCAGGACGAACTGTCCGAAACCGGCACGCAACTTCATCTGATCCATCGACCGCTCTCCCACCAGGCCCTCCGGACGGTCTGTTACAGTAATCCAACAGGCCCATCCGGACAAGCGGCCGTCCGGTCCTCATTTGCGCTTGCCCGTCAACAGGCTGACGCCCTTGAAGATGCCGCTGTTGGTCCGGTCGTTCTTGCTCACCACCCGCACCGCCAGCGTGTTCGTGCCCGCCTTCAGATGCCTGCTCATCGCGAAGAACGCCTTGTTCCATCCGGCGAAGTCCGGGCCCAGCGTGTGCTCCTTGATCTTTTCCCCGTTGAGATACACCTGGGCGTTGCCGTCAATCGCCCCGAAATAGAAAAGGGCCGTGTGCTCCGGCTTGAGCGCGTCCGCCTTGAACTGGATGCGATACCAGGCCGGCCCGTGGTAGTCGGCGAATCCCTGGGTCTGCCACCAGTTCAGGGCGCTGATCGTCTTCCAGGCGCTGTCATCGAACTGATCGCCGGTGACGCCGCGCTTCAGAAGCTCATCCTTCGGGTCGGGGCTGAAGCGCCATCCCTCATCGAGGCTGGTCACGATCTGGACATCCTCATACCGCCCGCGCTTCACGAGGCCCGCCTTGGCCGACGCCGCGCTGAACGGCCTTTGCAGCGTGACGGTCCGGGCGTGCTCAAAAATCCCGATCGGCGCATCGCCGAGCTGATAATAGATGTGAACCGGCGCGCTGTTCCCGTAAAGGGTCATCGTGCCGTTCTTGAATCCCGCCTCCGCCACGGCCGCGTTCTCGATGTTCAACTGATACCGCACCGGCTTGCGGGGGGGCAGGTAGAGATAATAGGCCTGGTTCGCCCTGGTATTGAAGGTGATGGGGGCATCGGCGCTGAGCACGCCCGAGGCCACCACGCCCGGCCCGTCGCTGAAGACCGCCCCGTAATTCTCCGCGATCACATACGTGGCGAAATACGCCCCGTGCACCACCAGCTTCGGCACGATCCGCACCGGACCATCCTGGGAGGCATAGAGCACAAAGACGTTCTCATCCAGCGGCGGCATCTCCCCCGCCTCGGCCGGCGCAGGCGCCTCCACCAGTTTCACCTTCACCTCCTCCATCGCCTCGACGGCCCGGCGCACGGCCATCCGGTTGTCGTTGCTGAGCCGCCCGCTGACGATCCCGGGAAACAGGTCAAATCCGTCGGTGGAGGTCTCCAGCAGCGCGATCACCGCCTTGTCATCTTTGCGCAGCCTGGAGGTCAAACCCGCCGGCCAGAAGCCGCCATTGCGCAGCCGCCACTGAAGCACCGAGAGGTTGTCCCCGATCAGCGCCAGCCGCCGCCCCTGCGCCTCGGTCTTTTTCCGCGACTCTGCCCGCAGATAGAGCGCTTCCAGATCCCCGTAATGCGCGGCATAGATGTCCTTGAGCATGCCGCTGGTGAGTTTATAGCTCAATCCGGCGTGGCTTCGGTAATAGTCGCCGAACCACCCATCCAGCTTCTGATAGAACGCCAGCATGTCACCCCCGGCCTCCGGCCCGTAGGCCCGGTTGAGCCAATCCTTCTGGACTTCGTAGGCATCCAGCTTCGGATTCCACATCATCTGGGCCAGCATGTAATTGGCCATCGCCGCGTTGCTCCAGGAGGGGACGCCATAAAGATTGGCGCCCTTCATCCGATTGCGGCGGAAATTGTCCCAGACGAAGTTGAGAATCTCCGGCGCGGCCGGCGTGACCACGGCGGTGCTGCCGGGGAAGTTGGCCGCGCCGATCTCCGGCTCAAACTGCCTGAGCATCTGGTTGGGCAGCCCATAGTAAAACCAGTTCTTGGGCGCAACCTTGGCCCAGGCATCCATGACGTAGTTGTAGCGCTCCTGGTTGTCCTTGCGGTAGAGGCCATATCCATATTCCCCGATACCGCAGATCACCGGCGTGAAGTTGTCCGGCAGCTTCATCGTGAACTTGGTGGGAGGGTAGACATAGTCGGCGTAGATGTATCCCCCCAGCCGCCCCTGGGGATACTCCCTTGCCACGATCTGCGCGATGTCGTGATACCACTTAAGCACCAGCGACGACATCCCCGGCAGCCCCGCCGGCGCTTCGGGATCGAACAGGGTTGAGGGGCTGGGATCATACAGCGCCTTGCTCTGGGGGCTCTGGCTCCACCCCCGCCCGTCGCTGGGGGAGAGGGAGAACATCCCCGGCCGCTTCGACCCCTTCAACGTCTCAATCGCCCGCTGCGCAAAATAGGCCACCAACTGCGGGTTGGTGGTCTCCAGCTTGCTAAAGACCCGCGTCGGCATCGGTCGATTCCCCTTGGCGTCCATGGCGAACCACTCCGGATGCTCCTTGTACAGCTGCTGAAATTCCGGCGAGCGCATATTCAAACTCCGCCCATCCGTCAGCCCCCGCAGCATGTTGTGGTTGTACTGCAGGTTCCATTCCGACCCCAGCCGCTGCCGGTCCATCCAGGTCGCGATCGCCCGGCGCTGCGCGGCTCCCTGCCCGTCGCTCAGGTGCGACACGTGCCGGAATGAAAATGCCGGCACGTGCGTGCGGTCCGTTTCCTCCAGCTCCAGCCCCTGTGCCCGGGGCACATCCCGCCCCAGTTCCCCCGGCATCAGCCAGCGCACCCCCAGCTTCTCCTCCAGAAAGGTGTAGACGCCGGTGGGCGTCCCGTCGCTCGTCCCGCCGCGGGTGGTCCACTGCCCATCGGGCGTATCCTGGCCCAGGGT
>JBIQLO010000210.1:0-6571 GCA_044464175.1 Planctomycetaceae bacterium | reverse complement strand
GTTCTTTATTCAGTTGTTCCTCATCCGGCTTTCGCCGATGATTTTCGATACCACGGCCGAGTGGCGCGGATGACCGCTTCCACCTGCCCGTGCGTGCCGCCCTGGTTGAGCCATTGGCGGGCATCTTTCGCCCGTGGCGGCATGATGATTTTCAGTTCGCGGCATTGGCCGCAGATCAAATTCGCCAGCATCTCCGCCCCCTGCTGGCCGGGATAGAATTTCGTGCCATCCGGCCGTGTCTTAGGCGTATCCCGGTTGGCCAGGATCACCACGGACTGCCGGGGATTGCGCCGAATCCATGCGGCCAGTTGTTTCCCGCCTCCGCTGCAATCAGGCCGGCCGATGGCGCGATAACCCAGGTCCAGCGCGGCGGCGGTGTCGGTGGGGCCTTCCACGATCAATAGCGGCCCGGATTCATCCATGCCGCCGAAGCCGGGAATGAACAGGCCGGAATGACCGCCCCGGATCGACCACTTTTTCCCGTCCATCGCGCGCAGGCGCACGCCGCAATAGCCGCCCATGCCGTCGCTCATCGGGAACGCCCAGGCGTTGTGTTTGGCGGCCCAGGCGGGCAGAAGGCGGCTTAGGGAAGCCACAGAGACGCCAAGGGCCTCCGACAGCTCGCGGTACTGGGTATCGAAGGTTTGATCCATCCAGCGGGCCATGATGGGGGCAACGTCGAGCTTCCAATCGTCTCTGGGGGCATCGTCGATGGACGCTGGCGCGGCGGTGGCCTTCCCCTTGACGCCCAGTGCGGCAAGGATGGATTCAAAGCTGCATCCGGCGTGGCAGTACATCAGGAGTTTGCCATTCTCAATGGCGATGCTCATGGAGGGATGCTGATCGTAGTGGCTGGGACAGCAGCCCACCCATTTGTTTTGGCCAGCAGGCCGCAGCCTTTTGATTTTGAGAAGGATCTCGTCTGTGGAGATCATGGGCGCACCTCATAATCCTTTTCCACCACGCCGTTTTTCTTGTCGCCCTTCAGGTGGGGTGGAACAAAAAATCGGCCTTCGTATTTCCCGAACAGAAGACCCTTGCCGAATTGCGGACCATATTCCGCGAAGTGGCCCCGGCAAACGTGGCGGGGCATAGCGCCAATCTCGATGCCCGGCGAACCTGATTTTGCGCCAGGAGGACGAACAATCAGTGTGTGATAACGGTAACTGTCCGGATTCCCACCGAACCGTTTCATGGCACGGCGGACTTGCTGTGGATCATTGTCGTGAGATTTAAGTGATACGTTTTTGCAAGAGAGCGTGGTTAAGGCAATCATTGCCCGCATCACTGGCCGCCTCGCCATATTTTCCAACCACTCTTCGCTCATGGACTCTCTGTAAATCTTTTGGCGATCCATAGGGCAGTAAGACACATCAAAGGCGTCTCCTCCCGGCAGAATCCCTTTGGAGTCCAAATTAAATCGTAGCGCGCCCACTATCGCGCATCGATTGGGAGATTTCTTGTTGGTCGTTGTAGGCATCAGGTCAAAGCTAATTGCTTCAATTTGAAATCCTCCTGATTCGGTGCGCTCGTTTGTAAAATATACCCCATACTGTTCGTGGCATTCCGGACTGCAATCACATGGCATTTCCAGCCAGAATTTAGAAAACGGCATTGCGATAGGCATGTTCTCATAATCCGACCAACTCATATCTGGTTTTCCGCTCGGGTGCGCGCCTTTTGCAACGATGATGGGCGCGGTGATGATGTGAGATAGGATCACTTCATTGTCCCATTCCTCCGGCAGCATGCTTTCATCGAGAAGATTGGTGAATCCTTCGTTCAAAATCCGCTTCCATAACTGTGCGTTTTTCATGCTGCCTCCCTCCCCCATTGTTCCGGTTCCACAACCACGATCCCCACCTTCTCCGCCAGCCACTGCGCCACCCGCTCCAGATATTCGTTAAATTCGGTCGTGTTGAGCTTGGTCGTGCTGCGCACCGTTTCCCCCAGCACTTCCCCGGTGGATGGGTCTACGATGCTTTCCCGCAGAAACATCATGGCGAACATCTGGTGGACCTCTTCCTTGGTTTTCATCTCCCCCTGGTCGGCCAGAAATTCCACCAGCGGCTGGACATAGCAGGACCAGTAATAGCGGTTCTGGGGGTTGGTGCGCGTGCGCCGGTGGGCTTTGACGGTCAGCCGGTGCAGGCCGACAAGTTCCCGCAGGCGGCCCATGATCAGTGACCGCTCGCGGGGGTTGGAAAAATCAATGACTTCATCGAACATCATTCAAACCCCGGACAAACGAATTTCTCCACCTTTGGCGCGGATTTGGCCTTGCCCGCCTTAATCAGTCCGATCAACTCCGCCGCCTCGGATCGGCTGGCATGAATGTTCATCCCGTATTTCTTCAGGAGGTTGGCCTGCTTCGGGGAGCATTCCCCGGTTTTCCATCGCCGGAACAGTTCATCCACCAGCTTCTTCCCCTCGGCATAGTTCAGCGTGTCGGGGTCCATCCCGTAGTGTTTTTCGATCATGTCCCGCTGCTTCTCCGACAGCATGCGCCCGGCCGTCCAGGCGGATTGCCGGGGCGCGGGAATGTCCAGGGCGCTGAAGGGGTCCACCCAAAGGGAAACGTAATTGGGCTTCTGCGCCACGGCCGCCACCGCCCGCGCTTTCTCCATGCGGATGCGTTCGGCCTCCTCCTTCTCGCGGGCGATTTCCGCCTTGGCCTCCTCCATCGCCGCCTTTGGGTCGATGGCCTGCCCGGCGCCCTCCGCCTTGCCCCTGGCTCTCGCCCGAACGGCGGGAGAGTAGTCGCCTCCCAGCACATCCAACGCCGTAATGAGCTTGTGCCGGCCGGCATTCCC
The DNA here is from genome assembly GCA_044464175.1 of Planctomycetaceae bacterium. Taxonomy (GTDB): domain Bacteria; phylum Planctomycetota; class Phycisphaerae; order Tepidisphaerales; family Tepidisphaeraceae; genus JBIQLO01. Next base: position 3,758 of record JBIQLO010000210.1, on the reverse strand, counting down.
GGCGTAGTCAATCACCTCAAGGTAGGGCTTGGATGATGCCGCAATGGCCTCGATGCGCTGCTCGGCGGTGGGGAATTGATCCACCAGCCCATCTTCGGGGCGTGTTCCCCGGCCCAGCATCTGAATGTAGCGGGCCTCGCTTTTGGTCAGCCGTGGAATGGCCACCACCTGAATACCCGCGTGGTCATATCCTTCGATCAATACATCGACGTTCACCAGAATCTGAAATTTGCCCGCCGCGTAGTCGGCCAGAATTTCCCGCCGCTCCAGTTTGTCGGTCTTGCCGCTCACCCACCGGGCGATGCCCTCCTGTTTGGCATTGAAGAAATCGCAGATGGCCTCGGCCGTTTTGCGGTTGGGCATGAATATCAGCGTTTTGCGGTCCTCGATAATCTCCAGCGTCGGCAAGGCGATTTTCCCCACCACCCGGCTGATGGCTTCACTGAGGTCCGAATTGCTCAAGTCCCCCATGCTGGTCCGCACTTTGGACAAGTCCAGCCCCTCCACCGTCACCATGCGCTGTCGGATCGGAGCGAGCCACCCATCATTGGTGGCGTCGGCAATGCCATAGTTCATGCAAACGGACTCAAAAATCTGCCCCATCGCCTTATCGTCCGCCCGCTTGGGCGTGGCGGTAAGTCCCAGCACCTTCAGGGCGGGGTTCTGCTTGTAGTAATCGACGACTTCCTTGTATTTGGGGGCAACGTATCGATGGGCCTCATCCACGATCAGCAGCCCGAAATCGTGGGGATTGAACAGCGTCATCCGGCCTTCCCCGTCCCGGCCGGAGTATTGGGTTTGCACCGTCGAAACGATGGCCTGGTATCCGAAAATGCCGTCCTGATGCGCCTTGTAGTCCCCCATTTCCACTCCCACTCGCCAGCCCGTTACCTGCTCGATTTTCTTTTTCCCCTGCCAAAGCAGTTCCTCCCGATGCACCAGCATCAGGGTCGGCTTGTTCATCCGCCGGGCCGTGTGGGATGCAACCACGGTTTTCCCGCAGCCGGTGGCCATGACGTTGAGCGTGGATTGAACGCGCTGCCACTCGGCGAACGCGGAATCCACGGCCTGGATTTGATAGGGGCGCAGGTTCATTTAGGCCACCAGTTCCTTGAGTTCCTTGGGCGCGTTGTCGAATGTCACCTTGTTCACCCATCCTGACCCCTTGCAGCCGTTGCAGCGGTTGCCGATGGACTCGCCCCCGCAGTAGGGACAGACCGCATACGGCAGGGCGTGCTTCAATGCGGAGAAAAGGTTATTGCAGTCGATGGCGAACGGTTGGGCCGCGACCAGGCGAAACAGGGGATCGGACGCCGCCGCCTTGGTGACGCGGGATTTGAGGCTGGTCACGGCCTGCATCAATTCGGTGATTTCGCCCCGCCGGCGGAAAATGGCCGCGATGGCTTCGGTGGGGATGTCCCGCCCCGTCTCATCCCGCCCATTGGCCGGCGCGTCGGTCGGTTCCTCCACCCCCTGAACCGGTCCGGCCTCCATGATCCCGGCGGCCAGCTTCGGCGCGGGGGCATTGCCGAACGCCTCGGCCACGGCGTCATCGTCCGGCTGGGAGCGGGGGCGGCCGATGTTGGCGGTGTTCATCGGGTAGGACTTTCCGCCGCGAGTGACCTGCTTTGGCTCGCTCGCGCATCTTGTCAACTGTTGACAAGATGCGCCCTTGATGGAGTTGACGTATTGGCGAGTGGCTCCCACATGCTCAGCGATCTTGGCTTGCGGCGTTTCCGCCCATTCGGGATCGGCGAAAATCCTCTCCAGAATCTCCTTGACGACCCCCTTTTGCCGCCGGACGCCATGATCCTTGTTGGCTCCAAAGGAAAGCCAGATGGCCGCCCGCTTGTCGCCCTTGGAGGCGACGGCTTCGATCTGGTCCCGCCCCACCCGGCGCGCCGAATGGTAGCGGTGGAATCCGTCCCAAAGCCAATAATCCTTTCCATCGAAAACCACCTGGATCGGCGGGGGCGTGCGCCCTTCCTTCAGCCAACCGGCGTATTCCGTGACCGCCTCATCATCCAGCGGCCGTTGTTGCGTTCCTCCGTCGATGCGAATTTTCGATATGTCCAGCGTGATCGGTGCATTCATTGTTGACCTCATAGACCCTATAAACGGACCCGAAAGAGCAAAAGAAAGGGGCGGCCCAACCCGCATTGGGCCGCCCCATCTTGTTCATCAGACAAACGGATCATCCGCCCCGGACGGCACCAGCGCCTTGCGGTCGGCGTCGGTCAGGTCGGCTTCCGGGTCAAAGGCATCGGAAAGGTCCGGCTCAGGCGTGGCCTTTGCCGGCGCCCCGCTCTGGGGCAGTTCAGGGTAGATGCTGACGTAGGTTTTCCCGTTGTACTCCCGATGCTTGACCTCGGCCCGAAGCGTCCGGCCGATCAGGTTGCTCGCGTACTTCTCCTCCGCGAAGTTGCCCGGCTCAATGCCCGCCGCCTGGAGTTTGTCCAGGTTGACGCCGCAGCCCTTGAGGAGCTTGGCGAAAATGTAGGTGTATTCGCCTGCAAGAGAGTAGAACACCATCGCCTCGCGGGCCTGCTGGTCGGCGAACACGATCCCAAGGGAATCGTTGCCGTCTTTGTCCGTGAAGACCGTGCCATCCTTGTTGGCCTGCTTCACCTTGATGATCTTGAGTTTGTGGGTGCCTTCGGGGATCAGGTCCGCGAATTTGCCGCCCGCCTTGTTGGCTTCATTGTTCCAATCGTAACCCATTGTGTTATCCTCGATTCTGTGTTTTTGGTTTGGGTTGGCTCCGCCCCGGCAACGCGCCGGGGCGGGCCTTCCCGTTGTTTGGGCAGTCGGTTTTTGCTGGTCCGCTTGGCCGCCGCCCTAAGTTGTTTCAGTTCACGCGGCCTTCGGTTCCAGCCGCTTCTCGATGTAGTCGATGCACTTGGTCACATCGACCGCCTTCATGTCCTCCCACGATTCAGCGCCCGCCTTGGTCAGCCACTTGTCGGCCAGCCCCTCGGGCAGCTTGACCGATTCCAGCAACCCTTTGATCCGCTGGATTTGTTCGGGCGATGCCAGCGTGATAGTCGATGCGTGTTTCTCGATGATGTCCGCACCGTAGCGGTTTTTGACGGCCTCGTAGGACCATTCAAATTCATCGCCATCGGGAAACGCATCAATCCGCGTCTTGACCACTACGGCCTTGCGTTCAGTCAATTCCGCCGATCCGACCTTGCGGAGTTCGATCACCAGGTCGAACAGGTAATCGAGCCGCTTCCAGCCGTCGAACGTAAAGCCGATCTTCTTCATGCCGTCGCCGTATTCGGCTTTCGCGTGGGAAGTGACAATCACATTCATGTCCAGGGCCATGATGAGATTCGCCAGCCGCTTCATCGACTTGTTGGCCTCCCCGTAGTGCCGCCCAAATTCCGTTCCGACCTTTTTCTCGCATTTGGCGAGCAGGTCTTCATAGATGGGGGTGATGGGGTCGATCACCAGTGTTCGGTAATCATGCTTCTCCGTCAGCAGTGCCTTGACCTCGGCAATCACTTCGTCAATGTCGGTGGTCTGGAACAAGACCGATCCGCTATTGGCAATGAGCTTGCCGTAGTTTTCAGCGCCCCGCTCCCCGTCGATGATGTAGCTCTTGGGGAACTGAATCGCCGCCGTGGTTTTGCGCGTTCCAGGCGGGCCGAACATGAACAGCTTGAGGCGTATTTGAATCGCCTCCGGTGGTTTGGCTCTGGGTGCCATTGTGAAACTCCTTTTGCCCGGCAGTCCTTTTTTTTCGGCTGGCCACA
>JBIQLO010000209.1:0-6573 GCA_044464175.1 Planctomycetaceae bacterium | reverse complement strand
GGGTTTGGGCGTGGCGCTGGAGTTCGGCCTGTCCGCCGCTGACCTGGGCCAGCGCGGCATGGGCCGCGGCCAGATGGTTGGCGGCGGCCGAGCGGGAGCAGTCCATGGCGATGCCGCTCTGGCGGGCATCGTACCCTTCGCCGGCGCTGAGCAGAAAGGCCTCGCGCTGCTGGGGGGGGAGCCGGCGCACGGCCCGGATGAAGGCGAGATAGTCGGGGGGCGGGGTGTCGGGCAGCAGGAGGTCCTGCCGGGGGTCGGGGGCGTGGGCGGCGGTGCGTCGCCAGAGGAGGATGGTGTGGTGGTCGAACCAGCGCTCCGGCTCGCCCTCGGTGCGCCAGTTGGCCATCTGGCGCAGCGCCTGGCGCATGACTTGGCGGACGATGAGCCGGCCGACATCGGCCCGCCCGCTGAGGCCATAGGCCAGGCGATGAACGCGGGGGTAGTTTTCGGTCAATACCTGCTGGACCGCGCTGAGGCGGTAGTTTCGGGCGGCCTGAAGGATGTCGGCGGGCAGGGGCATGGGGGCATGATACCGGCCCGGGCCGCTTTGGGCACGGGGACGGTGGGTTGGGTTCGTTGGGAAATACGCGCTTTGGGTTCGGCGGGGGAAATCGTTGATTCTGGAGCGCCAGAGGGGATTTGGGTTTGGTTTGTTTGGGTTCGTTGGTCTTGGGAAAGCGACGGAGCGAGGGAGCGAAGAAGCGATGGAGGGGAGTGGATGGAAGCGGTATGGAAGCATGGGGGAATATAGGCTTGTGTTAGGGCAAAGTCAAGCGAAGTGAGGGGGCGTTGAGTTGGCGGAAAAGCCCCCTCCCTGCACTCGCCCGCGCGTGTGCGCGGGAGGAAAAAGCCAGCCTGCCTGATGGTCCGGTCGGTGAGGGCAGTGGCGGTGCGAAACGGCGGTGATCGTGGAGGTGATTGGGCGCCCTCATCAGAAAGGGCAGGCCGTCCGTCATCAACCCCTCGCGATCTGGCTCCGTGGAAGGGGGGAGGGAACAATTGAATTGTGGGGCGGGAGAGGTATGTTGAAGCGCGGTTGGGTATGGTCAGAGCAAGGGCATCGGATGAGCATTGCGATCGGCGCGTGAGTGGAAATAGAGCGGCGGGAGACACTGGATCTGCCCCGAAGCAATTCCGGTCTATTGGGCAATTTTTAAGGGATCGGTCCGCCGCAGGATGCGAGCCTCCTGACTGGCGCCTCCTTTCCGGGAGAATGGTGATGGGCGGTGCGTTGATTCGCGAACCGGAACGATGGATTCCTGTTGATGCGGCGTATGACGTCATCGTGGTGGGCGGCGGCATCGCCGGCGTGGCCGCGGCGCTGGCAAGCGCCCGGCAGGGGGTGGGGGTGGCGCTGCTGGAGAGGCAGTTTGGCCTGGGCGGTCTGGCGACGCTGGGCAATGTGATTATGTACCTGCCGTTATGCGATGGATATGGCAGGCAGGTGATGGGAGGCATTGCGGAGGAGTTAATCCATCGTTCCGTCGCCGAACTGAAGGCCCCTGCGCCGGCCACCTCCTTTTTGCCCGTGCCCGAGTGCTGGCTGGGCCAGGGGAGCCCGCCGGACCAGAACAGCAAGCGGTTTCTCACGGGGTTCAATCCGTACGCCTTTCAGATGGAGCTGGAGCGCCTGCTGGAGGCGGCGGGGATCACGATCCTGTACGACACGCGGGCGTGCGGGGTGGTGAAAAGCGGACGGCTGCTGTCCCACATCCTGGTGGAGAACAAAAGCGGACGGCTGGCCCTTCAGGGACGGCAGTTCATCGACGCCAGCGGTGACGCCGATCTCTGTCATTTTGCCGGGTGCCCCACGGAAGAGTTTCCGTACAACGTGCTGGCCGGCTGGTATTACGAGATTCACAACGGAGCACTGCAGATCAACAAGTTCACGAACCGCTACGACAAGCAGCACCGGGGGGTGGAGGCGGTCGGGCCGCTGTATTCAGGCGTCGACCACCGCCAACTGACCCGGCAGATCCTCGACTCGCGCCGGGCGATTCATGAGCGAATAGAGGAGAAGCGCAAAAAGCATCCCGAAGACACCATTTATCCGTTCGGGCTGCCGTCGATTCCGGATGTTCGCGTGACGCGGCGACTGCTCAACCGTTTCTCGATCGGCGAGCAGCATGATCACACATGGCTTGAGGACTGTGTGGGCATTACGGGGGACTGGCGGCGGCGCGGGCCGGTTTATCCCATTCCGCTGCGCGCCATCCAGGCCGATACAGTGCCGAATCTGTTTGTTGCCGGGCGGTGCCTGTCGGCCGACCACACGGTCATTGATGTCACACGCGCCATCGGGACCTGCGCGGTCAGCGGCGAAGCATGCGGCGTGGCGGCAGGCATTCTGGCCAAGGACAAGCGAGAGGATGGCATTGTGCCAGTGACGCAACTGCAACGCGCCCTGATTCGCAGTGGCGCCCTGATCGATCCGGAGCTGCTCAAGCCGGCTGCAGGGGCCGCGGCAGTCATGTAGCGGCCGCGTCCACGCCAATATGCTCCGTAGCAGCGGCTTCCAGTTTGTGACCTGGAGTTGGAATGATATCGGCTTGAGTACAAGCCGATGCCCGTAACGAGCGCGGGCTACGGGCTGAAAGCCTCGACTACGAAGAACGCGGCGGGCATTTTAGAGTGGACGCGGCACTACGCTTTTGGGCGGCACTGTTTCTATTGAATTGGATTGACCGGGCGGAATTGAGGGTCGTGGGGACACGACCCACGAGCTGGCAGCCCGTGCTACGGTTGATGCGGGAGGCTTTGGACTGCGTTGGGGTCGCGAGGGAAACCTTAGAGGACCGCCGGGGCTTCGTCTTTCTGGGTGCGCTTGGCTTCGCGGCGGGCGCGCCAGAATTCGAAGATGACGGGGAGGACGGAGATGACGATGATGGCGACGATGACGTAGTGGAAGCTGTCCTTGACGATTTTGCTGTCGCCGAAGATGTAGCCGGCGAAGAGGAAGGAACAGACCCAGACGACGCCGCCGACGATGTTGTAGGCCGCGAAATGGAAATAATTCATCTCGCCGATGCCGGCGACGAAGGGGGCGAAGGTGCGGACGATGGGGATGAAGCGGGCGAGGATGATGGTCTTGCCGCCGTGCTTTTCATAGAACTGGTGGGCCCGCATCAGGTGCTTTTTGTTCAGCAGGCGGGAGGATTCGGCAGTGAAGACTCTGGGGCCCAGGCGCTTGCCGATGGAGTAGTTGACGGCATCGCCGAGGATGGCGGCCAGGCTCATCAAGACGGCGGTCAGGGGGAGGCTGATGTGGAATTCCGGTTTGGCGGCAAGGGCGCCGACGACGAACAGGAGGGAGTCGCCGGGGAGGAAGGGGGTGACGACCAGGCCGGTTTCGCAGAAGATCACCAGGAACAGAATGGCGTAGAGCCAGGAGCCGGTGGCGTTGGCCAGCTCGACCAGCTTCTGGTCCAGGTGCAGGAAATATTCGATCACCGTATACAACCACGACATAGGCACGCTCCCGGTTTATCGGACCGCGATTGTAGCGGGGCGATGGGCAAAGGGAAGGCGAGGGGCGGAGCGCGAGGCGATGGGCCTGGCGTGGAGGGATGGATCCTCGTCCGTATGAAGCCGGAGGGGCGGATTGTGGAGGAAAGACGGCTTCCGGAAACCAGAATGGGCCGGGCCGGCGGCAGGGTTTCGGGTTGGCCTGGGGGTCGGGATTGAAGCTCGCTTCCGTCGTACTGCGGTCCTCCATCGTTCTGCTTGATTACCACTGCCGGCCATCTACAATTCGATAAGAACTCAACCGTCCGGCGACCGTATGATATAGAACGGCCGCCAAAGCGGTGAAACCTAACCCACGTCGGTCCCGGCGGCCGGCCGATCAGGAGATGAACATGTTTGAACGATTCACGGATCGCGCCAGAAAAGTCATGGCGCTGGCCAATCAGGAGGCCCAGCGGTTCAACCATGAGTACATTGGCACCGAGCACATCCTGCTTGGGCTGGTGAAGGAAGGAAGCGGAGTGGGGGCCAACGTATTGAAGAACCTGGATGTGGACCTGCGTAAGGTTCGGCTGGAAGTGGAGAAGCTGGTCAAGAGCGGCCCGGACATGGTGACGATGGGGAAGCTGCCCCAGACGCCACGGGCGAAAAAGGTGATTGAGTACGCCATCGAAGAGGCGCGCAACCTGAACCACAACTACGTGGGGACGGAACACCTTTTGCTGGGATTGTTGCGCGAGCACGATGGTGTGGCCGCCCAAGTGCTGATGAACCTCGGCTTGAAGCTGGAAGAAGTGCGGGAAGAAGTCCTTAACCTTCTGGGAGCAGGCGTGGAAAGCGAAGAAACAAGCGGAACGGAAAAAGGGGGCAAGGGCAAGAAGAGCACCACCCCGGCGCTGGACAGTTTCGGGCGTGACCTGACGGAACTGGCCCGCGGCGGCGAGCTGGACCCGGTGATCGGGCGTTCCAACGAGATCGAGCGCGTGATTCAGATTCTCTGCCGACGGCAGAAGAACAACCCGGTGCTTCTGGGCGAGGCGGGCGTCGGCAAGACGGCCATCGTCGAGGGGCTGGCGCAGATGGTCGTCTCCAACCAAGTGCCCGAGCTGCTGCATGAGCGGCGGATCGTCGTGCTGGACCTGGCGATGATGGTGGCCGGGACGAAGTATCGCGGGCAGTTCGAGGAGCGCATCAAGGCGGTCATGAACGAGGTGCGCCGGGCCAAGAACATCATCCTCTTCATCGACGAGTTGCACACACTGGTGGGCGCCGGCGGGGCCGAGGGGGCGATTGACGCCTCGAACGTGCTGAAGCCGGCGCTGAGCCGCGGCGAAATCCAGTGCATCGGGGCGACCACGTTCGACGAGTACCGCAAGTACATCGAAAAGGATGCGGCGCTGGCGCGGCGGTTCCAGCCGATCCACGTCGAGCCGCCGAGCAAGGAGGACGCGGTCCTGATCCTCAAGGGCTTGCGCGACCGGTATGAGGCGCACCACCGCGTGCGCATCGTCGATGCGGCGCTGGAGGCTGCGGTGGAGTTGTCCAACCGCTACATCACCGGGCGCTGCCTGCCGGACAAGGCGATCGACGTGATCGACGAAGCGGGGGCGCGCATCCGCCTGCGCAGCATGACCAAGCCGCCGAATCTGGCGGATTTGGAGGAGCAGATTGAGCGGCTGAGCATCCAGAAGGATGAGGCGGTGAAGAACGCCGAGTATGAGGAGGCCGCCCGCCTGCGCGACCAGGCCGAATCCCTCCGCAAGAAGAAGGAGGAGATGCAGCGGCAGTGGCGCGAGAAGAGTAAGGAAGTGGACGGCGTGGTGGATGAGGAAGTCATCGCCGAGGTCGTCAGTAAGATGACCGGCGTGCCGCTGACGCGGCTGGAGAAGGAAGAGGCGCAGCGCCTGCTGGAGCTGGAAAACGAGCTGCACAAGCGCGTCGTCAGCCAGGACGAGGCGATCAAGGCGATCGCCAAGACCATCCGCCGGGCGCGGAGCGGGTTGAAGGACCCCAACCGCCCGATGGGCAGCTTCCTGTTCCTGGGCCCCAGCGGCGTGGGCAAGACGCTGCTCTCCAAGGCGCTGGCGGAGTTCATGTTCAGCAATGAGGATGCCCTCATTCAGATCGACATGAGCGAATACATGGAGAAGCACAACGTCAGCCGGCTGATCGGCGCCCCTCCGGGATACGTCGGTTATGAAGAGGGCGGGCAGCTCACGGAGCGCATCCGCCGCCGGCCGTACAGCGTCGTGCTGCTGGATGAGATCGAGAAGGCGCATCCGGACGTCTTCAACATGCTGCTGCAGATCATGGAGGAAGGGCGGCTGACCGACTCGTTCGGGCGGCACGTCGATTTCCGCAACGTGATCCTGATCATGACGAGCAACATCGGCTCGGAACTGATCAAAGGCGGCGGTCCCCAGTTCGGCCTGCGTCCCAAGGGCAAGGGCGAACAGGAGGAGCGCGACTACCAGCAGATCAAGGACACGGTCATGAAGGAGCTGGAGCGCTACATGCGTCCGGAGTTCATCGGCCGGTTGGATGATGTGATCGTGTTCCGCCCGCTGAGCCGGGCCAACCTGGAGCAGATCGTGGAATACGAGCTGAAGAAGGTGACCAAGCGGCTGACCGATCATGGGCTGCGGATCGAGATCACCCCCGAGGCCAAGGATTTCCTGATCGAGAAGGGGACCAACGCCGATTTCGGTGCCCGCCCCCTGCGTCGGGCGATCGAGCAGCACGTGGAAGACCCTCTGAGCGAGGAGATCCTCCGCGGCAACTTCAAGAACAAGGACCTGATCAAGATCACCCTCACCGGCGAGGGGGATGGCAAGCACCTGTTCTTTGAGGCCTCGACCACGGGCAAGGGCTCGGGCGAGAAGGAACTGGCGCCAGCCGTCGCCAACGCGACCTAAGCGGGTCCTCCTTAAATTCAAAAGGCAAAGGCGGGAGGAACAATATTGTTCCTCCCGCCTTTTCTTATGCGCTCCGCTGCCGGGATGCGGGCGTGACTCGGGCCGGATCATCGGTTATAATTCCGGTTCATTAGCCCTTGTGGCGGAACTGGCAGACGCGCTGGATTCAAAATCCAGTGACCGCAAGGTCATG
>JBIQLO010000208.1:3967-6860 GCA_044464175.1 Planctomycetaceae bacterium | reverse complement strand
ACCCCCCTGCGGCCAGCCTCCCCCTGTCCCTCGCCCCCTCTTCACTCTATACTCACCCCGCCATGTTTAAGTTGAACGACCGCGCGTTGGAACCGATTGCCGCCAAGGTGGTGGGTGGGGAGCCGCTGAGCCAGGGGGATGGGGAGACCCTCTATGCCAGCCGGGACCTTCACGGCATCGGGCGAATGGCCAATTACCTGCGCGAAAAGCTCCACGGCGACCGGACCTACTACAACCGCAACCGCCACATCAACTACACCAACGTCTGCGCCCTGAGTTGCAAGTTCTGCTCCTTCTACCGCAAGCGCGGCGAGGAAGGCGCCTACGAAATGCCCGTGGAACAGGTCGTCCATATCGCCCAGAAGGCGGCCGACGCCGGGGCCACCGAGGTCCACATCGTCGGCGGGCTGCATCCCTGGCAGAAGTTCGACTACTACCTGGACATGCTGCGCGGGATCAAAACCCAGTGCCCGCAACTGAACATCAAGGCCTTCACCGCCATCGAAATCGTCCATTTCACCCGCATCGCCCGCCTGAGCATCCGCGAGGTGCTGATTGAGCTGAACAAGGCCGGGCTGGGGTCCCTGCCCGGAGGTGGGGCCGAAATCTTCGACGACCGCGTGCATGCCGAGACGTTCAAGGGGAAGGTGGGGGAGAACAAGTGGTTTGAGGTGCACCGCACGGCCCACGCGCTGGGCATCCCCTCCAACGCCACGATGCTCTACGGCCACGTGGAGACCCCGGCCGAGCGGGTGAAGCATCTGGTGAAACTGCGCGGCCTGCAGGCCGAGGCGCTGCGCAACAGGGAAGAAGCAGCCAAGGCGCGAGCGGGGGCGCAGAACGGCAACGCGCCCGCCTCGCCCCTGCCCTCGGCGTTCAACTGCGTCATTCCCCTCTCCTTTGTTCCGGAAAAGTCGGAACTGGGGCATCTGCCCGGGCCGACGGGGCTGACGGATTTAAAGACGCTGGCGATCTCGCGGCTGATGCTGGACAACATCCCCCACATCAAGGCCTTCTGGATCATGCAGGGGATCGGGCTCTCGCAACTGGCCCTGAGCTACGGCTGCGATGACCTGGACGGCACGGTGGAATGGTACGACATCACCAAGCGGCAGGGGGATGGGGTGCATCAGCACTTTCACGTGAACGACATCCAGCGCCTGATCCGCGAGGCCGGGCGCACGCCGGTGGAGCGGGACACGCTTTATCACGAAGTGAAGCGGGATGCGGCGGACCGGGTGATCGGGCTGGGCGAACCCCTGGCGGCGGCCGGGTAGGTGACGCGGCGTCACTCGTGGTGGCCGAGGATGAAATCGGCGATCGCCTGGACAAACCCCGCCAGCCAGACCACGGCGGCGGCGGCGGCCACCAGCTGGGCGCGATGGGGATGCTCGCCGCGCGGAGGGCGCATCGCCGCACCGGCCCGCGGCGCGGGGCGGTGCGGGAGCATCGGGTTGGGGCGGGGCGCAGCGCTCATTCCGATCATTATATCGGCCCGGGATGGCCCGGGAGGTGGGATTCTTTTGCCATCTTGCCATGGGCGGGACAAACGGTATACTACCGGGCCTTATTTTTCTGGAGAGAGCCATGGCATTGGACATTCAACCCGGGCAGAACGTTCGGGTCACCATCAAAAAGCAAGTGGATCGCGCTTCGGCGCGCAAGACGCTGGAGCGGCTGTTCCTGCAGGACAAGGCGGTCAGCGCCCCGATCGAACGGCGCAGCGCCAACTTCAAGGACCAGCCCAAGCGGCGCGGCGGGTGCATCTGGACCAAGCGGGCCAACAAGCTGCATCCGACGCTGGCCCGCGGGGAATCGGCCTCGCTGAAGCTGACGCCGCAGGCGGTGCGCGACCTGGGAAGCGTCGAGGCGTTCGTGGACGTGGCCTGAGCGCGATATAGTTTGAGGCAAAAAGCGACCAGAGGCCGGCCCTGATGCCCGCCTCTGGTCGCTTTTTGCGTTGGGGCGCTAGTTGGGCTTGCCGGCCAGCATCTCCAGCAGGACATTGAGGTTCAGGGGCTTGGGCAGGAACTGGACCGCGCGGGCGTGGAGCATGCCGGCATCGTACTCGCCGCTGATGGCGATGATGCGCCCGGGTCGGTGGTGCGGGGGCAGCTTCAGGCAGTGGTGGACCAGTTCAAAGCCGTCCATGACCGGCATGCGCAGGTCGGTCAGCAACACGTCGAAGTGCTGGGTCAGCAGGTAGCCCAGCCCCTCTTCGCCGTCGCGGGCCAGAACGACATCAGCGCCGGCCTGCCGGATCAGCTTGCCCAGCCCCAGACGGGTGGGCCCATTGTCATCGACAATGAGGATGCGCATCCGGCGGACGGACTCTTCGGGAGAGTGGTTGGTAAGGGGAAGATCCATCATAGCTCGATTACGGATTCTACATGATGGGCGCGCCGCAAGGCTAGGGCAAAAGATCGGGCGCGGGCGATTCGTCGGGGGCGCGCCATTGGCCGTCGGTGTGGAGGATCTGGTGGGGGCGGTAGTCGGCCTTGTACTGCATGGCGGAGCAGCCGTTGACCCAGTAGCCCAGATAGTACCACTTCAGGCCGCGTCGACGGGCCAGGGCGATTTCGCTCAAGGCGCCGAAGACGCCCAGGCCCCGGCGGGCGTGGTCGGGGTCGAAGTAGAAATAGAGGCTGCTGAGGATGGTGGGGCCGATGTCGCACAGGCCCACCGCCAGGAGCTGGCCGGCCGGATCGTGGTAGGTGATTTCGATCGAGTCGACGGGGGAGTCGTAGAGGAAGCCGGTGAACTCGTGCCAGGTGGGGGGCTCGGGGGCGTGATGCCATTGAGCCAGGTAGTGGGCGTAGAGGTCGAACTTTTCGCGGGTGGGGAGGGGGGGTTGAATCTGAATCTGCAGGTCCTGGTTGCGGCGGGCGCAGCG
>JBIQLO010000208.1:0-3957 GCA_044464175.1 Planctomycetaceae bacterium | reverse complement strand
CGAACAGGGTGACCGGGAGCTGGAGGGATGGTCGGGTGGTAGGGGGGGACCAGGGGGGGGATGGTGGGGCAGAATCTGAATCTGCAGGTCCTGGTTGCGGCGGGCGCAGCGGCGCTGGGACTTGTCGGGGCGGAATTGATCGACCGGGACGCGGATGGGCAGGCAGAGGCGGCAGCCGCGGCAGATGGGCTGATAGAAGATGGTGCCGCTGCGGCGGAAGCCGGCGTCCATGAAGGCCTCGTACTCGGCCGGATCGAGCTGGGCGCGGGCGAAGGCGCGGAGGGTGGCGCGACGGTCGGGGAAGTAGGGGCAGGGATGCTCCGGAATCACCGCCAGCGGGAGCGGATGGGGGGGAGGCCAGGCGGGATAGGGCGAGGCGTTCATCATGATAAATTACGAATTATGAATTAAGAATTATGAATGAAGGCCAATTCATAATTTTGAATTCATCCTTCTTAATTTTTTTCTTCGGCGCGGCGCCTGGCGGCGGTGTCGGCCTGGGTGAAGGCGTCCTGTTGCTTGATGGCGCCGCGGTCCAGGTCATCCCAGATGTGCATCAGTTCCTGGCCGGCGGCGGTGAGGCCGCCGGCGGCCAGGGCATCCTGGTCGGCCTGGTGGCCCAGTTCCAGCACCTGGTCCAGGCGCTGCTGATACATATCGGTGCTGACGGCGTCATCCTCGATCCACTGGCTGATGCGGGCGACATCGCGATCCGAGACGTTGAGGCGGCCCAGAGCGCGGCCGTGGCGGCGGTTTTCCTGGATCATCCGGAGGCGCGAGACAGTCATCAGCTCCTTGGTGCGCAGGTTCAACTCTCGGGCAACCATGAGCTGCTCCTGGGTTTTCATCTCGAAGTTCATGGCCAGGCTTTTGCGCAGCTCGGGGGACTTCTGGGCGGCGCCCTGTTCGAAGATTTTGCGCTTCTCGCTGACGATCTGCTCGGACTTGGCAAAGAGCTTGTCGCGCTGTTTGCCAATGAGGATCTCCTCCTTGCGCAGGGCCTGCCAGTCCAGGTCGCTGAGGGATTTTTGGCGATTGAAGATTTTGTGGATCAGGGCCATGGTCGTGGTCCGTTGCCCGTGGTCTGGGGTCCGTTGATTCCAAAAGGTCCGACACGATTCGGGCCACGGTCAACGGACAACGGACCACGATTTTTCATTCCGCCTCCGGTTGGGGGGTGCGCTGAGGCGGGGTTGGGGGGGCGGGCGCGCGCTGGGGAGCGGCCGGGGCGGGCGGCGCGGGCTCGGCGGGAGGGGAGGCGGATTCTTTTTCGAGTTCTTCGTAGAGGGCCTGCTCTTCGGCGGTGAGGCCGGCCAGGGCGCCGGTGGAGAGAGTGCCGGCCAGTTCGTTGCCGGCCTCAAGTTCGGCCAGCATTTCCTCGGCCTTGGCGGCGTCGGCGGCCAGTTGCTCGCCGTCGGGGAGCTGGGCCTGAGCGCCCTGCTGGACCAGCTCGATGTTGTGCAGGTGGGTGCCGACGACGTTGATCTGCTGGTTGAAGACCGAAAGCATCTGCTGGCGGCGCTCCATCTCCTTGCGAAGCTGCAGAAGCTGGCTGGTGATGCGCTTTTTGGTGAGGGGGGTGCGGGCGGTCCGGAACTGCTCGCGCAGCTCGGCATCCTGATTTTCCAGGGCGTTCATCTCCTCGTAGGCCTGGTCGCGCTGTCGGCTCAGCAGCGTTCGGCGTTCGGAGAGGAAGGCGATTTTCTTTTCGTTCTCCCCTTTTCGGGAAAAGAGGGAGCGGATGCGGTCGATCAGGGGCATGTCGGAACCTCCGTTGCCGGCCGACCCGGCGGGCGCGGCGGGGGGCGTTGTGCCTTCGCGGAAGAGGACCATCCGGCCGTCGAGGCGACGGGCGGTGAGGCCGGGGTGGGCCTTGGCGTAGGCTTTGAGTTCCCCTTCAATCATCTGCAGGGGGAGCTGGGTTGTCGAGGCCAATTTGTCGGCGGCGACGCCGGAGGCGCTGAAGTCGTGGTGGGAAGCGTCGATGGCGTCGGTGATGCGTCGGCGCTTGGCGGCTTCCTCCTCGGGGTCGAACAGTTCGGTGAGAGCCTGGGTCTGGGGGGGGCCGTGGACGGACCAGCCGCCGGCGTCGTTGGGCTCGGCCAGGATGAGGGTGCGTCCGGCGGTGCGCTCGGTCAATTCGTGCGTCTGGCGGGTGAAGCCGCTGGTGGACATCAGGACGAGGGTGGCGGGGATGCCGGGCAGCGGGGGCGGGATGCGGGAGAGAATCTGATTGACGTCGGCGGGCTTGAGGGGCTGGGGAGACTCGCCGGCCAGGAGAGCGCGGTCGGGGGAGAGACAGATGACGCGGAGGGAGGCGACGGGCTTTTTGAAAAAGAGGAGGGAGCGGCGGGAAAGGAGGATTTCCATCTCGCGTCCCTGGGGCATTTGCACTTCCAGGTCGCGGTCGGGCTTGCCCATTTCGCTCATGAGTCGCTTGAGATCGACGGCGTGGTCGGTTTCATTGATGTCGCGGAAGAAAGCGGTGACAGCGCGCCGGCCGGCGGTGGTGTCGATGCGGAGGCGCGGGTCCTGGAGCAGGGGGCGGACGTGTTCAATGAACTGGTCCTGCTGGCGGCGATGGATGGCGGGGTCGGTGGTCATTCTTTCGAAGAAGGCAGGAGACAGACTATCAGGACCTCAACGCGGGCGTTCGCGGGCTTTGAGTCGCCAGGCGAGGAAGGCGAACGCCAAGGCGCACCACGCCCAGCCGGCCACGGAAAGAATAGTATAGATGAGCTTCATGGCAAAGGTTCAGTATAACGGATAGGGTGGGGAGGGGAGAGGGTAAAAGGTGGAGGTGTGGGGCAATGGGTTTGGTTCGTTTCGTAATCTGTCGTAGTGGCGATGGGGTGAAAAACCGCGTTTTTGATAGCGTCAGCGGGGGATTGGGTTTGGTTCGTTTGGGTTTGGATGACATTTTGTCGTAGTTGATAGTTCAGGGCGGGGGAGGAGAACAAGGTCACAACGGGGGAGAGTAGCAGGATGAAATTGGGCATGGGTGAAGGGGTTTGGATAATAGAGTAGTATAACATTTGTTTGGGGTTTGTCAAGGGAAATCCTGGCGAGGTTCGCCTGGTCGAAACGCCCCTCCCTCTCGTCGCCGGCTGTTTAACACGGGGAAGGAATGAGAAAGGCTGGAAGTCTGTCCTACGACTCACACTGGCGGGACTGAAGGTGACGGGGAAGCGGAGTGGCGGGGCATACAATATGATCAGGAACATGCGCTTCTTAAGACGACGTTTCTGGATTCTCGCCTTAATCGGGGCGGTGGCTTTTCTGGCCGTGGGATGGCTGTTTCTGCCCCGATTAAGCTGGGATGGAGATGTGCCCCGGAAGGTTCATCTGACGGTGATTGATCCAGCGACCGCATCGCCGATTGCCGGGGCGAGCGTGAACTTCAATGGGCGGGATGTGGGAGTGACGGACGCGGCGGGGGTTTGTGAGTGGATGGCTTCTTTTCCCGCCGGCGGTTCCAGCGGTCTTTTTGGGCGCTCGGGAGAGTGGCTGATCCATGGAGCGCTGAGGATTGAGACAGAAAAGGGCATCTCGCGCACGATTCAGCTTGAGGAATATGTGAGGGAGCGAGATCGGCCGCTGAGTCAGGATGGAGTGAAGTTAAAGGTTCCATTGGATGAGGGAGAATCATCTGGTTGAATCGCGGCGGTAAAAAGGGGATTACTCGCGCGTGCTCTGTTTGAGTTCGATACATCGGCACGCCGCAGCAGCGGCGGCTGAACAGGATTTGACGCGCAGGCGTCGGCAATTCAGCGTAAGCCGATGTCATTCCAAGGTTATTGGCGAGGAAGCTGGCCCCATGCATGGACGCTGGATTCCTCGCCAGTCGGCTCGGATTGACAGGCACTTCCGATTTAAATTGTCGGCCTTTGCATCAAATCGTGAATAGCGTGCCCTACAGCGCCTGGAGGAAGGGGTGCATTTTTGTGCCGCAGCGGG
>JBIQLO010000207.1:0-6862 GCA_044464175.1 Planctomycetaceae bacterium | reverse complement strand
TTTTGTCGCCAAAACGCGCAGCGCTGAAAAATCAAAAAATCCCAAAAATAAAAAAATTTTTCCGCGTTATTCGCCCAAAAACGCGGTTTTCAAAAATCGCGCTGCGCACTGTGTCGCCAAACCGCGCAGCGCCCCCCGTAAAGGTAGAGGAGCTAAAAAATGACCATGATCCAGTTCCGCCTTCTGTCCTTCCTGATCGCCTTAGCCCGCACCAGGGATACCCTCCCCCCCGGCGTTCACACACCCCCCGACCATCCCTCCGCCACCTATCTCCAGCCTTCTCCCCTCCCTGCCTTTTGCCAATCGAACCCAAACGAACCCAATCGAACCCCATCGAAAACCCCTCTGGCGCTCCAGAATCGCCGTTTCACCCCATTCAAACCCAAAACCCCGGATTTCCAAACGAACCCATTTCCCCAAATCCCGTCCCCTCGCGCCATCGACTGCCGTTGAACCCGCCACCCCTTTCCGGCCGTTCATGACCCCGTTTTCCGGATTCATCATCTCTTCGCGCCGGCGGTTGTCGGCTCCATACCAACGCACAATCAGCCGCTCTGTGGCGAATTCCTGCTGTATCGGAGGCTTTCCACTTTCCCCATTGAATCCCGAACCGGCCTCGGTGACAATTCAAGCAAGGAGTCACAACATGAAAATCCTCAAATGGGTCATCCTTGTCGTAGTTCTCCTGGTCGTCATCGGCCTGGTCGCCCTCTATTTCAACCTCAACCGCATCATCCGCTCCACCGTCGTCACCCAGTCGCAAAAACAGTTGAAGGTCAATACCAGCCTTGACTCGGCCAATCTCTCCCTTTTCGGCGGCACGCTCAGCCTCAATGATTTTGCGCTGGGATCGCCGGAGGGATTTTCCGCTCCCCAGATGTTCTCCCTCGGCAAAGCGGCCGTCGATGTGCAGTACGGACAACTCAACGACAACCCGATCCACATCCGCGAGGTCAGCCTCAAACACCCGGTTCTGACCATTGAACAGGCCAACGGCAAGCTCAATTTCAAGGCCCTGATGGACCAGTTGCCCCCGACCGACCCGCAGGCCAAGAAGTCGCAGATGAGCGTCATCATCGACCAGCTCACCATCGACAGTCCCGAGGTGGTCCTCCGTCCCGGCGTCCCCGGCCTGAGCCAGGAGATCAAGCTGCCCTTGCCGACGATTGATGTGAAGAATGTCGGCTCGGGCCAGGGGAATGAGAACGGAGCGGCCTTGAAGGATGTGGTCATGACGGTCGTGAATGAGATGGCCGCCAGCGCCGCCAAGAGCGACAAGCTCCCCAAGGAAGTCCAGATGCTCCTGAGTCTCAATACGAAGGAGATCGCCGGCCAGATCGGCAACATGGCCAACCAGCAGGTCCAGAAGGCGACCGAAAAACTGAACGAATCCATTAACAAAAAGCTCGGCTCCGAGGCCGGCGGCACGGTCAATGATGCCCTGAAAAAGGCCACGGGGGACAAGGACGTCGGCAAATCCGTCGAACAGGGCCTCGAGGGCATCCTCGGCGGCAACAAGAAAAAGCAGCCGACAACCAGGCCGTAACAGGGAAGAGGGGCTAGGATCAAGGCATGGAGCGGTGAAGTCCTAATCCCTGAACCCCGAACCCAATCCCTCCTTCTCTGGACCCTTCTGGCCCTTTCGACGATACTTTCCCCCCTATGGATGTAAAACTTCTGGATTTGCAGGCCCAATATGCCCCCCTGCGCGAGGAAATCCGTCAGGCGATCGACCAGGTGTGCGATGCCCAGGCCCTGATTCTGGGCCCGGCCGTGGAACGCTTTGAAAAGCGCCTGGCCGACTACTGCGGCACAAAGCACGCCCTGGGTGTCTCCAGCGGCACGGACGCCATTTTATGCGCCTTGATGGCGCTGGACATCGGCCCCGGCGATGAGGTGATCGTTCCCTCCTTCACGTTCTTCGCCACGGCCGGATGCGTCGCCCGCACCGGCGCCACGCCCATCTTCTGCGACATCGACCCCGACACCTTCAACCTGGATGTGGCCGATGCCGCCCGGCGCATCACTCCCAAGACCAAGGCGATCATTCCCGTCCATCTGTTCGGCCAATGCGCCGACATGGAGGCGGTCAACGAATTGGCCGCCTCCCATCACCTGAAGGTGATCGAGGATGCCGCCCAGGCAATCGGCGCCAAACGGCATGGCAAGTCCACCTGCTCCATGGGGGATGTCGGGTGCCTCAGCTTCTATCCAACCAAGAACCTTGGCGCATTCGGCGACGCCGGGGCAATCTGCACGAATAACAGTGACCTGCACGAGCGATGCCGCAAACTGCGCGTCCACGGCTCGGGCCACACCTACTACCACGAGATGATCGGCGGCATGTTCCGCATGGGCGGCATCCAGGGGGCGGTGCTCGACGTGAAGCTCAACCACCTGGACCGGTGGCACGCCTCCCGCCGCCGCAATGCCGCGCTCTATGATCAGTTGCTGGCCGGCTCCCCCATCCAGACGCCCCGTATCGATCCAACCAACTGGAGCATCTACAACCAGTACGTCATCCGCCTGCCCAACCGCGATGCCGTCAAGCAGCAACTGGCCTCCAAGGGAGTCCCCACCGCCATCTATTATCCGCTTCCTCTGCACCTGCAGCCCTGCTTCGCGCACCTGGGCGTCCAGAAAGGCGCCCTGCCCCAAAGCGAAAAGGCCGCCGCCGAAGTCCTGGCCCTGCCCATTTACCCCGAGCTCCCCGAAGCCCACCTTCGCTACGTCGCCCAGCAGCTTCTGGAAGCCACCAGCGGGTGAGGGGGTTCTGCCACAGATGATCACCGAATAGACCCGGAAAGTCTGGATGGACTCCGCGATTTTCGGGGTGATCCTCGCCATTTTTCATATTCCCTTTTCCATTTACCATTTTGCCCATGCCACTTGAATTTCAGTCGATCTATTTTGATGCCGCGATGAACGAGGGGCGGGTGCTGGATTGTTTCGTGCCCGGGCGCATCGATCAGGAGACGGCGGTCTACTTCGTCCACGGCGGCGGATGGCGGGGAGGAAGCCGGGCGATCTTTCATCCAATCATTCGTGCGATGCTGGAGCGGGGATTCGTCTGCGGCTCGACCGATTACCGGCTCAAAGGGACGAACATTCTCGACCAGATCATGGATGTGCGGCATGGATATTCACTATTCGCCCAAAGGCTCGTTGAACTGGGGCGGCCGAAGCGGATCTTTGTGATCGGCTCCTCGGCCGGGGCACATCTGGCGCTGCTGCTGACTTTGGCGGCGCCGGCGGCATGTGGTGAGGGGCTGGCCTTTGGCGACGTCGCCCTGCGGCCGGATGAATGGACGACGCCCATCGGGGTGGCGGTGCAGGCGGCGCCGACGCGATTTGAGCCGTGGGATGAGATCTTTCCCGGCATCTGGGCGTCGATGCAAAACATTGTGGGGCGGCCATATGCCGAAGCGCCCCAGTTGTACCAGCGTGTGGCCCCGATGGAGTATATCCGCCCCGGTGCGCCCCCGGTCCTGCTCCTGGAAGCGGGCAATGAATATATGTTTCCGCTGGAGTATTCCCAGGAGTTTGCCCAAAAGATGCGCGAGGCGGGCAACCGCGCGGAGGTGATCGTCTACCCCAAGGCGGAGCACGGTTTCTTCTACGATGTGACACGAAAACCGCAGCAGAAGGCACTGGCGGATATTCTGCGGTTTATCGAGACGATCTAGCTTCGTCCATCAGCCGCTTTTCCTCGGCCTCCGGCAGGCGAATGTAGAGGGGGGTGAGGGTATCGGGATCGGCAAACTGCCCCCGGCGGGCGCGGGCCAGGCCCAGTTCGGCGACGGCCGATGCGCGGGCACGCCAGAGCTCGGGAGATGTCTGAATGAGGGAAGGGTCGTCCGGCGTGAGAGCGGCCTGATGGAACGGAAGGCCTTCGCCGATCAGATGGACCGGACGCGGCGTGCGCTGGAGGATATCGGCCAGGCGGTCCAGGTGTGCCGGCTCAAGCTCCACCAGGTGATCCCCCCGGCGGGCGAAGCGGGCGGTAAAGACCTGTCCACGCTTGGCGTCCAACACGATCAGGGCATTCTGGCAATCGGGCGGCGCGTTGCGAGCCAGTACCTCAACGGAGGGAACAGCGACCAGGCGCGTTCCGCGAGCGAAGGCGAGGGTCTTGGCCAGCGTGACACCGATGCGCAGGCCGGTGAAGGAGCCGGGACCGATGGAGAGGTAGAGCTCCTGCAGATCCTCCGGCCGCCAGCCTTGGGCAGCCATGAGGCGGTCGATCAGGGGCAGCAGTTCGGCGGCATGCTTGAGACCGTGAGGGAAGATCGCCTCGGGCAGAATGGTCTGGTCGTCCACAAGGGCGACGGAGCCGACCCGGCCGGAGGTTTCGATGGCCAGACCGCGGGACATCATTCTTCCTGTTGGGCCACCAGGGCGAAGTTGGGCTTGGGCCCACCCAGGACCAGCGCGGCGGCGATCATCAGCATGGCCGCCCCCAGCAGATAGAGCTGGGATTTGGGCTGGAGGCACAGGCGGCTGAGCAGGTCATGCGCGGGCTGATACGGCTCCAGCGGCGGAGGCGGCGCCAGATGCACCAGCTGAAAGGGTGAACTTTCGTACTGGCTGCTGGACCGGTCCAGGTTCAGCACCGCAGTCCCTTCAGGCACCACCTTCATCTGCCGCTGAGCCAGGCGCTCGGCCAGGGTCGGGTCGCGGGCGATCTTCTTGAGGAACGCGTCGTTGACGGCCACCTGGCGTTGGACGTATTCAAGTTCCTGACGCAATCGCTGGCGCTCGTAGGCCATGCGGCGGGTCTCATCGCACAGAGGAATCAGGACGCAGCAGGCAACCAGCGCGATGCCCAGGCACAGCAAGGGAATCGACCAGCCCGCACCAGTGCGCGGGGCCGGGGGAGGGCGATCGGCCTGGGCGACCATGGGGCGGGCATCGTCCTCCGGCTCGATCAGCGGCCCGAGGGTGGCCGGCTGTTCGGCGGGGGCGGCATCCTGAACGCCTTCCCACGGAAGATGGACGGATTCCACATTTTGCACCGTGTCGTCCATGACACTGTTCCTCATTTGGGATTTTGGATTGCTGATTCTGGAAATTCCATTCCATATCCCAATCACTTGTTCCAGAATTTCCCACCATACTGCGCCTGATCGCCCAACTGCTGTTCAATGCGAAGGAGCTGGTTGTACTTGGCAACGCGGTCGGAGCGGGCCGGAGCACCGGTCTTGATCTGGCCGCAGTTGGTGGCGACGGCGATGTCGGCGATGGTGGCGTCCTCAGTTTCACCGGAACGATGGGAGAGGACGGCCGAATAGCCGTTGCGCATCGCCAGGTTGACCGCGTCAAAGGTTTCGCTGAGCGTTCCGATCTGGTTCACTTTCACCAGGATCGAGTTGGCGGTGCCGGTGGTGATCCCTTTTTCCAGGAACTTGACGTTGGTGACGAACAGGTCGTCGCCGACCAACTGCACCTTATCGCCGACGCGCTCGGTCAACTTTTTCCAGCCGGTCCAGTCATTTTCGGCCAGGCCATCCTCCAGCGAGCGGATGGGATATTTTTCGATCCACTTGGCCCAGTAATCGACCATCTCCTCGGGCTTGAGGATTTTGTCGGGATTGCTCTTGAAGAACTTGTACCCCTTTTTGCCGCTGTCCCAGAGTTCGCTGGCGGCGGGGTCCAGGGCGATGAAAATCTGCGTGCCCAGCGTGTATCCCGCGGCATCAACGGCCTCGGCGATCACCTTCAGGGCATCCTCGTTGTCCTTGAGGTCCGGGGCAAAGCCGCCCTCATCACCGACGGCGGTGCTGAGGCCGGCCTTATGAAGGACCTTTTTGAGGGCGTGGTAGATTTCGACGCCGGCGCGGAGGGCGTCGGAGAAGGTGTCGAATCCCCACGGCTGGATCATGAACTCCTGGAAATCAACATTGTTGTCGGCATGCTTGCCCCCGTTGAGGATGTTCATCATCGGCACGGGCAGCGTGCGGGCGGCGGTGCCGCCAAGATAGCGGTAAAGAGGGAGGCCTGAAGCTTCGGCGGCGGCCTTGGCAATGGCCATGGAGACACCGAGGATGGCGTTAGCGCCGAGCTTGGCCTTGTTGGGGGTGCCGTCCATGTCGATCATGAGACGGTCAATCGCCTCCTGATCGCGGGGGTCCAAACCGATCAGCTCCGGCGCGATGCGGGCGTTGACGTTCTCAACGGCCTTGAGCACTCCTTTACCGAGAAATTTCTTTTTGTCGCTGTCACGAAGCTCGACGGCCTCGTGTTCGCCGGTGGAAGCGCCGGACGGGACGGCGGCGCGGCCCAAGACACCGTTTTCCAGCAGGACATCCACTTCGACGGTCGGATTGCCGCGGGAATCAAGAATCTGGCGGCCTTCAATAAATTCAATGCTCATGCTCATATTGGATACCTTCCCATTATCGGACGTTGTCGCGTCAAACCTGAAGTTCGGAGGGGGATTCTAGGGGAAGCGGCGCGGAATGGGTAGGGGGAAAGCGGAGGGCGGGATTCGCATTCCGGGTTCCGGGATTGGAAAAAAATGGGTTCGTTTGGAAATCCGGCATTTTAGGTTTGCGGGGGTGAAACGGCGATTTGAGAGCGCCAGAGCGGTTTTGGGGCGGGTTGGAATGGGTTGGAATGGGTTCGTTTGCAAAAGGAAGCGACAAAGCACTCCGGCGACGAGGGGGAGAAGACAGGCAACAATATATAGAACCGAGTCGATCATTTTTTTTACTCCTCTACCCTAACCGGGGGCGCTGCGCGTTTTGGCACAAAAGCGCGCAGCGCGATTTTTGAAAACTGCGTTTTTGGGTGAATAACGCGGAAAATATTTTTTATTTTTGGGATTTTTTGATTTTTCAGCGCTGCGCGTTTTGTCGCCAAA
>JBIQLO010000206.1:0-6885 GCA_044464175.1 Planctomycetaceae bacterium | reverse complement strand
GTCCTCCAGAACGCCCCCGACACCGATGGCCCCTTCTTCGCCGTCCCCAAGGTCCTGGGCGCTGAAGAAGATTCCGCCGGCTGACGTCTCCCGCAGCCTTCACGCCCCTTCTATTACCGCCCCCTTCATCCCACCCCCTGCCACGGGACCTCCATCCCCAGTTCCTTCGCCACCTTCTCCAACACCGCCTGGTGCCTCTGCCCGATCGGAATCCCCGCCGCCCGATACTCCCGTTCGTACTTCACCTCAATCCCTCCCGGCAGAAACGACTCATCCAGCCCCTCCATTGGCTGCATCTGCCGCACCCCCCGCACGTACGCATCCATCTCCCGCTTGAACTGCGCTGGATCGATGAACATCGAAATCCGCATCACCACCACCATCCCTCCCTGATTGGCGTGAAAATAGGGCCTCTGGGCCCGCTCCGCCTCGGCCGGCATCCCCGCCAGCAGCCCTCCCCATGCCTGACAGATCGCCCCAAACCCCAGCGCCCGCAGCGCCATCCCCGGCACGATCCGCATCAACTCCTGCCGGATCGTCTCGTTGTGCAGGTCATTGGACACCGCCGCATCCACCACCACCGGCGCCTCCTTGTCCCCCGGCGCGCTGAACGCCATCGGCGAGGAACTCACCGCCACATATGTCCGACGCTCCGGCGGCATGCGAATCTGCACGCCCGACGTCACAAACGCCACCATGTCCTCCTGCAGCGGCATGCGCGCATAAATCCCTGCCGCCCCGATATGCCCATGGTGCCGCGTCACCAGCGCGGCCATCCCCTGCTGCTTGGCCTTCTCAATTACCGCCCGCGTTCCCTCGTACATCGGGAAATACCCCAGCCCCCAATCCCCATCCAGCACCAGGCTCACCGGCGTCTCCTGCACGGTTCGGATCGTCGGCTTGGGGTTGATCCCCCCGCTGCGAATCTCCTCCACATACCGCCCCATCCCCTTGCTCCCATGCGTCCATACCCCCCGCAGGTCGCACTCGATCAACAGTTGCCCCAACAGCTGCGCCTGTGCCTCCGGAATTTCCACCCGCCGCGCTGCTTCATACACAAACGCCTGCAGCGCTTCCGGCCGCACGCGAATGCTCCCAGTTGTCGGTTGTTTCATAGAGGTTCAATACTCCCGCCCCAAGTGTAATCACTCCCCCACCCACCTGCCAGCACCACCCCGATTCCAACGCCTCCCCACTACCACGGCGCCTTTATCCCCAACGCCTTCGCCACCTCCTCCAGGTTTGCCCGGTGCCTGGGCCCCAGCGGCACCCCCGCCGCCCGATACCTCCGCGTCCGCTCCACCTCCACGCCTCCCGGCAGATACGCCCCTTTCGTCCCTTCCATCGGCTTCATCCGCCTCGCCCGCCGCACAAACTCATCCATCTCCGCCTTGAACCGCCCCGGATCGGCGAACAGCCCCACCTGCACCACCACCGCCATCGCCCCTTGGGTCGCCGCCGCAAAAGTCCGATGCGCCCGCCCCGGGTCCACCGGCACCCCCGCCAGCAGGCCTCCCCACACCTGGCACACCACCCCCAACCCGAACGTCCGCAGCGCCATTGCCGGCGCGATCCGCCCCAGCTCCTGCCGCACCTCTTTCCGGAACAGCCCATGCGTCACCGCCGCGTCCAGCACCATCGGCGCTTCTTCCCCGGCCGGCGCGCTGAAGGACATCGGCGGCGAACCGGTCGCGTCATGCACCCGCCGCTGCGGCCCAAGGTGCATCTGCACCCCCGACGTCACAAACGCCACCATGTCCTCCTTCAGCGGCATCCGCGAGTAAATCCCCGCCGCTCCAATATGCCCATGGTGCCGCGTCACCAGCGCGGCCATCCCCTGCTGTTTCGCCTTCTCAATCGCCGCCTCCATCCCCTGGTACATCGGAAAGTACCCCAGGCCCCCATCCCCCTCCATCACCAGGCTCACCGCCGTCTCCTGCACTTTCCGAATGGTGGGCCTGGGATTGATCCCCCCGCTGCGAATCTCCCGCACATATCGGGCAATCTGCCCGCTCCCGTGGCTTCTAACCCCCCACAGGTCACAGTCCACCAGCAGCCGCCCCAGAAGCCGCGCCTGCTCCTCCGGTATGCCCACCTTCCGGGCGGCCGCCTCCACAAACCCCTCCAGCGCCACCACTTCCACCCGAATCCGTTCATCCTGTGCCATCGCACACCTCCTTCCCCCGCCCCTCTTCAAGCCCCATGCCAATCCCCAACCCCAATCCGAAGGGGCGGCTTCTGCCTCGAAGAAGTAGGGTGGGCATCGCCCACCTCTGCACCTCCGCAACCCTCCAGCCGCATGCAGCCCCCGCCACTGTCCCCCCTGGTAAAATGGCGATGGAGCAGACATCGAGCCTGTAATTTCCGTTCATTCCCTCCCCCATCGGATTCAACGGGGAAGGGCAGGGAGGGGGTTTTCCGACAACTGAACGGTTACAGAAATTGGTAACTATTCAATACCGCCAGTGCCCTCACTGGCGGAATTGTGGGACGGGTCTGTGGGCGATCTTCGTTGAAGATCGCGACCGCCTCAGCGAGGCCGTCTACAGGTGGGGACTGAACGGTTACAAAAATTTTTCCTGGCAAAAACCCGAACAACCCGTATACCCCCCAAACATGCTTTAACCGTCCCCGATAAAACCAATATTTTTCACCCCCCTCCGCGTTCTCCCCGTCTCCGCGGTGAATTCTCTTACAAATTTAAAAGGAGCCCCCATCCCCCTCTCCCCCGCCAAACTCGCCGCCAACCGCCAAATTGCCCTCAATCTCCACGCCAAACAGGACCCAGGACCTTCACTCATCAAATCCCGGAACCCGCATCCCAGGCTCAAGGAGTTCGATCGGATCGGTGCCTCCCCCCCCAAACTCCGGCACCACGAAACTGTGCCCATCATCCCGAAAATACACAACCCCGCTTGGATCACCCCCGCCCCCGGGGTGTAGAAAAATTATCCAACCGTTGGGCTGACGCTCAATTCTAAGATCAGCTTTATCCATGTCTGCAAAGTCATGGGTCCCCAGCACCACCCGCACCCCGTTGTCCTCCCGAATTAAGACCGGCACATTCGGCTCGCCGAATTCAGGGCGAAGATTCTTTTCGACCTCTGCCCCAAACAACGCAGCGTTATACGTGGGAACGGTCAGCTTAAAATCCGGCATGAGCAACCTCTTATCTCAACTGCCCCGATTTTGGAAGCATCCTACTTTGCTTCCAAGATGGAAGCAATGCGGAAATCGGTATACACCGCCGAATATGCCGCCTTGCGGGCGGAACTGACGGCTGCCAGAACGGCTGCGGGACTCTCGCAGCGGCAACTTGCCCAACGCCTCAAACTTCCTCATAGCTGGGTGGGAAAAGTCGAAACCGGCGAACGCCGAATCGATGCCATCGAGTGCGCCTGGTATCTGCAAGCCTGTGGCGTTGATCCTTTAACTATTCTCAAACGCGTCATCCGCCCATTCTCACCACCGCCCACCCGGCGCGCATCCAGGGAGGCAGACTGATTATGGCGATTGCTCCCGACAATCACCGCCGCAAAGCACTGGCCACCGCATTCCAGATGCCGTCGGTCCAGACGATGGTCTCCCGCAAATCCAGCATCACCAACGCATTCGTCAGCGCCATCATTCCCGTGCGTGCTCCCTCCCACCCCGAAATTGAAAAGGCATTGCACATCCTCGGGATGAATCCATATGACATCCGATGCGCCTATTGTGGCGACAAGGCAACCGAATGGGACCACCTGCGCCCGCTGGTGCTAAACCGCCGCCCCACCGGATACATCTCGGAAATTGCCAACCTTGTGCCCGCCTGCGGCAAATGCAATCAGAGTAAGGGCAACAAGCCATGGCGCGACTGGATGCGAAGTGCCGCCCGGCTATCCCCTACTGGCCGGGGGCTCGCCGGCATTCCCGGCCGCATCGCGCGTCTGGAAGCCTACGAGCAATGGCTCACACCCACACGCGTTGATTTTGAAGCCGTCCTCGGTCCTCAGGATTGGGAACACTACTGGTCCCTCTGCGAAGGCGTCATCGAACAACTCCGCCAATGCCAGCAGGTCGCCGATGCGCTGCGCCTCAGGATCGGAGAAACACTCGCCCTACCCCCACCATAGCAATCTCCGGTCATCGGAGCCGCGAACGTCAGTGAGCGGGAGGTTAACGAGGGACAACGGCTCTCCAACTCCGCTCCCCTTGCGATTTAAGGATGGACTAAATCTCTATCCACCGACAGCCATCCCTAATCCTCCAATGGTGCGCAAAAAGCCGGTCGTAGAGGCGGCTTTAGCCGCCGTTTTCGCGTGGAACCGCCATTCAACCCCGGCTCCCACGGTAGTCGCTTCGGCTCGAATCCAATTGCTTAAGAGGAACACCCGATAAAAATCGATTCCGTTCGGTCTCTCCTCTCCCGACGAGTTCCAAAGCTCCGCCTCCTCCGGGAGGGAAGCCACCCGCCAGGCGGATGGGTGAGGGAGCGAAGCCACCCCGTTGAATTGTGCCGTTCGCTCGTATGCCGTCCCGCCAGTGCCCTCACTGGCGGAATGGCGATGGGGCCGGCTTAGAGCCTGTGACTTCCGTTCATTCTCCCCTCCATTGTACTCAATGGGGGAGGCAGGGAGGGGGGGTTTCGACGACTGAACGGCTACAAAATTTCTCTTGACAAAATCCCTAACAATCCGTATACTACCCAAACACTAAATAGAAAGGAGCCCCCATGCCCATCTCCCCCGCCAAACTCGCCGCCAACGCCGGCCTCTGGACGTGCTGCGCCCCCTCGACCCCCGCAATCTGGCACATGGACCGGCCCCTCAGCCCGACGAACGAACCCATTTTTCACCGTCCAAACCCATTCCAAAACCTCGCTGGCGCGCTCCAATCCTCGTTTTCACCCCCTTAAACCCATTTCGCTCGGTTGCCGAACGAACCCAAGCCTCAATCCCTGACTCCTGATCCCTGACCTCTGTACCCCAACCCCAACCCTTCCCAACCCCCTCTTTTTCTCTTACCTTCTGTCCCACTATGAGTCTCCCCGACACCCTCATCGCCGCCCGCGACGCCCTCCGCGCCAAGCAGGTCTCCGCCACCGAATTGACCCGCGCCCATCTCGAGGCCATCGAACAGCGCGACCCCGCCATCGCCGCCTTCAATTCCACCTGCGCCGACCGCGCCCTCCAGCGCGCCAAGGCCGTCGATGAGGGCCAAATCACCGGCGAGTTGGCCGGCCTGCCCATCGCCCTCAAGGACAACCTCTGCACCACCTTCGGCGCCACCACCTGCTCCTCCCGAATGCTCGAGAACTTCCACAGCCCCTACGACGCCACCGTCGTCCAGAAGCTCGAGGAGGCCGGCGCGATCGTCCTCGGAAAGACCAACATGGACGAATTCGCCATGGGCAGTTCCACCGAAAACAGCGCCTTCAAGGTCACGCGCAATCCGTGGCGCGCCGACTGCGTCCCCGGCGGCTCCTCCGGTGGCTCCGCCGCCGCCCTCGCCGCCGGCATGTGCCTGGCCTCCGTCGGCTCCGACACCGGCGGCTCCATCCGACAGCCCGCCGCCCTCTGCGGCGTCGTCGGCATCAAACCCACCTACGGCCGCATCAGCCGCTACGGCCTGGTCGCCTTCGCCAGCTCCCTCGACCAGATCGGCCCCTTCGCCTGGACCGTCGCCGACGCCGCCCTCCTGCTCAAAGTGATGGCCGGCCACGACCCCAAAGACTCCACCAGCGTCCCCCGTCCCGTCCCCGACTACCTGGCCGATCTCGACACGCCCCTGAAGGACCTGCGCATCGGCATCCCCAAAGAGTACAACATCCCCGGCATGGACCCCCAGGTGAAAGCCGCCGTCGAAGCCGCCACCCGGCAATACCAGGCCCTGGGCGCACGCCTCATCGACATCTCCCTCCCCCACACCGAATACGGCATCGCCGCCTACTATGTCATCGCCCCCTGCGAAGCCTCCAGCAACCTGGCCCGCTACGATGGCGTCCACTTCGGCCATCGCACCGCCGAACCCGTCCGCGACATCGTTGAGCTGTTCAGCAAGTCCCGCGCTGAAGGATTCGGCGATGAAGTGAAACGCCGCATCATGATCGGCACCTATGCCCTCTCCAGCGGCTACTACGACGCTTACTACGTCCGCGCGCTGCAAACCCGCAAACTCATCCGCCGCGACTTCGACAACGCCTTTGAAAAGTGCGATGTCATCCTCAGCCCCACCACCCCCACCCCCGCCTTCAAACGCGGTGAAAAGACCGGCGACCCCCTCCAGATGTACCTCTGCGACGTCTTCACCGTCAGCGCCAACATCGCCGGCATCCCCGGCCTCTCCCTCCCCTGCGGATTCACCGACGGCGACGCCCCCCTGCCCATCGGCCTTCAGCTCCTGGGCCCCACCTTCAGCGAACCCACGCTCCTCCGCGCCGCCCGGATGTACGAAGCGGCGACCACCTGGCATCAGGCAAGGCCAGCCCTGTAGCCTGCAGGTGTTTCAACCCCAGGAACAGCAGTTCCCACGCGCCGCAGACAAACAGCCCGGCCGTGTACAGGGGATTGTGAATCTCAATCAGCGCCAGCACCGGATCGTGAAAAATCACCAGCAGCAGCACGACCACCAGCGCCTGCTCTCCCGTCGGTCCCCATCCCCGCCCCCGGGGCCGAAGCAGGTAAATCAGCAGCGGCAGCAGCAGAATGTAATAGTGCATCCAGACCAGCTTCAACGACACAATCCCCGCCCCACACCCCAGCGCGACCGTCAGATACTCGCGCTGAAACCATCCCTCCTCTGCGCCCCCCCGGCTCCGCCACAGCACCATCGCGCAAACCCCGACGACCGCCGCCACCAGGAACCACGATATCGCCGGACCGCCCAGTTCCAACACCAGTTGCG
>JBIQLO010000205.1:0-6890 GCA_044464175.1 Planctomycetaceae bacterium | reverse complement strand
GCTCCTCTATCCTTACGGGGGGCGCTGCGCGGTTTGGCGACGAAAGGCGCAGCGCAATTTTGCAAATCGCGGTTTTTGATAGTGCCAAGGGCGATAATTCTTTTTTTCACGAAGTTTTTTGCCTGATTGTGCGCTGCGCTTTTTGTCGCCAAAGGGCGCAGCGCGCGGAGTCAACGAAGAGCGCCTACAGATCAGCGAAGGGTGCCACTTGGGCACGAGTCAGCGGGGACGCTGAGGTCGTGGCACCGGTCGGGGGGAAGAGCGGCCGGCGGGTGGGGAGTGACAGGCCGGAAGCCTGCCTTACCGGCGGGCAGGAGACAGAGGGGAGGCTGAGGGTGAGACAAAGCGCGCCTGGGGCGGCCTATAATTTAGTGAACAACAGTGAATTTAAGGAGATTGAGCATGAATCGGATTTTTCAACTGATAGACCATGAACACGAGGGGGTTGCGACGGCGGGCGGGCCGCAACTGGGAGGATTGGAGGAGACCTTGCCGGATGGGCAGCTGCTGGATGCCTATTCGCGTTCGGTGTCTTCGGCGGCCCGGAAGGTCAGCCCGGCGGTGGTGAATATCGAGGTGCGGGCGGCTCTGCCGCCGCAGGCCGCCGGACGGCCGGGGCGCGAGGGGTTTGGCACCGGGTCGGGGTTCGTCTTTACGCACGATGGGTTCATTCTGACTAACAGCCACGTGGTGCATGAGGCGACCTCGATCGACGTGACCTTCACCGACGGCGGACGCTTTCCGGCGAGGCTCGTGGGGGATGACCCGGCGACCGACCTGGCCGTCATCCGCGTGGACGCCGATGCCGCGAGACTGGTGCCGGTGGCGTTCGCCGACTCGGGCGCGATTCAGGTGGGGCAGATCGCCATCGCCATCGGCAACCCGTACGGGTTTCAGACGACGGTGACGGCGGGGATCGTCAGCGCGCTGGGGCGCTCGATGCGCTCGCGCACGGGACGGATGATCGACAACGTGATCCAGACGGATGCAGCGCTGAACCCGGGCAACAGCGGCGGGCCGCTGGTCAACAGCAGCGGCGAGGTGATCGGGGTGAATACGGCGATCATCCTGCCGGCGCAGGGGATCTGCTTTGCCGTTCCGGCGGCGACGGCGCAGTTCGTGGCGGTGCGGCTGATCCGGGATGGGAAAATCCGGCGGGCTTACCTGGGCATCGCCGGACAGAGCGTGCCGCTGCACCGGCGGATCGTGCGCCACTTCGACCTGTCGGCCGAGGGGGGCGTCTTTGTCACCGGCACCGAGCCGCACAGCCCGGCCCGGGAGGCGGGATTGAGGGACGGCGATCTCATCATCGCGCTGGACGGGCAGCCGGTGGCGGACATCGATGACCTGCAGCGGCTGCTGACCGAAGAGCGCGCCGACCGCGACATGCCGCTGACGATCATCCGGCGCACGGAGAAGATGGAGTTGACGGTGCGGCCGCGGGGGTAGGAGGAATTATAAATTACGAATTATGAATATTGAATGGAGAGTCGCATGGGGTTGGCCCTGCGGATCGGTCGCCGGTGGATGGCCAGCGGCGAACGGTCCGCGGGGCGGACCATACGATTTGAGAGCGGCGATGAACATTTCGATCAAGCCAAAGACGGCAATTTCAATAAAGTAGCTCAAAATCAGCCAGAAAGCTTTATCCGCCGGTGGGCCATCGTGTCCCCAGGCGAGATATATCGGCAAGACCAACATCGCAACATGAAGCAGCGCCATGCCGATCTGCCCCCGTGTGGATTTGGGCCATGAAAATAGAGGCATCAATTGGAATTATCCCGATCTTCAAAAGGTTTGAAAGATCGTTACGGACACCGGGTGGGTTTTGGCATATGCTCCGCCGTCTGAACCGGCAAATGGTCCGCGGGGCGGACCCTACATGTGGGGGTAGAAGTAGACCTTGATGTAGGAGTAGAGCAGCGAGAGGGCGGCGACGATGACGCTGGCCCAGAGGGTGATTTTGAGGATGCGGATGCGGTTGGCGATTTCCTTGTCGCGCCACTCGACCAGACGGCGGTCGATCTCATCCAGTTTGCGGTCGATGCGGGCCTCGATTTCGTCGAGCTTCTGGTTGAGGTAGCTGTCGGCGGTCTTTTTGATCCGGCCGGTGATGCCGCGGATGACGCCGACATCCTCGATCTCCTCCTTGACGCTGGCGCCGCGCGGGGGCGGGGCGGCCTCCTCCGACCCGGGGAGCAGGGGTGTGGGCGGGGTCTGAGCAGGCTGCTCACCGACCATTTTCGAGATGAGCGAGCCCATCATGGCCCGGCGCTTGCGCTTGAGGCGAGTGAAGACCCCCTCCTGCTTTTTGAGGCGGCGGATCAGCACGGGCACCGGCTCATCCGGGCCGACCTCCAGGCCGCGGAGTTTGCCCAGCACCGCCAGCCCGCGCTGGGAGAGGCCGGCGAAGCGCATGGAGGGGATGCGGACGATCTCCTGGGCGATCTGCTCGCGGCTGGCGTTCATGGCCACGACCCGGTTGCCCCAGCGGATGACGTCGAGCATGGCGTCCCGGTCCATCTCGGCGATCATCTGGCGGCGGTCGTGAATGGCGGCGATGAGGTATTGCCGCGAGCGGTAGGCGCGGGGGTCGAGCCCCAGTTGCTCGGCCAGTTCCTCCAGTTCCTCACGGGGCAGGTCGGGCAGTTGGCGCACGGCCGGGAGGTTTCGTTCCCCCCCGTCGGCGCGCGCCGGGGCCGCGGCGCCGGGCAGCGCCTTGAGCGGTTCGGAATGGGAGGGCTTATGCGCCATGCAACGTCGCGTGAATCGCAAAGATAATCGCGTGGCCGTAACAGAGAATCAAAAAGACCACGCACAGCAACAGGCTGATGATCAGATCGCCCCAGAACGTCTTGAACCGCAGCCGCAGGGCGTGGACGATCACATAACGCCGCAGCAGCGCCATATATTTATCGCTTCCGGCCAGCCAGATGTACCAGTCCCACATCGACTGGAGCAGCACGACCGTGGCGTAGATCGTCGCCACCGTGCCCAGGAGGTAGCGGAAGACGTTGAACAGGTCGATGGGGGGAAGATGCATGAGGCGTAGGGTCCGCTTCAGCGGACCCGGTTATTTTTCCCAGCGATCAGGTAACCGTTTCCGCTGAATCGGACCCTACGGAGTCGCCAAAGAGCAGGCTGCCGATGCGGACCATGGTCGACCCCTCGGCGATGGCGGCCTCGAAATCGCCGCTCATGCCCATGCTCAGGTGGCGCAGGCGGTTTCCGCCGATCTTGTGCCAGCGCATCTCCTCGAAAATCTCCCGGGCGCGGGCGAAGACGGGGCGGGCCTTGTCCGGCTCGTCCAACCGGGGCGCCATGGTCATCAGGCCCATGAGCTGCAGGTGGGCCATGGAGTCGATCTGCTCGGCCAGGTGGATGGCCGCCCCGACCGCCACGCCGGACTTGCTGGGCTCCTCGCCGGCGTTGACCTGCAGCAGCACGGGGATGGGATGGTCGAGTTTGGCCGCCTGCTGCTCGATCTCCTCGGCCAGGCGGAGGCTGTCGACGCTGTGGATCAGGCTCACCAGGGGGAGGATCGGCTTGACCTTGTTGCGCTGCAGGTGCCCGATCATGTGCCAGCGGAGCTGGGGGGGGAGCCCCGCCTCGCCGAAGGTGCGCTTGCGCTGGTAAAACTCGTTGAGCTGGGCGGCCCGCTGGGTGAGGACCTGCACGCGGCTTTCGCCCAGGTCCCCCACGCCCAGCTGAATGATCTGGCGGATCTGCTCGGGGGCGGCGTTCTTGGTGACCGCCACCAGCGTCACCTCGCGCGGGTCACGCCGGGCCTTGGCGCAGGCGTCGGCGATGCGCTGACGGACCTGATCCAGCCGCTGGGCTAACTGCGTCGGTTGAGCCACGAAAAAACCTCCTGTCGTTCGTTGCCGCCGCCGGCCCCTCCTCAGGGGCGGCAGCGAAGCACCTTGCGGGTCTCGGCCGATTCAAACGCCTGGAGCGAAAGCCGCGAGGCATCCCACACATCCTGCTGGGGGATGTCGCCGGGGCGGCCGGCGGCCAGTTCGGCGATGAGCCGGGTGGTCCACTGGGCGCCGCTCTCGGTTTCGGTCACCTCGATCGCCTCCCCGGCGACCGATTCGGTCCAGAGGCGCAGCGAGGGCTCCTTCCCCAGGCGCAGCTCGATTTTACCGGCCGTCCCCTGCACCCAGAAGCGGGTATCATACCCCGCTGTGGCGGGGCTGAACCAGTCCACCTCGATGTAGGCCGTCGCCCCGCTGGGATAGACCAGGCGGGCGTGGCCGAAATCCTGGAATTCCGGATGCTCGGGGTTGTCCAGGTTCACATGGGCGGCGCTGATCTCGGCGGGATATTCGCCGGTGAGCCAGTTGCACGCATCCAGATAGTGGGAGCCGATGTCGATGAGGATGCCGCCGTTGTCGCGGCGGGTCCAGTGCCAGGCGGGGCGGGTGGCGGCGTTGAGCATGTGGGGGCCGGTGGCCAGGATGCGCACGATCTTGCCGATGCGCCCCTCGCGCACGAGGCGGCGGATGGCCAGGGTTTCGGGGTAGCCGCGGTAGGGATAGAAGACGGAGATGGTCCGTCCGGTGCGGCGGACGGCCGCCTGGAGCCGCTCCAGGGCCTCGAAGCTCAGGGCCAGGGGCTTGTCCACCAGGACCGACGCCCCGGCCGAGACGGCCGCCTCGGCCAGGTCGACCCGGTCGGAGGGGACGGCGCCGATCAGGGCCAGGTCGGGGCGGGCGGCCAGCGCCTCCTCCAGGGTATTCAGCGGTTTGATCTGCATCTTGGCCGCCGCGCTCTTGAGGCGCTCGGGATCGTTGTCGTACACCCCGATCAGCTCGTGGCCGGGACTCTGGCGGGCGTTGTCGGCGAGGCCGAAAATGTGGCCGTGGGCGGTGCCCAGAACGACGATGCGTGGCATGTGAAACTCCTGTTGTGTTGGAGGGCGAGAATACGGCGGGGTGGGCCTCTTGTCCAATGGGCAGGGTCACTGGTCACTGGTTGCGGGTTGCTCGCCAAATTCCCTTTTATTGGTCAGAAGCCCGCAAGTAACAAATAACAAGCCACAAGCGATCCATGCCAGGAAGGGCGTAGACAAAAGGCCCCGGCTCCCGGCACAATGCCGCCATGGCTCGATGGCGCGACTTTTCGACGGCGGTCAAAAAACAGGGCGTCTGGAAATTCCTCCTGAGCGTCTGGAACGAGACCAGCGGCGACAACGTCTTCACCTGGGCCTCGGCCACGGCCTACTCCTGGCTCTTTGCGATCTTTCCCTTCTTCCTGATGCTCATGGCCCTGGTCCCCTACCTGCCCGACAGCTGGAAGGCGTCGGCCAAGCACTGGACGGCCTGGGCGGTCTACCAGCTGCCCCATACCGCCGCCGACACCCTCTGGGCCAACATCGGGCCCAAGGTGGACCAGCTGCTGAACAACCCCCCGGCCGGGCTCTTCAGCATCGGGCTGATCGTCACCATCTGGGGGGCCAGCGGGGGGATGAACGCCACGATCAGCGCCTTGGACATCGCCTACGAGGTGAAGCACCCGCGCTCCTTCATCCGCCAGCGCCTCCTGGCGATCGTGCTGACCGTCATCATCGCCGTCATGATCCTGGCGGTGCTGATCCTCCTGCCGATCGGGACGCTCATCACCAAGTTCCTGCAGTGGTGGCTGAACAAGCACCCGGCGCTCCACTACCTCCTGCCCTTTTTGATCGTCTGGGAGGTCCTGCGCTACATCATCGCCCTGGCGCTGCTGGTCGGGGTGGTGGCGATCCTCTACTACTACGGCCCGCACATGAACAAGCCGCGCAAGCATGTGATCGCCCCGGGGGCGATCTTCTGCGTGGCGGTCTGGATTCTTTTGGGGATTCTCTTTCGCGTCTACATCGACAAGTTCGGGCGCTACAACGAAACCTACGGCACCGTCGGGGGGGTGGCGGTGCTGCTGCTGCTGTTCTACATCGACTCGGTGGTGCTGCTGATCGGGGCCGAGCTCAACAGCCAGGTGGACCGGATGATGGGGGATGAGCCGGTGGACAACCCGCTGCCCCCCGAACCGGCCAAACCGGAGGGGGCGGAGGTGGTGTGAGCGTCAATGGAAAATGGGAAGGCCCGGATTCCCCTTTTCCATTTACCATGACTCACCGCCGCTGGGGCCCCAGGGCGGCGATCAGCTCGCGGACGTCCCCGATCTGGGTGAGGCGCAGGCCGAAGTTCTCCCCCACCTTCACCGCATCCCCCAGGGCGATCGGCTTGTTGTTGATGAGCAATTCCAGCGGCTCCTCGCTGCTCTTGGAAAACTCGATGATCGCCCCCACGCCGAAGCGCATCACCTCCGAGAGGGTCAGCCGGCGCTGGGCCAGCTTGACGATGACCGGCACCTCCAGGTGGAGAATGCGCTTCAGGTCATCGCCCGGCGCCTCCCCCTGGGGCGGGGGATTGAGGTTGGTTCGGACCAAAGGCATACGAATACGGCTCTATGGCATTATCGGCCGGATCGCCCGAATGGCAAGATGGGGGTATTTGTTATTTGTTATTGGTTGTTTGGGGGGCTGGGGGCCTGAATAACCACGAAGACACGAAGGCACGAAGGGGAATTTTGGATTTTGGATTGCAGGGGCGTTAGCGGTGTAGGGTCCGCACCCCGTGCGGACCACCAGACCTTTCTTGCGCCGAGTGGTCCGCAGGGGACTGCGGACCCTACCACTTCTTCGAGTCTTCGTGCCTTCGTGGTTCATCAAATTTCCCCCGCCGCGCGGGCCGGAGGAGAAAAAAGACGTCTCAGAGCAAAAAAAAGAAGCGCCGGAGCGGAAAAAAGACGTCCCGGAGGGAAAGAAAGTTGTAGGGTCCGCAGTACGCTGCGGACCAGTTGGCGCAAGGGAGGCCGGGCCGCCCAAAGGCCCGCAGCATACTGCG
>JBIQLO010000204.1:0-6902 GCA_044464175.1 Planctomycetaceae bacterium | reverse complement strand
TGCCCCCAGTTCCATCAGGGCCGAGTTGAAGTCCCCAACCCGCCTGGCCGGCAGGATTTCCTCCGCCCGCCGCCACAAGAGCCGCTGTGTCTCCGTCTGGCGCGGGTCTGTTTCAATCCCATCGACCCGGCATAGCACGCGCGTCACGTTTCCGTCCAGGATGGGCACGCGCTGGCCGAAGGCGATTGAAGCGACCGCCCCGGCCGTATACCGTCCCACGCCCGGCAAACTCAGCAGTTGCTCCCCGGTTGGCGGGATCTCACCCCCAAACGACTCCATAATCCGCTTGGCCGCCGCCCGCAGGTTCCGGGCCCGGGAGTAATAACCCAATCCCTGCCACCATCGCAGCACGGCCTGCTCATCCGCCTCCGCCAAAGCCTGGACCGTTGGGAATCGCTCCAGGAAGCGGTGGAAATAATCGACCACCGTCGCCACCTGAGTCTGCTGAAGCATCGCTTCGCTGACCAGGACGTGATAGGGGTCGGGATAGTCCGAACCCAAAGCCAGCCGCCGCCAGGGAAGGTCTCGCTTGTGGGCGTCATACCACCTCAGCAGGCGTTGTCGAAAGTGTCCAAGGGTTCCAATCATGCAAATTAGGGGGTCCGGGAAAACTTTAACAATTTTAGGGTTGCCTATTCATTTAGGAAGAGGCATACTCCATTTCAGCGTTGGATGTGCCGTGGGGAGCGGGCCATTCCGCCTCATCATTTTCCCTGCTGTTACGGAGGACGCCATGCGACAGCCGATTGTGAATGATTTTGTCCGCCTCACTCAGGACCTGCCTGAACTGGCGTTGTGCCGGGGTGAACTCGGCGTGGTGCGCAGCACCTGGTTTGCACCCAATGTCGCCTACGAAGTCGAATTCCACCCCGTGGGCCTGGATCATCAAACCCGCGCCCTGCTTCTGGCCGAACAGGTGGAAGTGGAGCACGACTCGCTTTTTGCCCCCGCCGAAACCGTGTAATTTGAGGATGTCACCGCCCCAAACGATCCGCGACCACCGGCCAGGCGGCCGGTGGTCCGCCCGTGCCGCAATACAACGCCTCATGGTCCACCGGCAAAACAACGACATCGCTCACGCCGGGCAGCCGAGCACTCTGGATTGAAACCACGCCGTCACTTTGGCCGTTGTGCTGCTTGATTGCGCTGCTCCAACGGCGGATCTGCCCCAGCCCCTGACGGATGCCCCACCAGTTCTCGATGGAATCGGGTACCCCCTTGGCGATGGCATTCAGACTACGCCTCTCCCATTTCTGCCACGGTGTGTGGCTGCCAGCGATAATGGTATACCGGACTCCCTGGCGACGGGGACCATCGTTCAAAGAGGCCAATAGCCGGCTGCCTGGCATCAGGTCGCTTCCGGCCTCCCCCAGGCCATCCGTAATCATCCAGGTCCAGTGCCACTGCGGGTTGTGCCGCCAGAGTTCATAATGTTCATGCACCTCCAGCAGGAGCCGAAACATCGCCCAGGTTGAGCCATGATTTGGCGGCGCGATCAGGACCAGATGCCGAATGCCCCCTTCATACCGATTCCCTTCGATGTATCCCCGGGCCACCAGCCCTCCCATGGAATGCGTGACGACATCCACCGTCAGTTTGGGATGCGCCTGCCGCAGGGCCACCATCTGCCGGGCAAACTCATTTGAGCTCTGAACCACGGATTCATCGTTGGGGTACCGGAAATAGGCCACCTGGTAATTCGCCCGCTCCAGCAGTTCCGCCATGGCACTCCAGTCGGATCCATCGCAGTCCAGTCCATGCACCAGGACCACCAGCGGTCGGTCGGCCGAAAGTTGGGAGGGAAGATGTAGCCCGTACTGCCGCCGCTGTGCGGCCGTTGCTTCCGGCGCGGCAGCGGCCGTAAAGAGCCGGATCGCTTCCTTCACACTCCCCAGTGACCGGGGCAGCTTCTGCGGATCGGCGCTCAACACCAGTGCGTCCGAGGCCGCTTCAATCCGACACCCATCGCCCAAGGCGGCATTGAACGCCTTGATCCAGAGCATCCCCCGCACTCCGCTCAGGTCGATGGAGGCATTGGAATCGATCTCCAGCCCCGGCGCATGCATCACCCGGGCCAGCCCCCGGCTAAGCGTACCCACCGTCAGCCGCCCCTGCTGTAGAGGCACGCGCACCTCATGCACCGCCGCGGCTCCCGATAGCGGCAGGGCGGCGACCAGGCAGAACAGAAGCATGGAAATTGCTCGCTTCATGATCGTTGCCCCTTCCGATTCCATTGAAACAGCAAAGAAGCGCGCTGAAAAGCCCAATTCCTGTGTTATCCCTGCCGGCGAATCGTCATGTCAAAATTCTTCACCATCGACTTGTACATCGACCAGACGATCAGGGCATACAGACCGATGGCGGCCCAGCTGAAGACAAAGAGAATCAGTCGCCACTGCCCGATGGCGTCCGGGTTCAGAAAATAGCGGCCGCCAAATTGGATCGGGTCCACCATGAGGGAAATGACGGTGAAGGGGCTGAGGCTGCCCACGACCAGCGGAAACGGGCCATCCATCGCCCGGGCAGTCAGGGCTCCAAAGCCGCACCATCCCAGCACCGCGCAGAATCCGAGCATGATCCCCACGCTTCCCATGACGGCCGCGACGGTCGTGCGACAGCGGAGCGACATCTGCATTCCGACCATCGCCCCCAACGCCGCGACAATCACCAGCACCCCCGGCAGCAGCAGCACCGCTTCGGGAAAAACCAGCCACTGGACGGAAGGATTGCCGCTGCCGATCCACTCGAAGAAATCGGCCGCCACGAACAGCAGCGCACTGAAGGCGGGCACCGCGACCAGCGGCAGGATATAACTGACCAGACCCCGAAGCTTGCCCCAGATGTAATAGCGGCTGGTGATGGGGGTGCTGAGCAGCAGATCGAGCGTGCCATCCTCCCGTTCACGTGTGACGGTGGAGGCCGCGGCATTGGTGACAATCAGGAGGATCGCGGCGAATTCGACGGTGATCAGCCCCAGCAGAAGCTGCCTGGCGGTGGGCGTCGGGAGACGGCGAATTGGCTCGCCCAGAGTCAGGCCGGTAATCATCGGGCCGGCCGGGGTCTTAAGAATCGACATTTCC
Source organism: Planctomycetaceae bacterium (assembly GCA_044464175.1). Classification (GTDB taxonomy): domain Bacteria; phylum Planctomycetota; class Phycisphaerae; order Tepidisphaerales; family Tepidisphaeraceae; genus JBIQLO01. The sequence goes on along the minus strand of JBIQLO010000204.1, from coordinate 3,822 downwards.
CCGCGCACCGCGTAATCGCGCTGGAGGGCGGAAACGTCCACTTTCTGTCCGTCCACCTTCACCTCCACCTCCGAGGCCAGACGATAGGTGGTGGCGGGTCCGTCACCCTGATAGACCGTCAATTCATGTTTTGACGCATTGTAGCTGTTGGCGGTGAGATAACGTCCACCGGGCACTTTGGCGGCGTAGAACCATACCAGGATGATCGCCACGATAACCCCGGCGGTGATGAATCCATAACGCAGCAGGAAGGATCGCGCGACCGACGACTTGGTCTTGGCCTCGCGCCATGCGATGGGGTTGCTCCAGACGGGCCGAGGAGCACGGGTACGGTCAGCGTGCACCAGGTGGAGCTTCTGTGCCAGGGCGGTGCGGAGAGAGACACTCGACTGGGCAATGCGGCGGAGCAGCAGGATGGATGGGATCACCATCACCGCGCTGAGCAGAAACATAAAGACAATGTAAAAGCCTGCCGGATGGGTCCAGTACCAGCGCAATGGCCAATGGCGCAGAGCCGCCGGCAACTCGCCGAGGGTGGGAGGAAGGTAATCTCGCCCGAACAGAGTCTGCAATGCCAGGAATGGGTTGATGCCGGTGAGCCAGCTTGTGCGCAGCGGCGAGCCGCCCGCGCCGGCCGGATGCAGAAACGAAAGCCCGTCCAGGAGATAGAGCCCGGCCAGGTAGGCGACGATGAACAGATAGAAGCTGAAGATGGTGCGGCGCGTCCCGACACCGAAAGTGGCAATTGCCATGGCCAGGGCGCCGGTGATGAAGGCGGTGGCGGCGGCGATGCCGAAGGCCAGGGCGATGTCGCGGAGGGCAACACCCCCGAAAATCTGTGTGATGGCGAAGATGGGAATGCCGCTGAGCAGCAGGGCGATGACAAAAAAGAGGCGGCTGAGCAAGGAGCCCAGGACGATCTGCCCGTTGGTCAGCGGCGTGGACAGGAGAATGTCGTAGGTCTGGCTGTCCTTCTCCTGGGTGATGGCGCCGGCGGTGAAGATGGGGGCCAGCAGGGCGACCAGGGCAAGCTGAAGATAGCTCATGCGCTGAAAAATGCGCCCGCTGATCTGCGCCAGCTCACTCAGCCCCGCCGAGGCCAGCGTTCCCTGCCCGCCCACCAGCGACAGCACTACCAGAAGAATCAGCAGTCCCAGATAGCCCCAGCGGATAATCAGGTCCCGCTTGCGCTTGGAACCAATCTCCACCACGCGCAGCAGAATCGGATTGGCTGGAACCATACGCCAGAGATAGGGGGCGATACCGAGCATGGGCGTAGTAGGCAGTAGGTGGTATGCAGTAGAAAGACGAGGCAGAGGGCACCGGCCTCCTTTCTATTGCCTGCTATTCTGCTGCCCAATCCAGTCGGGCTCCCCCGCGGGAGCCAGCATTAGCGAAAATTCGCGTCGATCCGATCGGGCCTCAATGATCCATCGCCCGTTGGAATCGACTTCCACCGCGCACCGGCCCGATTCGACCCGCCGCACGCTGCCCCGATCATTGGAGATGGGACCCTCATAGTCAAGGTAAACCCGGCGGTGGGGGGGCAAATGCACCAGCGGCGTTTTCTCATCAATGGGCCAGACAAGGCTGCGCCACGTCTCCAGAAGACCTTCCGGGCGGGATTCGATCAGCAGATCAAAATGCGGCTCGGCCACCCCCTCGTGGCGAAGGACCACGAATCGACGGGATGGAGGGTCAGTTGTCATTCACCAATGGAATCGGCTCGCCCGTGGGGTGAGGCGATTTGAAGGAATACCCCAAGAAAGCCGCCAGCGTCCGGGCAAACTGGTTCTGATACCACTGCTGGTTGGCCTTCATCTCCCCCAGCGGCGGGGTGTCCGGGCCGATCACGGCGAACCAGATTTCGTCGGCGTGGGCAATACGCTTGCCGTGACTGGTCCATTGATCGCCAAGGCCGCGTCCGTGGTCTGTGGTGATGAAGAGGGTGGTGGTCCCCTTGTAGTGCGGGTCGGCCTGCAATGCCTCCCAGAGTTCGCCGATCATCTGGGCGCTATGATGGGCGGCTTCCAGATATAGACCATAATGCCCGGCATGCGCGAAGTGGTCGGTCTGGCCGAAGGCAATGTACAGGACTCGCGGGTGGTTTAGTTCCATGTATGCTCTGGCCTGGGCATAGGTAAGGGCATCCAAGCGGCCGCCCTTCGGGCGGATCAGATGCTGCTGAATGCCGTTTATCGCCTGCTGCGTTTCGCTGAGTGGGCGGTTGTGCGGATTCGCTTCGAAGGCTTCGTATCCTGCATTGACCGGGATGTCGCTGCGGGATTCGTTCAGGATGCGGGGAAAAGCCGACCATGTGGTGAATGCCGCCACCTTGCCGTTAAAGGCGGATTGCTGATTTAGAAACTCCAGCACATTGGTGTTGGGATTATCCGGGTAGCTGTTGGAATTGATGCGCGGGTCAGGATAGCCGGTGAAGATTTCGTTGTAGCCGGGATAGGAGAACCAGAAGGGGTTTTTCGCATTCACCCGGTTGCCCAGATCACGGTTGCCATAGAGTCGCCCCTTTTTGGCCAGCGTGCCCCAGAAAAAGGGAAGCAGCTTTTGACGCCGTGCCTGGGGGGTGTCGGCCCAGAAGGCTTTGCGGGTCGCCTCGGCGTTTGGGGTGAATTTCTTGTTCTCCAGCAGCTCCTGATCCGCCCCGCGATAGAGCTCCTGCCACCGGAAGCCGTCGAGCGTGACGATGACCAGATTCTGAGTCCTGGGATGGTCGGGCGGAGCCGTCTGGGCAAAGGCGGGCCGCAGGCCCAGGATCAGCAGCAGGAGGAAAAGTCCTTTGCGCATGGAAAATCCGGGACAGAATCTATGAATAGCCCTGCCAGGGCCGTCATCTTCCAGGCGGCCCGCGGGGCCAACCACCCGGCCCACAGCATTAAAACAGCTTCAACGCCGGCAGGTCGCTGTGGCCCATCAGGAACGCATCGACCCCGCGCGCGGCCTGTCGGCCTTCGCTGATCGCCCAGACCACCAGGGACTGGCCCCGGCGCATGTCTCCGGCGGCGAAGACGCCCGGGACATTGGTCATGTAATTGGGATCGGCCACGACGTTGCCGCGGGCGTCCGTGGCAAGCCCCAGCTGCTCAATCGGGCCGGGGTGCTCTGGATGGACAAACCCCAGCGCCAGCAGACACAGGTCGCAGTCGATCTCGAAATCGCTGCCGGGGATTTCCTTCATCTTCGTCGGGCGCGAGCCGTTCATTTCCCATTCCAGGCGCACGGCATGGAGCTTTTTGACGTTCCCCTGCTCATCCCCACTGAATCGCTGGGTGTTCAGGGCGAAATCGCGCTCGCCGCCCTCTTCGTGAGCGGAGCTGACGCGGTAGATCATCGGCCAGTACGGCCAGGGCATATCGGGCGTGCGCCCCTCCGGCGGACGGGGCAGCAATTCAAATTGATGGACGCTCTTGGCGCCTTGGCGGTGAGCGGTGCCCAGGCAGTCGGCCCCGGTATCGCCGCCGCCCAGGATGATGACGTGCTTGCCCTTGGCGGTGATCTGGTTGGGCACCTCATCTCCCATATTGTGCTTGTTCTGCTGGGGGAGGTATTCCATGGCCAGATGGATGCCGTTCAACTCGCGCCCAGGCACCTTCAGGTCGCGCGCCAGCGTGGAACCGCCGCACAGGACGATGGCGTCGAATTCCTTGCGAAGCTGTTCCACCGGCACGTTGAAGCCGACGTTGGCGTTGGGTTGGAAGGTGATCCCCTCGGCCTCCAGCAGCTTGACTCGGCGATCGACGATCCGCTTTTCCAGCTTGAAATTGGGAATCCCGTACATCAGCAGGCCGCCGATCCGGTCGGCCC
>JBIQLO010000203.1:0-6906 GCA_044464175.1 Planctomycetaceae bacterium | reverse complement strand
GCCGTGTACCCCCGCGTCGGCTCCGCCCCGCCGCCAAAGGCCGGCGCGATCGCCGTCTCCAGCAGGTAGCGCTGAAGGATCGCCACATCCAGACCCCGCCATGCCGGGCTCTGCCCCGGCTCCAGCTTGGCCAGCGGATCACCCTGTTTGCACCGCAGCAGGTACGCCTTGCGCCCCACCCCGTCGAACAGCCCGAACGTGTGCGCCGGCTCGTTGGGCAACTGATGCGCCAGTTGATCCAGTTGCTCCGGCGACTGCGGCGCCGGGACCACCTCGAACACCCCCGCCACCGCCTGGCGCAGCGCATCGATGCTGAAGTTGTGCAACCCCCCGATCAGCCGGTGCGTGGGGAGGATCAGCAGCCCCGGATCCTGCATCCCTACCAGCACGAACATGCACCAGTTGGCCGGATGGTTCGGCGGCAGGGTTCCCCCGTTTTCCTGGGCCACGAGCTTCTGGTACGCCAGCGCGGTCGTGTAGCGGTGATGCCCGTCGGCGATGTAAACCGGCCGGTCCTTCAGCGCGTCAATCACCATATTTTCCACATCGGCCTCTTTCACCGTCCACAGGTCGTTCTGCACCCCATCGAGCTTCCCCGAGAGCATCGGCCGGCCCAGCTTCGAATAGAGCAGCGACGTCACCTCGTTGCGCGGGTCGTTGAACAGGCCGAAAATCGGCGACAGCTGCACACCCGTCGCCTGCATCAGCTTCAGCCGGTCCTCGATCGGTCCCTGGTAGGTCTTCTCATGCGGCACGACCTCCCCCTTGCCGAACGGCGAGAGCTTCACCAGCGCGATCAGCCCCCGGCGATGGAACGTGCGCCCCCCGTGCTGGAAACTCTGCGTGTACGGATAGATCGCCGGGCGGGCGTCGCGCTTGAGAATCCCCGCGTTCAGCCACGACTGGAGCGTGATGTCCGCCTTTTCATACACCTCATCCGGCCCGACCGACTTGGGCGGCGTGAACGGCAGATCGACCGTGACGATGTTGTTGGGATGCCGCCCCTGGAGCTGCCGCTTCCCCTGCTCATCCAGCACATCGTAGGGCGGGGCGATCACCCTGGAGAAATCCAGCTCGGCGGAAACGGCGTAATGAATCCCGGCAAACGGGCGAATCTGCGGCATTGTGGCTCCTTCTGATCGTCTTGACGGTCTGCCAAGGTATGCGCAGCGGCCCGCTCTTTCAACCAAATCGCCGCAGGGGGGCTATCCCGCCAACGCATGACGGCGGCTAAAGCCACCCCAACGATTTATCATCTCCTCCCTGGCACCACTCCCTTGCTTCGGCGAAAATCAACGCCATGTGGCACTGGTGGTTCAACACCGACGCCGGGCTGGCAGCCCGCATCGCCCTGGGCGCGGCTTTCTTCGCCCTCCTGGGGTGCATCGACCTCTACCGCCACGGCCGCCAGGGCCGCCGGTGGAAGGAATACGCCTTCCTGGCCGCCGCCGTCGCCGCCGCCCTGATCTACGGCGCGCTCAACGACCAGCTCACCTGCTCCATCAGCTGGGAGTATTTCTACTACGGCAAAGGGCTGGCCCAGCGGCTCGGTCCGGCCGCGCCCCCCGCTCCCGGCCTGCGCTGGGAAGTCGCCAAGGTCGGCATGAAGGCCACATGGACCGCCGGCCTGCTCATCGGGGTCGCCCTGCTGCTGGCCAACAACCCCGGCCGGCGCCCCCAACTCTCCTATCCGCGCCTGGCCGGACACCTGGCCCTGATTTTCGCCTGTGCCGTCGTGGCCGCCGCGGTCCTGGGGCTCCTGGGCTACGCCGGCTGGCCCGCCCGCTGGTCCGAGGATTTCCGCCAGATGCTCCTCCACGATGAGTTCCGCCCGCGCCGCTTCATGAGCGTCTACGGAATCCACCTGGGCGGCTACCTCGGCGCCCTGGCCGGAACCGCCCTGGCCGTCCTCCACATCCGCCACCAGCGAAAGCTCTCCCCGCCTTGAGCCCCATCCCCAACTGGCAAGCCGCCGCCAATGGACTATGCTATCCCCCATGAACACCGATCAACTCTTTTCCCTTCTGGATGAGTTCAAGGTGGAAACGCCAAGCTGGGGCTATGCCGACACCGGCACGCGCTTCGGCAAGTTCCTCCAGCCGGCCGCCGCCGCCACGATCGAGGAAAAACTGGCCGACGCCGGCATCGTCCACAAATACACCGGCTGCTGCCCCACCGTCGCGGTGCATGTCCTCTGGGATTTCACCGAGGGCGTGGACGCCCGCCAGACCGCCCAGGTCGCCCAAGACAACGGCATCCGCATCGGCGCCATCAACCCTAACCTCTTTCAGGACCAGATTTACAAATTCGGCTCCGTCACCAGCCCCAACGAACGCGCCCAGCACGCCGCCCACCGCCACGTCATCGACTCGATCAACCTCGCCCAGGCCGTCGGCTCCAATTGCCTGAGCCTCTGGTTCGCCGACGGCACCAACTATCCCGGCCAGGATGACATCGCCACCCGCAAGCGCCGCATGCACGGCGCGCTGCGCCAGTGGCACGAGGCCATGCCCGAAGACATGACCATGCTCGTCGAATACAAGCCGTTCGAGCCGGCCTTCTACCACACTGACATCGCCGACTGGGGCATGGCCTACATCTTCGCCCGCGACGCCGGCGACCGCGCCAAGGTGCTGGTCGACACCGGCCACCACCTTCAGGGAACCAACATCGAACAGATCGTCGCCTTCCTGCTGGATGAGGAGATGCTCGGCGGGTTCCATTTCAACGACCGCAAATACGCCGATGACGACCTGACCCTCGGCAGCATCGACCCCTACGCCGTCTTCCGCATCTTCCACGAAATCCGCAACGCGGCCGAGTGGCACGGGCGCGATGTCTCGCAAATCGCCTACATGGTGGACCAGTCCCACAACCTCAAGCCCAAGATCGAGGCGATGATTCAGACCGTCGTCACCGCCCAGGAACTCTACGCCAAGGCCTGTCTCGTGGACCGCGACAAGCTCCGTGACGCCCAGGCCCGCATGGATGTGGTCGGGGCCGAGATGCTCCTGAAGGATGCCTTCTCCACCGACGTGCGTCCCATGCTGGCCGAATGGCGCAAGCGAAAAAACCTCGACCCCAACCCCCTGGAAGCCTACCGCGCCGGCGGGTATGAAGCCCGCATCGCCAAAGAGCGCGAGTCCGCCCGCGCTTCCCGCGGCGGCGCCGGCACGGGAGGCCAATATGCCTGATCTTCAACCCGAGCGACTGAGCCCGGAGGCGGCCGATCCTTCGCCCCTCAGCACCCCGCACTCACCACCCAGCACCCCAAACGCCCCCACGCCCATGGATTCTTCATTGCGCAACCGTCTGACCTTCGGCCCGCTGATGCTCATCGCCCTGGGCGTGGTCCTCTGGCTCGACTGGTACCTCCAGAAGCGCACCGGCGTCGGAGGGATCGGCATCCTGGCCCTCATGCTCTTCATGCTCCCGATCGCCACCCTCGAGCTGGCCCGGCTCCTGACGGCCGAAAACGTCCGCCCCTACCGCTTCATCGCCATCGCCGGTTCCGGCCTGCTGGCACTCCATGCCTTCCTGACGCAATTCCCCCGCTTCCAACTCATCGCCGCCTCCACCCTCGCCTTCATCATCGTCTTTGTCATGCTCTTTGCCGCCCTGCGCCGGGCCTGGGCTCGCCAGCCCCAGGAGGCCATCGTCCGCATGGCCGGCACCGTCCTGGCCACCCTCTACCTGGGGGGCCTGAGCTGGTTCCTCATGGCCCTGCGCGTCAAGGTCCGCCGCCCGGAATTCATCTCCGGCCCCAGCGACTGGATGGCCGGCACCACCGGCACCATTTTGATGATTCTCCTGGTCGTCAAATCGACCGACATCGGGGCCTATTTCGGCGGCAAGGCCCTGGGCCGACACAAACTCATCCGCTGGCTCAGCCCCGGCAAAACCTGGGAAGGCCTGGCCTGCGGCCTGATCACCAGCGGCATCGTCGGCTGGCTTTTCTCCATCGGCATGGACCGGATGCTCTGGTGGAAGGGGCTCCTCTTCGGCGTCCTGATCGGCCTCAGCGGCCAGGTCGGCGACCTCCTGGAAAGCCTCATGAAACGCGACGCCGAAGTGAAGGACTCCGGGCACCTCGTCCCCGGCTTCGGCGGCATCCTCGACATCATCGACAGCCCCCTCTTCGCCGCCCCCTTCGCCTACCTCCTCTTCAGCCTCTTTTGAAACCGTAGTACAGGCTTCCCGCCTGTGTTTCCTGACTCTCTTGGCCGCAGCACCAACGGCGAAGAAATTGGGGGGACGAACAAATTATCTTCTCCCTCCCCCTCACGCCGCCGGCTGGATTTGGCGCTGGCCCCCGCCCTCGGCCGCGCCCATCGCCTCCGCGCGGATCGTGAACGTGATGACCGTCCCCTCCCCCAACCTGGACTCGGCCCAGATCCGCCCCCCATGGCGCGCCACGATCTGCCGGCAGGTGGCCAAGCCCAGACCCGCGCCATGCCCCCGCCCTTCGCCGGTGGCAACCTGCTGGAACGGCTCGAAAATCCGCGCCAGATCCTCCGGCCGAATGCCGATGCCGTTGTCGCGCACCGAAATGGCCCATCCATCCCCCCTCGGCGAGGCCGAAACATGAATGCGCGGCGCTGCCTCCCCCCGGTATTTGACGCCGTTTTCGATCAGGTTCTGAAACAGCTCGGCGATCAGCGTCGGGTCGGCCCGGATGACCGGCAGCGGATCGTTTGAAATCTCCGCGCCGCTTCGCTCCAGGTCCGCCCGCAGCCGCCGCCGCACATCGCACAGGATGGCCGAGCAGTCGCACTCGCGCAGCCGGAGCTCTCCCGATCCCACGCGCCCATACACCAGCAGGCTCTGAATGAAGTCGTTCATTTGGCCCAGTTCCGTCTGGATCGAATCCACATCCGCGGCGCACTGGGGGTCGGTCTGGATGCAGTTGGAACTGGAGAGCAACTGCATGAGCAGGCCGATCGTGTTCAGCGGCGCCCGCAGGTCATGGGCGACCACCGACGCGAACTTCGACAACTCCTCGTTGGATCGCTCCAGTTCCCGCTTGGCATTCCGGAGCGCCATCTCCCGCTGCATCAGCACCGCCCGCCGCAGGACCAGGAGGAACGTGGACCACAACACCCCCGTGACCATCACCCGGTCAAACGCCGCGCCCCATCCGGCATATCCTTCCGGCTCCAGGAAGGAGGCGATCCAGGTCAGGACCGTGCAGAGAACGGTCATGCTCAACAGGAAATACCGCGACCTTGCCCCGGCCGCGATGACCGGCACCGCGCAATACCCGATCGCCACCGTCGCGCCGCGCGGCAGCACCCCATCGACCACAAATAAACCCAGGCTAATCGCACCGCTGAGAACAAAGGCCCCGCGAGGCGTCCGCCAGAATGGCGGCGACGCCCCGCCGCGCGCTGCATCCACTTCCTGGACCCAACCTCTCAAATCCATCGAGACCTCCACTGCGCCTGATGCAGTCTTGATCCGCCGCGCATCCGTGAGAGACAGGACCGCCTCCAGTGTATGCCGGGAGGCAAGAAGGTGTAAAGTGCAAGCGCATCGGCCAAAACCAGAATTCCCCCTGCCCGTTTTACCTTACAACTCTGTCATTTCCGTCCGCCCCTTCGCCCGAACTTGCCGGGGAAGCCGGGAAGGAGGCGCTCCCATCGTCGGCAGGGGAACCACGACCAATATGTAACCAAAAACCAAACATTTCCGACGCTCCCCCCTTCCCGGCGACCCTCGGCCAATCCCCCTCACTGGCAATTGCCTTCCCACCGGGCAATAATCAAAGTGTTATGCCGTGGATCGAAAACCGTTTTGAAGAAGGCCTCATCGTCACCAGCCTCGATTTCTTCCTCAACTGGGGACGCAAGAATTCGCTCTGGCCCATGACGTTCGGCCTGGCCTGCTGCGCCATCGAGATGATGGCTGTCGGCGCCAGCCGCTTTGACCTGGACCGCTTCGGCGCCGGCGCCTTCCGCGCCACGCCCCGCCAGAGCGATCTCATGATTGTCGCCGGCACCGTCACCTACAAAATGGCCGACCGCATCAAACGCCTCTACGACCAGATGCCCGACCCCAAGTACGTCATCGCCATGGGCGCCTGCACCATCGGCGGCGGCCCCTACTTCAAGTGGGGCTACCATGTCGTCAAGGGTGTGGACCTGGTCGTCCCGGTCGATGTCTATGTCCCCGGCTGCCCCCCCCGCCCCGAGGCCCTGATGGAAGGGATCATGCGCCTTCAGGACAAGATCGCCCAAAAGACCGTGGCCGCCGGTGCGGAAGAGCGCCCGACCCGCGACCTCAAGGCCCCCCTGCCCAAACCGGTGGTGGCATGAGTGAAAACCGTGGCCCGTTGTCCGTGGTCCGTGGTCCGCATGCGGGCATCTCCGGACCACGGACCACGGACAACGGACAACGACCGGCCGTCTTCTTCGACCGTGATAACACTCTCATCATCGCCGATGCCTACCTCGGCGATCCCGACCAGGTCCGCCTGATGCCCGGCGCGGCCGACAGCATCGCCCGCCTCCGCCAGCTCGGCTTTGCCATCGTCACCTGCAGCAACCAGAGCGGCGTGGCCCGCGGCTATTTTGATGAGGCCGCCGTCGCCGCCGTCAATGCCCGCATGGACCGATTGCTCCGCCAGGCCAACCCCGACGCCCTGATCGACCGCCACGAATACTGCCCCTACCACCCCGATGCCCCCCTGGAACAATACCGGCGGGAGAGCGACCTGCGCAAACCCCAACCCGGCATGCTCCTGCGCGCCGCCGGAGCCATGAACCTGGACCTGCGCCAAAGCTGGATGATCGGCGACGCCCCTCGCGACATCGCCGCCGGCCGCGCCGCCGGCTGCCGCACCATCCTCTTCCACGACCCCGCCCTCCCCCCCTCCCCCGCCGCGGCCCAAACCCCCATCCCCGCCGA